>JBEKKM010000003.1:0-98025 GCA_050010715.1 Xanthobacteraceae bacterium | reverse complement strand
CGCTGGGGCCGAGTTCGGCCAGCACGCGGGCAATGCGCTCGGTCTGCAGGCCTGCGAGCTGCATCGCCAGCGCCTCGCCCGCCGCGCTGACATGGAGAAGCCGCTGGCGGCGGTCGTGGGCGCCCTCGCGCTGCACGACATAGCCCTGATCGATGAGCTGCTTGAGCACGCGGCCGAGCGACTGCTTGGTGATTTTCAGGATATCGAGAAGATCGGCGACCTTGATGCCGGGATTGCGGTTGACGAAGTGCAGCACGCGATGGTGGGCGCGGCCGAAGCCGAGCTTGGCCAGCACCTCGTCGGGATCGCCGACGAAATCGCGATATGCGAAAAACAGAAGCTCGATGAGATCCCAGCACGGCTCCTGCGCCGCCGCCGCCGCCTCGACCGGTTCGGCGGTGGAGCGGAGTTTCCTGGCCGTGGTGATGCTGATGTCAGCCATTTAGGTAAGCACTATTGACATATTTCGGGCGGCTTGTTAAGCCAAAGCTGCGACCGCGACATCGGACCGCGCCGTTCCGGCTGAGCGTTGCGCCGGCTATAAAGGGCGCTCTATAGAGCGGCTGCGACCATAACGGGAGTCCCGTCCCGAAGCAAAAGCCGGCTCCGCGCGCCGGTTTCGGGCGGGGTGAGAAATCAGGGAGGCAATGCCATGGCAGTGCCCTTCGACCAACGCTCCGATCTCATCTGGCTCGACGGCAAGCTCATTCCCACCGTCGAGTGCAAGATCAGCGTGCTCACCCACGGCCTGCATTATGCGAGCTGCGTGTTCGAGGGCGAACGCGCCTATGGCGGCGTCGTGTTCGAGAGCACCAAGCATTCCGAGCGGCTGAAACGCTCGGCGAAAATCCTCGACTTCGAAATTCCCTATACGGTTGCGGAGATCGACGCCGCCAAGCGCCTGGTTCTGGAAAAGAACAATCAGAAGGAAGCCTATGTGCGGCCGATCGCCTGGCGCGGCTCGGAGCAGCTCGGCGTCTCGGCGCAGAACAACAAGATCCACCTCGCCGTCGCCACCTGGGAATGGCCGAGCTATTTCGACCCGGCGCAGCGCCTCAAAGGCATCCGGCTCGACCTCGCCGAATATCGGCGGCCCGATCCGAGAACCGCGCCCTGCCTCGCCAAGGCCGCCGGCCTCTACATGATCTGTACCATCTCAAAACATCGCGCCGAAAAGCGCGGTTATGCCGACGCGATGATGCTCGACTGGGAGGGCCGCGTCGCCGAATGCACCGGCGCCAATATCTTCTTCATCAAGGACGGCAAGATCCACACCCCGATCGCCGATTGCTTCCTCGCCGGCATCACGCGTGCGACCGCAATGAATCTGGCCAAGCAGAGCGGTATCGAGGTGATCGAGCGCCGCATCATGCCCGAGGAACTGGGCAGCTTCTCGGAATGCTTCATCACCGGCACCGCCGCGGAGGTCACCGCGGTGTCCGAGATCGCCAACTGGACCTTCACCCCCGGCCGCATCACGGCGCAGCTGATGCGCGACTACACCCACACGGTGCAGCCCAAGGGCAAGGCCGAGGCGGCGTAGCCGGCAGCGTGGCCGCTCAATGCCGGGGGCAAACGGCGCGGGCGCGTTAAGCCAGTGACGCCCCGCTCGATCTCGGCAATCAGAAACCAATCAAAAAGCAGATGACCTGTGACGTACATCACAGGTGCGACCGGACAGGCGCGATTTCGTGCTCGCCGTCACATGCGCCCCGGCATCGGTGGTTTAGTTTTTTAGCTACGTTACATTCTTGAGCTTTGGAGTGAGCCATGGACACGAACAACGCATTGCCGCTTCGCCTGTGGCGCCGCGTGAGGCATGGTTTCGCCGCCTGGCAGGTCAGCGCCAATGCACGCACCGAGCTTTCCAGTCTCACCGACCGGACGTTGCGCGACATCGGCCTGTCGCGAGGATTTGAGCGGCTGCGGCCCGCCCAGCCGTTCTGGCTTCCATAAGCGGGTATCGAGCTGGCTACGATCCGCGCGCCTCACTTCGCCGCTTCGCGTCGCGGTGGTGGCTCCGACCAGCGCTCGGCGGCGGCATCGTCGGCAGCCTTGGCATCGACCCAAATCTTGTCGACCAATGTATTGCCGGACACCTTTTCGACCTGCTTCCAGAACGGCGCGCGGGTTTTCAGATAATCCATCAGGAAAGACGCAGCGGCGAAGGCCGCCTCACGATGGCTCGAAGCGGTCACCACCAGCACGATGACCTCGCCGGGCGCGATCCGGCCGTAACGATGGATCACGGTGACGCCCAGAAGCGGCCAGCGGGTGCGCGCTTCCTCGACATGGCGGGCGATCTCGGCTTCCGCCATGTCGGGATAATGCTCGAGCGTCAGCGCCGCGATCGGATCGCCGTTCTCGTCGGCGCGGCACAGCCCGGTGAAGGTCACCACGGCGCCGATATCGGTGCGCCCGCGCGTCAGCAGCGCCGTTTCCGCGGCGACGTCGAAGGCTTCGCGTTGCAGGCGTATGGTCGCGGTCATGACGACGCTGTATCACCCGCCGGTCATCGGCGGGAAAAAGGCAATCTCGTGGGCGCCGTCGATTCGCGCATCGGCGCGCACGTGGTTGTGATCGATCGCGGCGCGGATCACTTTCGGATTTTCGAACGCGTAGGCGTAGCCCTCGCCGCGCTTGGTGAGCCAAGCGACCAGTTCGCCGACGGTTGCTATACCGGCCGGCGGATCGATCTCCTCCTCCGTCTTGCCGACACGTTCGCGCACCCAGGCGAAATAGCGAAGCTTCACGCGTCCTCCCGGGTGAGGTGGTGCAGGCCGGCCTGCAGATAATCCCAACCCGTATAGAGCGTCAGCAAAGCCGACAGCCACAACAGCGTAATGCCGATTTGCGTCACCACCGGCACGATGGCATCGCCGGCATCGCCGCAGATCAAGAAACCGACGGCGACGAGCTGCAACGTGGTCTTCCACTTGGCAAGCCGCGTCACCGGCACGCTCACCCGCAGCTCGGCGAGATATTCGCGAAGCCCCGACACCAGCACCTCACGGCAAAGAATGACCACCGCGGCCAGCAGCGCCCAGCCGTGGATGGTGTCCTCGGCGGCGAGCATCAACAGGCACGAGGCGACCAGAAGCTTGTCGGCGATCGGATCGAGCATGCGGCCGAGCGAGGATTGCTGGCCCCAGATGCGGGCGAAATAGCCGTCGAAAAAGTCGGTGACGCCGGCGGCGATGAAAATCGTCAGCGCCACCCAACGCAGCCACAGCCCGCCGTCGAGAATGCTCTCCCAATACATGCAGCCGACCACCAGCGGCACGGCGGCGATCCGCGCATAGGTCAGGATATTGGGCAGCGCGCTGGCGTGGGCGCGCGGCCGTTCCGCGTTGGTCGTGGTCGAATTCATGGCCGCACCATAGCGCCGCCCCATGACGGCCGCGAGACCCGAGGCGCGCATGCCAGCGCGTCGCTGCGCGACGCCCCTAATGGAACCTTACTCTTGCGCATGGCCGCCGTCCGATTTTTTACGCCGCCCCCTCATGGAAGAATTCGTAAATCCGCCGTGCCGTTTCGGCACTAATGCCTTCGACCTGCATCAGGTCGGTGACCGAGGCGCGCTCGATGGCTTTCAGCGTGCCGAAGTGATGCAGCAGCGCGCGTTTGCGCGTCGGTCCGATGCCGGCGATCTCCTGCAGGCCGGCCTCGCGCATATCGCGCGCCCGCCGCGTCCGGTGCGAGCCGACGGCGAAGCGATGGGCCTCGTCGCGCAGCCGCTCGACGAAATAGAGCACCGGGTCGCGCGGCGGCAGCTTGAACGAGTCGCGGCCCGGGAGGAAGAAGGTTTCGCGCCCGGCGTCGCGGTCCGGCCCCTTGGCGATGGCGACCAAGGGAACCTCGGCGCCAAGGCCGGCGAGCACTTCGCGGGCGGCATTGAGCTGGCCGAGGCCGCCGTCGATGAGCACCAGGTCCGGCCACGGGGATTCCTCGCCCTCCTCTTCCCTCTCCCCTCGCGGGAGAGGGCGCGGCGCGATCGATCCTTCGATCGATCGCGAGAGTAGATGAGTACGCTTGATGCCGTCGGCATCAAGCTTTGGCGCAGCGAGGTCAGGTGAGGGTTCGAGAATCCCTGCCTCTGCCGGGATTCTCGAACCCTCACCCGGCGTGCCGCCTTGCGGCACGCCGCCCTCTCCCGCAAGGGGAGAGGGCAAACGCGGCGCTTCGTTCATCAGCCGCTTGAAGCGGCGGCCCAAAACTTCGCGCATCATGGCAAAATCGTCGCCTGGGGTGAGCTCGGTCGAGCGGATGTTGAACTTGCGATAGTCCTTTTTGCGAAAGCCTTCCGGGCCGGCGACGATCATGGCGCCGACCGCGTTGGTGCCCTGGATGTGGCTGTTGTCGTAGACCTCGATGCGGCGCGGCGGACGCGGCAGCGCGAAAGTTTCCGCGAGCTGATCGAGCAGTTTTTGCTGCGAGGAGGTTTCAGCGAGCTTGCGGCCGAGCGCCTCGCGCGCATTGGCGAGCGCATGCGCCATCAAATCCTTCTTCTCGCCGCGTTGCGGCAATGAGATTTCGACCTTGTGGCCGCTCTTGGTGGCGAGCGCCTCGGCAAGCAGCGCTCGGTCCTCGATGGCGTGCGAGATCAGGATCAGGCGCGGCGGCGGCTTGTCGTCGTAAAACTGCGCCAGGAAGGCCGACAGCACTTCGCCCGGGCCGAGCGATTTGTCGGCCTTTGGAAAATAGGCGCGGTTGCCCCAGTTCTGTCCGGTGCGGAAGAAGAACACTTCGACGCAGGTGAAGCCGCCCTGCTGATGCACGGCAAAGACGTCGGCCTCCTCGACGGTGCGCGGATTGATGCCCTGCTGCGACTGGATCGCCGACAGTGCCGCCAGTCGGTCGCGGTAGATCGCGGCATGCTCGAAATCGAGCGCGGCGGACGCCTTCTCCATGGCCGCGGCGAGCTGTTCCTTGACCGACTTGCTGCGGCCGGACAGGAACGCATTGGCCTCGCGCACCAGCGCCGCATAATCGGGATAGTCGATCTCCTTGGTGCACGGCGCCGAGCAGCGCTTGATCTGATAAAGCAGACATGGCCGGGTGCGGCTTTCGAAGAACGGATCGCTGCACGAGCGCAGCAGAAAGGCGCGCTGCAGCGCATTGACGGTGCGGTTGACCGCCCACACCGAGGCGAACGGGCCGTAATACTGGCCGGGCCGCGAGCGCGCGCCGCGATGCTTGAGGATTTGCGGCGCCCAGTGATCCGAGGTGATCAGGATATAGGGAAACGATTTGTCGTCGCGCAGCGTGACGTTGAAGCGCGGCCGCAACCGTTTTATCAGGTTGGCTTCGAGCAGCAGCGCCTCGGTCTCGGTGCGGGTGACGACGAATTCCAGCGTCCGGGTCTGCGCGATCATGCGCTCGATGCGGGTATCGAGGCCGGTCGGCCGGGCGTAAGCCGCGATGCGCTTCTTGATGTTCTTGGCCTTGCCGACATAGAGCACGTCGCCGCGGCCGTCGATCATGCGATAGACGCCCGGCCGCGACGGCGCCTGCTTGATGGCGGCGACGACGGCGTCGCGGCCGGCGGCGAGCGAACCCGCCACCTCGTCGGGCTGGATTGCCGCGGCCTCGTCGGCTTCCGGCAGCGTCTCTTCGTCGTCCTCGTCGACGAGATCGGGTTCCGGCGCGACGTCTTTCTTTGGATCGCTCATGCGTATTGGGCTCAAGCCAAGTCAGGCCGCAAATATAGGCTTTCTTAACGATGACATCTTGGAACTACTTAGCGGTTCATCACCGCTTAACTGAAACATCGCGATAAATTCTATAGGCCAGGTAGACGCTCTTGGCGCCTGATCTTGGCGCCTTACTTCGAGCCTCAATATGGGCATGCGGCGCCCGCCGTGCGCTGGCGGTTCGGTTCGCGCCCGGTGTTTTCGCGGAGGTCGGCAATGAAGACACGTCTTGGCGCAACTCTCTTCGTGGCAATGGCGGCCATAGCCGGCCCGGCGCGCGCCGCCGACCTTCCGGCCGCAAGCTACTACACCGCCCCCGCGCCGCTTTCGGCCTTCAGCTGGATGGGCCCCTATCTCGGCGCCAATATCGGCTACGAATGGGCCGACGTGAGCAACAATCCGACCAAGCCGTCCGGAATCTTTGGCGGCATCCAGGCCGGCTACAATTGGCAGTTCGGCCAGTTCGTCACCGGCGTCGAGACCGACATTCAGGCCTCGGCGGCGAGCGACACGTTTGCGCCCTGGCAGTTCACCAATCCCTGGTTCGGCACCTTGCGCGGCCGCGCCGGCGTCGCCGTCGGCAATGTGCTGCTGTTCGGCACCGCCGGCCTCGCCTTTGGCAGCCTGACCGTGGACAGTCCCGGCAATCTGTCGGAGACCAGGACCAGCCCCGGCTGGGCCGCGGGCGCAGGTGCCGAGGTCAGCTTCGGCCCGCACTGGTCGGCCAAGGCGGAATGGCTCTACCTCGATCTGGCGGACCGCAGTTTCTCGGTTACCGGCACGACCAACGGGCTGACCGCCAACCTGCTGCGGCTCGGCGTCAACTACCACTTCTAGCCCGCAGCGAGGTTCCATTTCCGGGAGGTAGCCGACGCCGCGAGCCAAGTAGGCTCCATGGGCCGGATAAGTTCCCGCTGCGCGATTTTCGCCATTGTTGAAACTTATTTTACCATTGTCGCACCAACGTTAAGACATTGTTTGCTTTAATCGTGGCTCTACTGTCTCAAATCTTGCCATATTGTCGTCCAGATAGACAAATCCACTGTGTCTTCCCTGCACTAGACGCAAAATTGTCCACGAATACTATGCGGCCACCTACGCTCAATGGAGGTCAATAATGAAGCGCGTGTTTTTCGCCCTTATCAGCCTGGCGGCGCTGACGGGCACGGCGGCGGCAGCCGATCTTCCGCCGCGTCCGGCGCCGGCGCCCTATTACAAGGCTCCGGTTGAAGTTCCGGTCTACAACTGGACCGGCTTCTACATCGGCATCAACGGCGGCGGCGGCTTCGGCCGGTCGCAGTGGGATTCGACTGGCAGCTTCAACACCTCCGGCGGATTGGTCGGCGGCACGGTCGGCTACAATTACCAGTTCGGCCAGGCTGTCGTCGGCGTCGAAGGCGACATCGACTGGGCCGACATCAACGGCACCACCAACACCGCCTGCCCGCTGGGCTGCAAGACCACCGATAACTGGCTGTCCACGGTGCGCGGTCGGCTCGGCTACGCCGCCGACCGTTTCATGCCCTTCGTCACCGGCGGCGCCGCGTTCGGCGATATCCGCGCCTCGACCCCGGGCTTCGCCGGCGCAAGCAACACCAATGCCGGTTGGACGGTGGGTGCGGGTCTCGAGTTCGCCATCGCCGGCAACTGGACCGCCAAGGCCGAATATCTCTACGTCGACCTCGGCAAGTTCAATTGCGGCATCTCCTGCGGCGCACTTGCGACCGACAACGTGTCGTTCACCACCAACATCGTGCGCGCCGGCGTCAACTACCGGTTCTGATCGCCGCGACGCATGCTAAAACGTCAAACCCCGGGGCCAAGGCCCCAGGGTTTTTTGCATTCGCTTAGGCTAAAGTCCCATTCGTCGTGTTCTATTGCTCTATGCCACCATCCAGCGCAGTGCCGGAGCGTGCTGCACCGCGGCCATCTTGCTGACCCAGCCGTCGAGACCGAAGACGTGACCGGCGCGTTTGACGATCAGATAGACGAGAACGCCCGAATAGACGATGTGGTAATCGACCAGATAATTGTTGACGTTCTCGATATACGGAAAGTCCATGTGGGCCGTCCAATAGAGCAGCAGCAGCATGATCGCGAACGGCGCGCTGACGCGCACCAGGAGGCCGGAGACCAGCGACAACCCGATCAGCAGGTGCCCGTACTCGACAAGGAAAGTCAGTGTCGGGACGATCGCCGGATTGGTGAACGGCGCGTAGACCGCATGGAACGTTTTGACGTGGCTTAAAAAGCCCAGGACGAACTGGTCGTCGCCGAAATGATGGATGCCCGCCCAAAGAAAAGTCCAGCCCATCGTCAGGCGGAAGAAAACGATGAAGCCCTGGTCCATTGTGACGTCCGATTTCTGCTCTGACATTTGTTCACTCCCCTCAAAGGTGTAGTGTCCGAGATTGAGTTGCGCGGGCAAAATAGTGCCGGCAGCGGCAGGCTGCTTTGCGCTAGATCAACAAATTTTCTCAAGATCAAGATCGAGGCGCCGGCTCGATCAGGCCCAGCAGGCCTCGCGGATACGTTCCACTAGCGCATTGCCCAACAGCGGCTTCTCGACAATCGGAATCGCGGCCTTTTGCGCGCGTGCGCTCAGCGCGGCATTGGGATGGCTGATGATGAGAATGACCGGCGTCGAAACCTGTCGCTTGCGCAGCATCTCGATCAGCTCCATGCCGGTCATTCCCGGCATTCTCTGGTCGACGACAAAACAATTGAAGCCTTCGAGGTCGCCCGCATGGAGGAGCTCGGCGCCGCTGTGATAGGTGCGCACGGCAAATCCCTCGAGCTCGAGCGCGAATTTCAGCGAGCCGCACACGGCAGGATCGTCGTCCACGACCGCAACAATGGGCCGTTTTGCCGTGGCTTTTGATGCGCCTTTGGGGCCCTCTGTCATCGCCGATTCCAAGCCAATTCTGCTCACCTGATCGTCCATTTGGACGATCAATGGCCAAACGCCGCACGAGCCGCATTGATTTGCGTCAATTCGGCTCGGCACAACATGTCCCTGGAGGCAGCTGATCAGTGGTGGGCGATCTCGTCACGGAACCGACGAAAAGAACCGCCGCATCCGGCGCCTTCATTCGCGGCCCAGCACGCCGACTATGAGCGCCATGCGCACCAGCTCGGACAGGCTTCCGGCCTTCATCTTGTCCATCAGATTGGCGCGGTAAATCTCGACGGTGCGCGGGCTGATACCCAGATCGAAGGCGATCTGCTTGTTGGCGCGGCCCGCGACCAGGCCGCCGAGCACGTCGCGCTCGCGCGGCGACAGCGCCGCCAACCGGCCTTCGATCTCCGCGCGTTCGCTCTGCCGCTTGGCCGCGCCGGCCTGTTGGCGTAGCGCCGCCCGCACGCTCTGCAGCAAAATCTCGTCGTCGAAGGGTTTTTCGAGGAAATCGACGGCGCCATATCTCATGGCTTCGACCGCGAGCGGAACGTCGCCATGGCCGGTAATGACGATCACCGGCACCTCGATGCCGAGCTCCTTCACCCGCCGCAACAGATCGATGCCGCTCAACCCCGGCATCCGCACGTCGGTAATGACGCAGGTCACGCCCTTAAGCGGCAGCGCATCGAGAAACGCCGCGGCGGACGCGTAACTCCTCGCTTCGATCTCGGCGGTGCGCAACAGGAAGATCAGCGACTCGCGAAGCGCTTCATCGTCGTCGATGACGTGGACGATTGCGAGCTCAGACGACATCGCCGGCTTCCTTCTTGGTCATGATCGGCAGCGTGAAAGAGAATATCGTGCCGCCTCCGGGATTGGGCCGCGGCGTGATCGAGCCGCCGTGCGCCTCGATGATGGTGCGCGAGATCGACAGGCCGACGCCCATGCCTTGAGTCTTGGTCGTAACGAACGGCTGAAACAGCTGGGCACTGATCTCGGGCGAGATTCCCGATCCGGTATCGGCGACGCTGATCTCGACCATATTTTCGGTCACCGGCGACGTCGCGATGACCATTTCGCGTCTTTCGCAGGATTCCATCGCATCGATCGCGTTGCGCATCAGATTGAGCAGAACCTGTTGAATCTGCACCTTGTCCGCCAGCACGAAATCGCTGCGCGAGTCGAAATCGAAGCTCACGCGTATGCCTTTATCCTTGGCGCCGACCAGCGCCAAGGCGCTGGCTTCCTCGATCAGCTTCTTGACGTCCTCCACCCGGCGCTCGGTCTCGCCGCGGGCCACGAAGTCGCGCAAGCGGCGGATGATCTGGCCGGCGCGCAGTGCCTGGTCGCCGGCCTTGTCCATGGCGTCGCGCAGCGTCGCCGCGCGCGCGTCTTCGCTGTTTTCCAGAAGTCGCCGCGAGCCCTTCATGTAATTGGCGATGGCCGAGAGCGGCTGGTTCAGCTCGTGCGCCAGCGCCGAGGCCATCTCGCCCATCGCGGTGAGCCGCGACATATGGACCAGCTCGGCCTGCAATTCCTGCAGCCTGGCCTCGGTCTCCTGCCGTTCGGTCAAGTCGCGGATGAAGCCGGTGAAGAAGCGCTGGTCGCGCACGTGCATTTCGCCGACGGCAAGCTCCATGGGAAAGGTCGAGCCGTCCTTGCGCTGGCCGACGACGACACGGCCGATACCGATAATGCGCCGTTCGTGGGTGCGCAGATAGCGGTCGAGGTAGCCGTCATGATCGCGCCGGTAGGGTTGCGGCATCAGCATCCTGACGTTCTCGCCGATCACCTCCGACGCCCGATAGCCGAACAGCCGCTCCGCCGTCGCGCTGAAGGATTGTATCTTGCCGCGCTCGTCGATGACGACCATGGCCTCCGGGATGCTGTCGAGGATCGATTGCAGATGCGCGGCGCGCGCTTCGGCGGCTTCGGCGTTTGACGTGGCGGAAAAGCGCGACCGCCGCAGCATCTCGCCACGCCATGAAACGCCGATGCCGACCACGGCGAAGCTTAAGGCATTGACGATGTCTGCGGCCGTTAACGAGCGAAAATCGACGACGAAAAAAAGGCCGAACAGCAGGCCAAGCAACGTCGCCAAAAGACCGGGGCCCCATCCGCCGTACGCCGATGCGATCAGTATGGCCGGCAGGAAAAAGAGATAGGAGGCGTCGCCGCGTAGCAGCAATAGCGATTCCAGCAAGAAATTGAGCCCCAGCGCCAGCGCAAAGGCTACAATCGCAATGCCGTAGCGCTGCATGACGCCCTGCAAAGCCGGGCTCTTCAAGCCGCTCCAAGGGGCAGACGTCTGCAGCTTCGGGACCGTTTCAGCCATTGCCAGAACGCTACGTTATGGCCGCTATCGTCCGACAGATCGCCGATAACAACCAGCAGATGCAAGCAAAGCGACGGTGCGCCGGCCGCCGCCTAGGGGAATATACGTATATGTATTTTATCTGAATTTCTCGCTTGGCGCCCCGCGGCTAGCAATACCCCACGATGATTTTGGAGGTAAAGCGCCATGCTCACTCAAGCCGCAGTTCGCAGCGACGTATTTCGGGTTGTCCCCAATAGCCGCCCCTTCCCGCCAGCCCCGCGCTCCACAGGGCGTCCCACATACGACAGCCGCGGCGAAACCCATTCGCTCGACGAGAACCTGCATCTGATGGGCGCCACGATGTCGTACCCGCGCAACACCGAGATCTTCGGTGAGAACGAGCCGGCCGACTACGTCTACAAGGTCGTCTCCGGCAGCGTGCGGACCTACAACATTCTGAGCGACGGCCGCCGCCAGATCGGCGGGTTCTACCTGCCGGGCGATATTTTCGGCATCGAATTCGACGGCGACCACACCTCGGCGGCCGAAGCCATCAGCGATGCGAAGGTGCTGGTCATCAAGCGCAGCGCGCTCGACGCGCTGGCCAGCCGCGATGCATCGGTCGCCCGCGAGCTCTTTGCGCTCACCGCGCGGGAACTGCGGCGGGTGCAAGACCGCATCCTCCTCCTCATCAAGAGCGCGCAAGAGCGCGTCGCGGGCTTTCTTCTCGAGATGGCGAAACGCGCCAGCGGCGGCAATGCCATCGATCTGCCGATGTCGCGGCAGGACATCGCCGATTATCTCGGCCTGACCATCGAGACGGTGTCGCGGACGCTGACGTCGCTGGAAACCGCGGCAACGATCGACGTGCCGACGTCGCGCCGCATCGTGCTGCGCAACCGCTCGGCGCTGACCCGGATGAATGGCTGAGCCGCAGCGCTCCGTCGCGGACATATTCGAACCCAAAAGGACGACGACCATGCAAGTCAAAGATGTCATGACGCGCAACGTGATTTCCGTCCAAAGCGACGACCAAGTCCTCAAGGCCGCGCGGCTGATGCTGCAGAACAGGATCAGCGGCCTGCCGGTCGTCGACAAGAACGGCGAACTGGTCGGCATCGTGACCGAGGGCGACTTTCTGCGCCGCAGCGAGCTCGGCACCCAGCGCCGCCGCTCGAAATGGCTCGAGTTCATTGTCGGTCCCGGCAAGCTTGCGGAGGATTACGTGCATGCCTCGGGCCGCAAGGTCGAAGAGATCATGACGCCAGAGCCATGCGTCGTCAGCGAGGACGACACGCTGGAGAAGGTCGTCGAGCTGATGGAACGCCACCGTGTCAAGCGGCTTCCAGTGGTGCGCGCGGGCCGCATGGTCGGCATCGTCAGCCGCGCCAATCTGATGCACGCGCTGGCGAGCCTAGCCCGCGATGCCCAGCCGTCGGCCGGGCCCGACTGGTCGATCCGCAATCAAGTTCTGACCGCTCTCGGAGCCCAGCACTGGGCGCCCCGTATCAACGTCGTCGTCAAGAACGGCGTTGCCGAATTGTGGGGCACCATCACCGACGACCGGGAGCGGCAGGGCATCATCGTCGTGGCCGAGAACGTCGACGGTGTCAAAGAGGTGCACGATCACATGGTCTGGGTCGAGCCGATGTCGGCGATGGCTTTTCCCTCGCCCGAGGACGAGGCGAAAGAGCGCGCCGCGGCCGCGGCGCACTGATCGTCCGCAGCTCAACAGCACGTCTTCGGCAAGCGGAAGCGGGATGCCAATGCGCGGAACATTGATACTGGCTTTGAGCGTGGCCGCGGCGGTCAATGCAGCAGCGTTGCTTGCCTTGCCGTCTTCGCCGGCGAACGGCGCCGAGGTGCTCTCGCCGGCCGCGCAAAGAGGCCTGGTCCTGGTCCAGGCCAATTGCGCGCGCTGTCACGCCGTCCGCAGAATCGGCGGCAGCCCATTAAAGATCGCGCCGCCGTTTCGCACGCTGCACCTGCGCTATCCGGTCGAAGATCTGCAAGAGCCGCTCGCCGAGGGAATTGTCACCGGGCATCCGACGATGCCGGAATTCCGCTTCGATCCCGGCCAAGTCGGCGACGTGATCGCATATCTGAAATCTCTCGAGCAATGACCCCGATTTGATGTGGATCTTGGCAACGACAAAAGGAGCCTGACATGCCGATCACGACCATCATCGCCCTCTCCGCCATTGTCACCGCATTCGCGCTGTTCGGAGCGGTTTTGGCTTGGGGAGAGATGCAAACCAGAACTCTCGATCGCGACCGACAGCGCGCCCGCAAAACTGCGCAAGCCGCCGATTCGGTGCGAGTGATCCAAGCCAAAGCGCAGAATTCCGGCGCGCGAAGCGCGAGCAGCCACCACGAATCAGCGGCGGGCTGAACCGTTCGCGCGTGACGCAAAACCCCGGAGCGGTCGCCCCGGGGTTCTTTGTCGGCAAGCCCGTCTTTGTCGCGACCGCAGCCACTTAAGCCGGCACGACCGGCACTTTGTCCTTGCGCAGCTTGGCGATGAATTGCGGATCGTTGTGCAGATGCGCGGTCACCAGTTCGGGCGGGGTGAGCGCCAGCCACTGGTCGAACGACACGTCGGCGTAATAGTCGCTCTTGAAGATTTCCAAGAAACGCAGCGTCGTATTGCCGGTGTTCTCGATGTAATGCCCCATGGCAAAGGGCACGAAGCCGACGTCGTTTTCGAAGAAATCGAAGGTGCGGGCCTCGCCCGACGACGCGAACACGCCCATGCGCGCTTGGCCTGAGATATAGTATTGCCACTCGTCGGTGTTGGGATGCCAATGCATTTCGCGCATGCCGCCGGGCTCGACCTCGACCAAGGCCGCGGCGATGGTCTTGGACACCGGGAACACCTTGGTGTCGGTGATCCGCACCGTGCCGCTCTTGGTCTTAATCGGCGTCTGCGCCATCATGCGATGGCTGAAGCTCTGCGGCACCGGTGTGGCGCCGGCGATCTTGTCGGCTTCGAGCGGGCCCGGAAGCGGCGCCGGAAAGATGTAAAGCTGGCTCGGGTCGGGCACGTTGGCAAAGGCCGAAGCCTCCATGCCGAAATTCTTGGCCAGCACCTCCGGCGGCGTGTGCTTGATAAAATCGCTCAGCAGGAAGGTGTTGTCCTCGTCGAAATCGCCGTCGTCGAACACCAGGAGAAACTCGCAGCCGTCCGGCCCGAGGCCCTGGATCGAATGCGGGATGCCCGGCGGGAAATACCACAGATCGCCGACGCCGACGTCATCGACAAAATTGCGCCCCTCAGCATCGATGGCGGTGATGCGCGCAGTGCCGTAGAGCATGTAGGACCATTCGGCGGCCTTGTGCCAATGCAGCTCGCGCACGCCGCCGGAATTGAGCCGCATGTTCACGCCGGCGATGTTCTTGGAAACGCCGAGTTCGCGCACCGTCACCTGCCGGGTCCAGCCGCCCGACTCCAGGCGCATGTGCGAATCTTCGAACGAAAACCGAAGATTCGGCAGCGTGCCGTGGTCGGTGGCCGGCGGCGAGATGATGTCCGGGTTCTGGCTGGCGCGGACCGGATTCTTAGGACCCGGATTGGTGCCGCCGCGGCCGGGACGCGTCGGTTGCTGCATGGCTGGACCGGTCTGCGCCTGTGCCACCGACGCCGCCGAGAATGCGCCGCCGGCCGCCGCGACCGCCAGCATGTCGCGACGCGAAATGGAATTCGAGATTTCGCTCATCTTCCTCTCCTTTTCCTCTCCTAGTCGTTGTCGGACGGGCCGCCGCCGCGCCCCGTCGGCGCGCAACCGTCGACCGCCTATTTTAGGCTATTGCCGGCCTCAAAGTCTTGAATGGGAACGCACGAATATGCCGCTTTTGCTCAGCCAAAGGCCACCTAGCCGCAAAATCGCCTTCATGCCCGCTGACTGATCTCCACCAATTCGATATCCTGCAAGACGGTTCCTCGCTGCCGGGACCGGACGCAGTTCAAGCGCGCTTCCACGAGGGGGTTCAATTGTTTCCAACACGCCTGTTGCCAACCCGCCGGCTTGCTGTTGCGGCATTGCTGCCGTTGGCGGGCGCGTTTTTCGTCCTTATTTCTTCAGCAACGAGTTCTCGGGCGCAAAATCCTTCCGCCAACTGCGAAGAAGGCTCCGCCGATGTCGCGGTGTTGTCGACGCCAATGGCGCCGTGGAAGGGCATGCCGCTGCGCGTCGTCTTCACTGCGGAAAAGCCGCTCGACGGCGAACTCTCCCTGATTGGGCCCGATGGCCGGGTCGTGGCCAAAACGAGCGACCGCCAAGGCGGGCCGCCGTATTTCTGGTACGCCGAAGTGGCGTCGCCGGCCGTGGGCACCTGGCGCGCGGCGCTCGCGGCCTCCGGCTGCGGCACCATCACCCGCGACATCGCCGTGCGCGACGCCCCGGCACCGCCGCCGGGCGCGACGCCGGGCGCGGTCTGGCCGGTGCGCGCGTCATGGAACCGGGCCACGGAAAATTTGTATTCGGCGTGGATCCAAAAACTGTTCGATGCGCCGCTCGACGCGGAGCCGTCGTGGCCGACGTTGCGCGCCGTGCTGCGCGACCGCTCGCGCAATATGCTGTTCAACTATCTGGGCGCCGGCGAAGACGAAGTGTCGGCGCCGATCAGCCCCGACTGCGCCGACCTGGTTTATTTCTTGCGCGCCTATTTCGCGTTCAAGATGGGGCTGCCGTTCGGCTACTCCAATTGCTCGCGCGGCGGCGGCGGCCGAGCGCCGAAATGCTACTCGTGGCTGACCAATCTCAATCCCCCGGCGGCGGCACAGCGGCCCGGACTGGCGGCGGGTTTTGGCGCTTATCTGCCGGTGGTCGCCGACGCCGTGCAGTCCGGCGCCGTGCGCGTGCTGGCGACCGACGACAACACCGATTTCTATACCGTGCCGCTGAGCCAACAGACGCTGCGCCCGGGCACCGTCTACGCCGATCCGTACGGCCACGTCCTGATGCTGGTACGGCGCGTGCCGGAATCGGCCGGCGCCGCCGGCGTCTTCCTCGCCGTCGACGGCGAACCCGACGGCACGGTGGCGCGCAAGCGCTTTTGGCGCGGCAGTTTCCTGTTTGCCCACGAGCCCTTGCTCGGCAGCCCGGGGTTCAAGCGCTTCCGACCGATCGTGCGCGACGCGAGCGGCAGCTTGCGGCGGCTGACCAATGCGGAAATCGCCAAAAATCCGCAGTACGGCGATTATTCGCTGGAACAGTCGCAGCTTGGCGTCGAAGCCTTCTACGACCGCATGGATGACGTGGCATCGCCCGAACCGCTCGATCCGGTGCGCGCGATGAAGGGGGCGATCGACTCGCTCGAAGAGCAAGTCAAGACGCGCGTCGGCTCGATCGAGAACGGGCGAAAATTCCAGAACAGCGGCAAAGGCGAAGCGACCATGCCGGACGGCCCGGCGATCTTCGCCACCAACGGCGCCTGGGAGGATTTCGCCACGCCGGCGCGCGATTTTCGTCTGTTGATCGCGATCGACGTGGTGCGCGGCTATCCGGACAAGGTGGCGCGGCAGCCCGAGCGCTTCGCCATGCCGCGCAGCGAGAGCGTCGCGCAGGTGAAGGCCGAATTGCAGAGCGTGCTGGCGTCGGAGCTTGCGGCGCGCAAGTTTATCTATACGCGCAGCGACGGCTCGACATGGACGCTCTCGCTGCAAGACGTGATCGACCGCGCCGCGGATTTCGAGATGGGTTATAACTTAAACGACTGCGTCGAGCTGCGCTGGGGCGCGCCGGACAAGAGCGACGAAGCGTCGACCTGCAAGCGCCACGCACCCGCCGCGCAGCGCGCCAAGATGACCGACTATCGCCCCTGGTTCCGCGAGCGACACTGGCCGCACGCTTAGCAGTCGAACGGTCTCGGCGGCCGGATGTTGACGAAAGTTTGCCTGGTCGTCGGGTTCGCTCTGCTCGCGGGCGGGACTTCTCTGCTCGCGCAGGATGATCAGCTTCGCACCGCGCTCGACAACCTGGTGGCCGCTTACCCGCACGCGCTCACAGGCCATGACGATAAAATGCTGCGCTGGCGCGACGGCACCGCCATGCCGATATCGGACGGTGTCGAAAATAAATCGTTCCAAGACCTGCTGCGGCACGCCTCCATCGCCGACCAGCTGCGCATCCCCTATCCGCTCGGGCCGCTGGCAAAACCGCCGGCGGTCGATGCCGATCCGGGCCGGTTCCGCAATACCGCGTTCTTCACCAAAATGTACGGCGACTGCCAAAAGGGCGAAGTGCCACCGCGCCTTGTGTCGCTGGCCTGGCTGCCCAAAACCTGGGGCAAAACGATCAGCATCACCTCGGTCAACGGTGTCGATGCTCAATTGCGCGCCGTATCGGCGGAGATCGACGCGCTGCCCGACACAATCAAGCGCGCCGCCTACCCGATCGCCGGCACCTATAATTGCCGCGCCGTGGCCGACACCGGCCAGCCGAGCCCGCACGGCTACGGCATCGCCATCGATCTCAACACCGCGGTGTCGGATTATTGGTACTGGCGGCCGCACCAGGGTGCGATCGTTTATCGCAACCGCATGCCCGAAGCGATCATCGCGATCTTCGAAAAGCACGGGTTTATCTGGGGCGGCAAATGGTATCACTTCGATACCATGCACTTTGAATTCCGGCCCGAGCTTCTTGTTGTGAAGTGAGGCTTGTTGCAAAGTGAGGCTTGGCTTCATTCCGCCTTGATATTGGCGGCGCGGATCACCCTGCCCCATTTCTCGGTTTGCTCGACGACGAGCTGGTCGAGCTCGGCCGGCGAAGCGACGAACGCGGTAGCGCCGAAGTCGGCGAGCCGCGCCAGGATCTTCGGGTCGGCGAGTCCGGCATTGATCTCGGTGTTGAGCTTGTCGACGATGTCGCGGGGCGTCGCCTTCGGTACCGCGATCGCGGCCCAGGCGCTGGCCTCGAAACCCGGCAGGAAATCGGCCAGCGTCGGCAGGTCGGGCAGCGCCGGCGAGCGCGTCGCCGTGGTCACCGCGAGAGCGCGCAGCCGGCCGGCCCGGATGTGCTCGATCGACGGCGGCAGGTTGTCGAAGGCGACCTGCACCTGGCCGCCGAGCAGATCGACCACCAGCGGCGCCGAGCCGCGATAGGGCACGTGCACCATGTCGGTGCCGGTGGTCATCTTGAACATTTCGCCGGCGATGTGGGAAATGCTCCCGGTGCCGAACGAGCCGATGGCGAGCTTGCCGGGATTGGCCTTGGCATAGGCGATCAGCTCCGGCACCGATGTCACCGGCACCGCCGGATTGACCTCGAGCACCAGCAGCGTGCGCAAAATGCCGGCGACCATGGCGAGGTCGCGGATGAAATTGAAATTGAGATTGGGATAGAGCGCCGGATTGATGGTGTTGGTGCCGACCGCGACCAAAAGCGTATAGCCGTCGGGCGCCGCGTGGGCCACCGCCTCCGTCGCGATATTGGCGGCGGCGCCGGGCCGGCTCTCGATCACGAACGGCTGGCCAAGCCGGTCCGACAGCCATTGCCCGATCAGGCGCGCGGCAATGTCAGTGGCGCCGCCCGGTGGAAAACCGATGATCATATGCACCGGCCGCCCCGGATAGGTTTCGGCCCGCGCAGCGCGCGGCAGCACTGCAGCTGCCGCGGCCAAAGACAAAAAATCCCTTCGCGCAAGTCGCCGGCAACGACGGATCATGACAGCCGATACAGTGCCCTGGCATTGTCGCGCAAAATGCCGGCGCGTTGCGCTTCGGTCATCTTGAAGCTCAGCGCCTGGCGCGGATCGTCATAGTCCCAGTGCGGATAGTCGCTGGAGAACATCAGCCGGTCCCAGCCGGTCCAGTCGAGCACGTCGTAAAGATGCGCAGGCTCTTCCGGCTCTTCCATCGGCTGGGTGCAGAACCAGAAATGCGCGCGCAAATATTCCGACGGCGGGCGCTTGAGATGCGGCGTCTCCTTGCGCATGTGCGCCCACTGCTTGTCCATGCGCCAGCCAAGCGACGGCGCCCAGGATATACCGGACTCGATCAGCGCCACTTTGAGCCCCGGGAAGCGCTCGAACACACCTTCAGTGATCAGGCTGACGACGTTGCCGGAAATACTGGTGCCGAAGGTGTAATGCTCCTGCATATAATAAGTGCCCCAGCCGGTGCCGCTGGACGGATGGCCGCCCGGCGCGCCGGCCGGATGCAGGCCGAGCACCAGATTGTTGCGCGCGATGGCCTCGTAGATCGGCCAGTATTTGCGCCGGCCGAGCGGCTCGCTCGAACGCGGCGAGATGATCACTTGGCGGAACGCCTCGTTCTCGGCACGCGCGTCGATCTCGCGCACGGCGAATTCCGGATATTCCTGCGGCACCACGATGCCGGCCTTCAGTCGGCGATCCTTCTCCACCCAATCGTGGATCTGCCAGTCGTTCACCGCGTGCGCCAGCGCGGCTCCGAATTCGAGGTTGCGCTCCTCCATGCCGCCGCGCGACAGGCACACCATCATGCCGGTGTCGCAGCCGTTGAGATCGAGATGCTGGCGCTGCATCAGCTCCAGATCGCAGCCGGGCGGACCGCCGTTGGACGGATAGGCGTCGGCGCGCATGCCGTTCGCCATCATGCGCGGAAACGACAACTGCCCGCTCAAGCCCTGGCAGAGATGGCCGCCGAAAGTTTCGCTATGCTCGCGCCAGCGCGCCTCGAGGTAAGGATAAAGGTCCTTGGGCGAACGCTGCACCGGGTGGATGTCGCAATCGACGAAACCCAGCCGCTGCGCGGCCTTGGTCTCGCGTTCAGGAACCGGCTTATTCATCGCGCCATCTCCTCGCGCATCGAATTTCTTTGACCCGCATCCACCGCCGCACGCAGGCGCGGATAAGTCGAAAGCGCATTGTCGACCAGAATCCTGCGCAGTATCGCTTCCGATAAGCCTTCCGGCAACGCGTCGTCGCCGTCGAACTGCCAATGCGGATAGTCGGTCGAGAACAGGATCAGTTCGTCGGAGCGCACGTGATCCATGATGCGGTTGAGCACGTCGCTGTTCGGCACGTCGAGCGGCTGCAGCGTAAAGCGCACGTGATCGCGCACGATCTCGGCCGGCGGCCGGTCGATCCACGGCACCTCGGTGCGTACGCCGCGCCAGCTGCGGTTGGTGCGCCACAATAGCGTCGGCAGCCAGGCAATGCCGGACTCCATCAGCACCAGTTTGATGCCGGGAAACTTCGCAAACACGCCTTCGGCCAAAAAGCTCACCAGCGTGTCCTCGAAGGCGGATGCCTGCAGCACGCTGTCTTCGAGATGATAGGACGGCCAGCCGGAACTGGTCGGCGCATGGCGGAACGTTGAGCCGGCATGAATGCCGATCGGCAGGCCGTGGCGCTCCGCGGCGCGATAGATCGGCCAAAAACTGCGATGGCCGAGCGGCCGGTCGCCCATCACCAGGAGCAGCACTTGCACGAAGCGGGGATCGGGAGCGCAGCGCTCGATCTCGGCAACGGCAAGCTCGATGTCTTGCGGCGGCACCAGAATTGAAGCGCGCAGGCGCGGCTCGCGATCCAGCCATTCTTGCGCGATCCAGCGGTTCACCGCCGTGCACAACGCCGCCGCCATATCAGCATTGTAGAGCGCCACCGCGCCGTGCAGCACGTTGGCGATGGCCAAGCGCGTGCCGAAAGCGTCGAGCGCGTCGCGGCGCAATGCAGCCAGATCGGCCCCCGGCACGCCCTGTTTCGGCCGCCAATCCGCCCGCGCCGATTGCGGCAGGTTCGGCGCGTAGCTTGCGAGCACGAACGGCGCGTGGTCGATATAGCGCTCGGTCAAATGCTCGCGCCAAAAATCGTCGAGATAGGGCATCAGCGCCGCGACGTCGGGCACGGCGGGATGCAGGTCGCAGTCGATTGCGCCAGCAAAGGGAAGCTTCATCGCATGCCTTTTAGGCCATGGTCTGATGAACGCTTACCATTATACGCCGGAGCGCCGCCGGGCACCAATCCGGGATCAAGCGGCCTAAGCGTCGGCTGGCATCACGAACTTGCGGCGGTCCTTGCGGCGCATGACGGCGAGCACGCGCGACGGCGAGCCATCGCCGCGGACCACGCACCGCCCCCCAAAGCTGCGGCAGACGAATGCAACTTATCGTAACGGGAAAGGTGCCGCGGCGGAAGAGCACCTGCCACTTGATAGTGGCGCAGTTTGATTTTCAGGCCATTGCCTTCGCCGGCGACGCGGCAATGTGCCAAAGCACGCCGGCCGGATCGAACATAAAGGCCACGGTCAAGCCCCAGCTTTGCAGCTTTGGCGCTCGCAGGCTTCTCACGCCGTAGCGAGAGGCAAGATTCAACGAGGTGAGATGCTCCCACCAAGCATCCAGGTCATCGACAAACATGTGCATGACGAAATTGTCGGCCCACTCTTTGACATAGTAATTCTGCAGCAAGAACGAATGCGATCCGATGTGCATTGCCGCTATCGAATCCCCCAGCGGTTCGACGGCAAAGCCGATATCGGCGTAGAACTGCTTACTGATCTCGAAGTCTTTGGCTGGAACGAAGGGCCGGAGCGTTTTGACGGTACCGGCCAGATCGCTTGGCACTCGTGACATGCGTTGCCTCCAGTGACAGGCCTTTTTTGGTTCATGCTCAGGTGTCGAGCACTTTTCGCACCGTAGCGGCGAGTTGCTCGCTGGTCACCGGCTTTTGCAGGAGCTCGACGCCGGGATCGAGACGGCCCTGATGCACGATGGCGTTGCGCGAATAGCCGGTCATGTACAGCACCTTCAAGGACGCTTGGCGCTGCCGCGCGGATTCGGCGAGCTTGCGCCCGTTCTGCCCCGGCATGACGACGTCGGTCAGAAGGAGACTGATGCTGTGGTGCCGGTCCATCAGCACCAGCGCCTCCTCGGCCACCGCCGCCTCGAGCACGTCATAGCCGAGCCCGCGCAGCGTCTCGACCACGTAGGCGCGCACGTCGGCATCGTCCTCGACCACAAGAATGCACTCTCCCGGCTGGCCACGCCGCGGTTCGCCCTTTTTTTCGGCCGATGGCGAAGCCGGTCCGGCAAAGCGCGGCAGATACATTTTGATCGTGGTGCCCTCGCCGACCTCGCTGTAGATCTTGACGTGGCCGCCGGACTGCTTGACGAAGCCGTAGACCTGACTGAGCCCAAGTCCGGTGCCCTGCCCGGCTTGCTTGGTGGTGAAGAACGGCTCGAAGGCGCGATCGACAATCTCCTTGGTCATTCCGGCGCCGGTGTCGGTAACGGCGATCTGCACGTATTGCCCCGGGCGCACTTCCGAGTTTTGCCGGCAATAGGCGTCGTCGAGATAGGCGTTGCCGGTTTCGATGGTCAATTTGCCGCCGTCCGGCATCGCATCGCGGGCGTTCACGGCGAGATTGAGAACCGCGGCCTCGAGCTCCGCGGCATCGGCTTCGACCGGCCAGATCCCGCCGGCGCCGACGATTTCAAGCGACACGTCTTCGCCGAGCGCGCGGCGGAGAAAATCGGAAAGCCCGTTGAGCAGCCGGTTGACGTCGACCGCGGCCGGATTGAGCGGCTGCTGCCGGGCAAACGCCAACAGCCGTTTGGTCAACGCCGCCGCGCGCTCGGCGCCGTGCATCGCATTGCCGATGCGTTGCGCAAGCTTCAAATGCACCGCGTCGGTCCAGGTTTCGAGCTGGCGCTGCACGGTCTCCAGATTGCCGATGATGATGGTGAGCAGGTTGTTGAAGTCATGGGCGACGCCGCCGGTCAGGTGGCCGATGGCATCGAGTTTTTGCGATTGCCGTAAGCTTTCCTCGGCCGCGAGCCGCTGGTCGGTCTCGGCATAGAGACGCCGCGTCCGCCGCAACACCGCGAGCAATGTCAGGAACAGAAACAGCGTCGCCGGAATGCCGAATATCAGATGCATGGCCATGCCGCCCATCCACTCGTTGCGGATCTGGGCGGTGTCGATGCCGGCGATCACGTAAATCGGGAAGCCTGGCAATCGCCGCGTACCGACGCGGCGTTCGACGTTGTCGTTGCCGCCGACCGAGGTGTAAAAACCGCCCGCAGGATCGGCGGCAATGCTGCGATGAAATCCGCTGCGCTCGTCGAGCCGCAGGTCCCTTGTGATCGGCGGATAGCGTGCCAGCATGATGCCATCGTCGCGCACCAGCGCGAATTGCAGGCCCTCGCCGCTCAGAAGATGCGAATAAAACCGGCTGAAGTTGCTCGGCAGCAATGACATCTCGATGACGCCGATGAATTTGCCCTGGGCGTCACGACGCGCACGGTCGAAGGTGAAATAAGGCTGCCCGCCGGAGACCGACTGGTGGATGCCGCCGATATAGACGCCCGGCGGACCGTCGCGGGGCGCGACAAAATAGTCGAGCGGGCGAAAATCCTCGGCATAGGGCGCCGGATAGTCGCGGGTGATCACTTGCGGGTGGCCGCTCGGGCCGAACACCCAGATCGATTGCACTTCCGGCAGCGCGTCTTTGATCTGGCGCAGCCGCATGTGCAGCCGTTCCTCGTTGGCCCGCATGTCGGCTTCCGACAGCCCCGCCAGCATGTTCTCGATGGTGTCGAGCGCTAGATTCATCGATTGGAATACTTTGAGCGCCTGCTCCTGTAGCACGTCGAGCGAGCGTTCGATTCTTTCGTCGGCCAAGTCGTATGTGGCGCGATAGCTCAAGGCGCTGGCGAATGCGAAAAACAACACCGGCAACAGCAGTGCGGCGGCGGCCAGGACCTGCAACAAACGAACGGTTGTGGCCCGCGCCTGGGCGTCCTTGGGGCTTCTGTTCAGCACGCTCTGCGGCGCGGCGGTTTCGGGCATAATGGTTGTTATCGCGTCGCTCGTATGGACTGCCAATACACGATTTTCGACGTTACCGGGAACGGCAACATAATCGATCCTTCACGACATGTCTTTTGACGTAATTTGGCGTGGCTCCAGTTCAGCTTGCGTTCAGCGGCGAAAAGCACAATCATGCGCCATTGCTGGCCAAGCGGCAGCAACGGGGAAGGCTGTCGCTCCCGCCCTTATTCAATATGGCGATTGGGAGCGTTCCCCATGGCGATTTACCGCCTGTTGCAGCATTCAGCATTCACCCCTGAGGACATTGCCCCAATCGGTGCGGCTTACGAGGATTGCTTGCGCATTCTCAAACTGACGAACCGATCCGATCCCCTCACGGAAATCATCGCCAAGGCCATCTTCGAGATCGCGCAAACCGGCGTGCGCGATCCGATCCACCTCCGTGAGTTGGCGCTCAAACAGATCGGCACGCCACCGGCAAAATAGATTTTCGCGGCTTTGCGATGGTCCTAGAACGCTTTTGAAAAACCCATCGTCAGCCTTTAGAATGAGTTTCTTACAAGGAAAGGATCGTTGCCATGAATGACGACACCCGCGACCTCGACCAGGCCGATACGCAAATCCTCACCCCCGAGCTGCCCGACGAAGCGCTCGAGGCTGCTGCCGGCATAGGCGGCACGATACCCACGGGCTCCGTCAACATCATCCCGCCGAATTGCTGCTGACATGCGGCCGCGCGAAAGAGGCAGCCCGTGAAAATTGAGAATGCTGTGCCCTATATCGGCGCGCTGGTGACCGGCCTCGACGTCAAGCGCATGACCAACAGCGAATGGCAAACGCTGTATCAGACGTGGCTCGACCGCCACGTGCTGATCGTGCGCGGCCAGGAGCTGTCGAAGGCCGACTTTCTTGCCTATAGCCGCAGGTTCGGGCGCTTGAAGCCGCACATGATCAAGCGCACGCGCGATCCCGACAATCCCGAGATCACGCTGATGGGCGTCACCAGCATGGCCAAGGATTCCGGCGGCGCGGCGCTCATTCTCAATCGCGGCGAAGGCTGGCACACCGACAGCCCGTGGGACACCGAGATCTGCAAGGGCACGCAGCTCTATGGCATCGAGATTCCAAGCTACGGCGGCGACACGCTGTTCGCCTCGATGCATGCGGCTTATGACGCGCTGCCCGAGCGTTTGAAAGAACGCATCGCGCCGCTCAAGGTGGCGTTCCGCTATGGCGGACGCGAGCGCAAATGGTTCGATCTGCTCGAGCCGGAGGATCAGGCGCGGCCGCCGGCGGTGCACGACATGGTGCGCGTGCACGGCGAGACCGGGCGCAAATCGCTCTACGTCAATCCGACTCACGCCATCGGCATCATCGGCATGGCGGACGCCGACGCCGATCGCCTCTTCGCCGAGCTCTACTGGTACATGCTGCAGCCCAACGCCGAGTATCGGCACAAGTGGCAGAAGGGCGACATCGTCATCTGGGACAACCGCTGCACCGTGCACTCGGCCGCCGGCGGCTATTCCGCCGACGAGCGGCGCATCCATTGGCGCACGACGATCATGCAGTGAGCGCGATTAAAGCGCGCAGGACCAGCCCGCTGGCTCCAACGCTAAAGAGAGATTTCGATTGAACACTGGAGACCCAGCGGCGCGAAATCCAACCGCGCCTGCCCAAGATGATTTTGCAGCGTGCGCTCGATGAGTAGCGCTTATCAGCCGATGAGCCGTCGATATTCCTTTTCGGGCACTCCGTAGGATGGGCCCGCCATCTTCTCGATGCCGTCGCGGTTGAGGACGATAATTTGATTGCGGCCGGTCTCGATCAGCTTCTGCCGCTTGAGGCTTTGCAGCGTCTCGGTGACGCCGGGCCGCCGCACGCCCAGCATCAGCGCCAAGAATTCATGCGTGAGCGGCAGAGCCTTGTTGCCGGTGCGGTCCTGGGCCATCAAAATCCACCGCGCCAGGCGGCGGTTGATTTGGGCGCGTGCGTTGGCGATCGCCGTGTGGGTCGTCTGCACCATAAAGGTTTGAACGTATTTCAGCAGCAAGGCGCGCAATGAATCGCTTGCCCGCATCGCCTTGCGCAATAGATCGGCCTTGATCCATTGCGCCTCGCCGGCAACCTGGATGTATGTGGAATGCGGCGATTGGTCGCCGCCCAACACCACGGCCGTCCCGGTCATTCCCTCGGGGCCGACCAGTCCCACTTCGACCTGAGTTTCGTCGGCTTGCACGGCAACGACCGAGGCGATGCCGGCGTCCATGAAATAAACGGACTCGATCCGCCGGTTCGGCCGTTCGATCTCGTGCCTGACCGCGACCACAAGGGGCGTTAAGTGCGGTTGCACAAGTGCAAGATCCGCAGGCGACATCGCGGCCAACAACCGATTGCGCTGCCGCGATGAATGACGTGATGATGAATGACGTGATGGAGTAGTTGGGGGCATGGCTCTTAGTCCCAAAAGGGCAAGAGCACATCAGGGTCTCTCAACCGTTCGCGCCCGAAGGTCGCAGCAACCGGTAGCTCGTACATAGGTACTTCGATCGCCAATAGCCATTGAAATCTCACAATGAGATAAAGGGATCAAAGTACGGAACCGTACCGTCGCGGTGCGGTTGAATCACATTGGGCGCTTTTGCAGGTCAAAAATCCGGGCGCCGCATCGACCCAAGGAACCGAATTATCGATCGCGCCAAGCGCTCGTCGCTTGGCCGTGGAGGGCGCGCTCTTGCCGAGATCAGCAGAAAACGGTGCCCACCCTGCCGTTGTTCTCGTGATCGAGGACGAATTCTTCCTGAGATTGAATATTGTCAGCTGTCTGCAAGACGCCGGCTACATCGTGGTCGAGGCGGCGACGGGTGAAGAAGCCATTGCGCTATGCAATTCGGGTGCGTCAATTGACATGATAATCACCGATATCAATCTCGGCGGCTCCGCCAGCGGCTGGGACGTAGCTGAATTTTTCCGAACGGTGCGCCCGGACGTGCCGGTGGTCTATACGTCGGGTAAATCGCACGACGCCGAACGCCGTGTTGCGGGCGGCGTCTTCGTATTGAAGCCGTACCGGCACAGTGATATTTTAGAGGTGTGCCGGCGGCTGGCACGATAAGGCTTGCTGCGCTTGCGACAACTACCCGCCGGCTTGATCGCCGCGAATGCCGGCACCGGCGACGTTGGCCGCGCGATGGCTGAGGCGGGTAATAATAAGATAAGCTGCCCGCCATGCCGGGGAACACGGGTATGCCCGAGCGCGCAGTCGCAAATGGCCGCTCCGCCGTCAACGGTCTCACGCGGCGATGGCTCGTCGGCGCCGGGCTCGCCGTGGCGGTCGGCGTGGCTTATTTCCTCGCCGGGCGGCTCGGCGTTGGCCTCATTCTAAAGCCCGAAGGCGTGGCCGTATTTTGGCCCGCGGCCGGCATTTCGTCGGGCGTTTTGATCGCTCTCGGGCGCCGGGCGCGGTGGCCGGTGGCGGTGGGCGTGATCGCCGCAACCGTCGTGGTCCATCTGCTCATCGCCGATCCGCTGTGGGCCGGCATTGCTTTGGGCCTGAGCAATGCCGCGGAAGCCCTGATCACGGCCGGGCTGATCGAATACTATTTCGGCACGGATTTCAGCCTCGATCGGTTGCGTCAGGTGATCGGCCTGCTGGCCGCGGCGATCGTCGGCACCGCCATCTCCGGCGTCGGCGGCGCCGTGACATACCGGCTGTACTCCGGCCCGTCGGCGGAAATGCTGACCAGTTGGCAGCATTGGTTCGCCTCCGACGCCGTCGGCATTATCATCGTCGCCCCGCTCGTGATCGGAATCGCCGCCGCACTGCGGCATCCGCCGCCGCGCAGCGAGCTCATCGAAGGCGGAGCCGCGCTGACGGCGCTCGCGGTGGCGACGGGTATCGTTATTTTCCTGCCGCCGAGGTTCTGGGTAACGGTGCTACCGATTGCCGCGCTATTTCCGATCCTGTTGTGGGTGACGGCCCGTTGCCGGCCGGTCTATGCCGCGGCGGCCGCGTTCCTGGTTTGCATTACTTTTGTCGCCACCGCCGTCTTCGGCTTCGGTCATTTTGGCGACGTCAGAATTCAATTCGCGGACCGCATCCTGCAAGCCCAGTCGGCGATTCTGTTCGGAGCGCTCGGCGCCTTCGTTCTTGCCGCATTGTTTGCCGAGCGCAGCGACAGCGAGGCGCGGCTGACGCGCTCGAATATGATGCTGGAGCGCGAACGCGACAACAAGCTGATGAACGCGCAGGCGATCACCGCTGCGATTGCCCATGAAGTGCGACAGCCGCTGACGGCGATCGCGACCAACGCCGGCGCGGCGCGGCGGTTTCTGCGCCGGCAGCCGCCCGATCATGCCGAGGTCGAGGCGGCGTTGGGCAGGATCATCGGCGAAAGTCATCGCACCAGCGAGGTTTTCGAGAGCATCCGCGCCCTGTTTCGCAAGGCCGACGAGCAAAGACAACCGATCGACGTCAACGAGATCATTCGCGCCGCGCTGCAGTCATCGGCCGCGGAGTTGAAGGATCGCGGCGTCGCGGTCCGTACCGAGCTGATGACCGAACTGCCGCATGTCGTCGGTCACACCGGCCAATTGCAGGAAGTCGTCCTCAACTTAACCCACAACGCGCTCGAGGCCATGGCCACGACGACGGATAAAAACCGGCTGTTACAGGTGAGGAGCGCGCTTCACGGCCGCAACGCCATTGCGGTGGAAGTCGAAGACACCGGGCCCGGAATCGATGCCAAGCAGCTCGAGGGCATTTTCGGCGCCTTCGTCACCACGAAGTCGCACGGCATGGGCTTGGGGCTCGCCCTTTGCCGCATGATCGTCGAGCAGCATGGCGGGCAATTGACCGCATCGTCAGACGGCGCCAGCGGCTCGCGGTTCCAATTCATCCTGCCGATCGAGTCCGCGCCGTAACGATTGGCGAACTCCGCCGGACGCTCATCCGGTCTTCGATGCGGACGCTTCTTCCACCATCTTGATGATTTCTGCGCGCCGCTTGGAATCGTCGATTCGCAGAAAAGCCTTGACCAACTTGAGGCCTTCCGCCGCAGACGGCGCATCTTTGGCTTCGGCGCGTCTTCGACGAAACGATGACAGCATGACAAGCTTGGCATCGCTCATGGTGGATCTCTCCAATCGCGACATTGCCGGAAACGGATGCAAGCACGAGCACGATTAAAGTCGGCCGATGGCGGGCGGATGTAAAGACGCAGTGCGATATGGCCCCCTCTTGGAATCAGATGGAACTCTAGGGAGCGCCGCCGCGCGCAATGCGACGCGAGCAAATCCGGCTGAACGGAAATTGCGCCGGTCGCCGACCGCGTTATTACTTACGGCGATGCGCGCATGACGCTGGAGTGCATGAGGAGGCCGCCGAAACGCGCGGCTTCCGCTTGCAAAAATTTGCCGAGCCGATTCGGGTCCATGTGGAAGGTTTCGACGCCCTGCTTGGCGAAGGCATCGCGCACCTGCGGCAGCGCCAAAACTTTGGCGATCTCCTGGTCCAGGCGCTCAACGATCGGGGTCGGCGTGCCGCCCGTTGTCAAGACACAGATCCAGCCGTCGATCTGCAGCTCGGGCATGCCGGCTTCCGCCGCTGTCGGTATTTCGGGAGCGAGCGGCGAACGTTGCGGCGACGTCAGCGCCAACGCCTTGAGCGCCCCGCTTCTGACCTGCGGCAGCAGCGACGACAACGCGGCTACGGTCAAGTCCACCCGGCCCGCGATCAGATCCGGTATCGCCTGGCCGACGCTGTCATAAGGCACAAAGGTCAGGTCGATGCCGCCGAATTGGGCAATCATTTCCGCCGCAAGATGATTGGGCGTGCCGATCGCCGAGATCGCGATGCTGACCGACTTAGGCTTTTGCCGCGCGATTTCGACCAGGTCGGTGATGTTCCTGGCGGGGAAAGACGGCGACGCGACGAGCAGCATCTTCGAGGCGACCAGCATCGACACCGGCAGGAGACCGATCTCGTAATCGAAGCCGGGATTTGGCAATAGCGTCGGGTTGACGGCCTGGTTGGAACCGGTGACCAAAAGCATATGGCCGTCGGGCTCCGCCCGCGCCACCAGGCCGGCGGCAATGTTGCCGCCGGCGCCGGGGCGGTCTTCGACGACGACCGGCACACCGATCGACGCCGACAGGTCATTCGACAATTGGCGCGGCACCAGGTCGATCAAGCCGCCGGCCGCGGCAGACACTTCGAATCTGACCGGCTTGGCCGCCGGCCAGTTCGGCGCGTCGGACGCCGCTTGGGCGGCGCCGAGCGAGATTGCCAATAATAGAGGCACGCCCCGGTGAATCATGGCCCGCTTCCTTGCGCTGGCGCCGCCCGTCACGGCAGCCGCGCAACGCCGACATGCGAATGTTTCCGGTAGTCCGAGTGTATCGACACTCGGAAAACGGGTATAGTGTGTATCGTGGTTGCAAGCTTCGGCAAGCCGCTCATTCACCACAGAGCAATGGGCGACGAGATTCGGTGGCTGGCAACAATGCGGCCTCAGACGGCATAGTTTGCATGTGATAATGGACGTTCATGGACCTGCGGCAGCTTCGTTACTTCGTTGGTATCGTCCAGGCCGGCAGCCTATCGCGCGCCGCGGATCAACTGCACGTCGCGCAGTCCGCGATCAGCCATCATCTCGCCAGCCTGGAATCCGAGTTGGACAGGCAACTGGTCACGCGCGGCCCGAAGGGAATCCTCCTCACCGAAGCGGGCGGCGTGTTGTATCGGCACGCCGAGGCAATCCTACGGCAGGTCGAGACTGCCAAGCAGGACGCGCTCAGCGCGCAGAACGTGGCATCGGGACGCGTGTCGATCGGATTTCCGGTCGCGCTGGCGTCGCTGTTGGGCTACGAACTGATGCTGCGGATCCGCAAGTCCTATCCGCAGATTTTGCTGCATCTGACCGATGCCAACAGTGCGCTGTTACGCGAGCGGCTGGTCAACGGCCGTCTCGATATGGCCGTTCTCCTCATCGAGCAACCGGAGCGTGGCCTCGCGGTCGAACCGCTGGTGATCGAGGAACTGTTCTATGCGACGGCCGACTGCGATACTTCGCCAATCTCTCTTGCCGACGCAGCAAAACTTCCGCTGCTGGTGCCCGGTCCCGGCAGCGGCATCCAACGCGCCGCCTATGAAGCATTCAGCAAACAAGGTCTGACCGTGACGCCGATCGGCGAATGCGACACGATGAATGCGTTGCGCCGGCTCGTTGCATCCGGCATCGGCAATGCGATCATGACATGGTGTGCGCTTCACGACGGCGATCCGAAATTTGTGGTCAATCACCGAAGGTTTGCCGACGTGAAGCTGCAGCGCACCGTTTCGCTGTGCTTTTCCGAAGTGGGGCTACGCAGTCCCGCTATCGAGGCGGTGGCGCTGACGTTGAAATCGCTGGTGTGCGAAATGATCGAAAGCGACGCCTGGCAAGGCGTCACGCTGATCGCTCCAGCCGCCGCGCCGTCCGGTTCGCCGGCTGGGCATGATGACGCAAACCCGCACCTCGCCGGGCGGTCGCGCAGCTTTCGACCGGCCGCGCTTCGAAAAATGAAAAATGGCAACGGCCATCGCAAGGGCTTGGATTGACCGTGCAAGTGCCGCCTGCTGTCAGCCCGGCGGCTTGGTCGCAGCGTACGCCGGCACGCGCGCGGAAAAATTATCGAGCCAGGCGACGAGGCGGGGATGATCGCCGCGCCAACTGCCGTTGAAACGGAAATCGCGATAGCCAAGTGTGCAGGCGAGCGTGATCTGGCCGACGTTGGGTATCGCGTCGAGCGGCGGCGGCGCGGCTTCCAGCGCCGCGAGCGCGCGCGACACTTTGCCGGCCTGATGCTCGAGCCATTTCGGCTCGTGGCTCTCTGCCTTGCGCCAGCGCGTCTCGTAGATGGTGAGGATCGAGGCATCGAGGATGCCATCGCACAGCGCTTGCAAACGGAGCGCCGCAAGCCGCGCCTTGGCGTCCAGCGGCACGATCTTGCCGCCGCCAGCGCGATCGTCGAGATATTCGAGGATGACCCGGGAATCGTAATAGGCGGTGCCGTCCTCGGCGATCACCACCGGAATCTTGCCGAGCGGATTTTGCTTCCGGACGCTGTCGTTGGCGTCGCTGGTGTCGGCGGCTTCGACTTTCACGTCGCCGTCGAGGCCAAGGAGCGAAATCGCGATCCGGACCTTGCGGCCGAACGGCGAAGCCGGCGAAGAGCGCAGAATCATCATTGCAACACCTTTGACGTCGTCATTGTTGATTTTGGTCGATCGAGTTTACGGGAGTGCATTGTTGCCGCGGTGCATTTTTCTGAAAGCGCACTGCAAGACGCAATGCAACGGATCAGCGTTCGGCCGGGCGGCCGCACGGTATTTCGCTAGGCGTCGTGCTCCCACACGACGCCACAACGTCACCTCATCCGGTGACGACGAGATTGACCGCTTTCGGGCCCTTGCCCTTCTTGTCGGGCTCGACATCGAAGCTGATGCGCTGGCCCTCGACCAGCGATTTCAGCCCCGCCCGTTCAACAGCGGTGATATGCACGAACACGTCGCGGCCGCCGTCGTCGGGCTTGATGAAACCATAGCCGCGTTCACCGTTGAAGAACTTGACCGTACCACCCATTGCCATCGAGCAACTCCTTCCCCCGTGGTTGCTTCGCCGTCGGCCCCCACGGCACGACGGCTAGGCTGGACATCCACACGGGCAAAGAGAGCTTAAGCCGCGGACGGCCTCAATCACTCCGCCGGCCCCCCACAGGAGGCGGAACGTCTAAGCCCAGCGCGACAAAGCTAGACCAATTTTTGATTGTGGAAAAGTGGGCGACTACCGCGCGGCCGCCAGCCAGTCGATCCGGCAAGTGCCCGCCGCGGCGAATGCTTCCGCCAGGGCCGGCAGCAGAATTTTCAGGTCGGCATCGAGCTTGAACGGCGGATTGACCACGATCAGGCCGGACCCGACCAGGCCGGCATCGCCGCGCGGCGGTCCCATCGTTATCTCGCAGCGCAACACGCCCGGCATGGCCAGCTTGCGCAGCCGCCGCGCCAAGGCATCGGGCGCGGCGCGCTCCTTGATCGGATACCACAGCATATAGATGCCGGTCGGCCATTTGCGATGCGCCGCCGCCAAGGCGCTGGCGAGCCGGCTGAAATCGGCCGCATCCTCGAACGGCGGATCGACCAGGACGAGGCCGCGGCGCTCCTTCGGCGGCACATAGGCGCCGAGCGCGGTCCAGCCGTCGATCGCCACCACTGTGGCGCGCCGGTCGCGCAGCACGCCTTTGAGCGCCGCCGCCGCGCGCGGCTCGAGCTCGCAGGCGATCAGCCGGTCCTGCGGCCGGATGAGGGCAAGCGCGATGAGCGGCGAGCCCGGATAGACCCGCAGCGTGCCGCCGGGATTGAGGTTTTGGACGACGTCGAGATATGGCGCGAGCAGCGCTTGGAGCTTTTCCGGCAGCGGCCGACCAAAAAGTCTACCGATGCCGCCCTGCCACTCGCCGCCGCGGCTCGCTTCGGCACCGTGAAGATCGTAACGGCCGGCGCCGGCATGGGTGTCGATCACCCGCAACGCCGCCGGCTTGCCTTTCAGATAGGACAAGATGCGCGCCAGCACCGCGTGCTTGTGCACGTCGGCGAAATTGCCGGCATGGAAGGCGTGCTGATAGTTCAAAGTTCAGCGCTCGGCGCTCAACCGCCACGCACCGGCGGCATCACGATTTGATCGCGCCGGCAGGCGCGCTTGACCACCTCCGGGCAGTCGCGGAATTGCAGATCTTTCGACAAGCAGATGCGGATGTCGGTCAAGCGGCGCCTGTCGCAATCCACCGCGATGCCGGCCGGCGTGAGGCCGGAATTCGCCTTGACGAAGGCGTCGCGCACCGCATCCGGCGCAACATCGAGCGGGTCTTTCAGATCGACATAATCGGGCGGGATTTTCACCGCGGCGCGCGCCTTGCGGATGGTCTCGAAATAAGCGCGCGCGGAGAGCCCCGAGCAGGTGCCGTGCTTGTCCCATTCGTTGTAGATCAGATGCGGCGCCGGCATCAGATCGAGCATGGATTCCATGATGCCGTGGTAGAGCCGCGGCGACGGCTGCTGGCAATATTCCGGGAATCCCTTTTCGTATTGCGGCCACAGCCCGTGCACGACGAACGAATAAGGCCGCGCCCCGCATTGCGCGCCGCCGGAGCGGCCGCTGTCATGGGCTGAAGCGCAGAACGACGGCGACCACGACAGCGACAGCACATAAAAGTCGAATTGTCCGGGCGCGTTCTGCCGCGCATCTTGCGCCGCAGCGGATGCCACGGCCGACAAGCTCACCGCGAGGGCCAAGCCGGCAACGAACCTGTTCATGAAAAACCTCGCCATCGTGGGGAGCGAACCATAGCAAGCGACCCGAACGGAGCAAGAACAAAGTATGGAGGAACCGCGTATCGACGGTAACGGGTTCTGCACCTACTTAACAGTTCGTGCTTGAGCCGCGGCCTGTGAGTGCCAGGATCGTCGGCGTGCGCGCAACTGCCGCCGAACCGCCAGCGACTTTACGGCCGGCCTTATCCGGGTCGGTCACAGTGATGAGGGCGCTACGATGGCTATCTACTGCCTGTTTCGCAACAAGCCGTTCGAGCCGGAAGCGATCAGCGTCATGACCGGCGCTTATGCCGATGTCTGCCACGCGCTCGGCTTGGCGGACGGCGATCGCCGAAAGACCGATGCCGTCGCCAGGAAGGTGATCGAGTTCGCCCAGCGCGGCGTCAGCGACCGCGTGGATCGGCGAGAGAAAGTGCTGGAGGAACTGAGCTAGCTTCTAGAGCACGATCCCGAACAAGCCTGTCACCGGACTTGATCCGGTGATGGATACCGGTTTTCGGAAAAGATCGTGCTCCACTAAAATCCTACGGCTTTGCCGAGCGGCAGTTCGGATTATAGGCGTCATTGCGGTCGAGCCCGTCGACGCAGAAATTCACGCCCCAGCCGAAGCCGTCGATGTCGGTATCTTCGGCGATCGAGTAGAACAGCGGATGGCGCGCGCCATCGTTGATCACCGCCGTGCCGCTGCAAAAGCGCCGCGGGATCGACTGCGCCGCCCACGGCAGCCACGCGGTCTCGTGGATGTTCTCGACGCCGACGATGCGCAGCTCGGAGTTCCAGAAGCGGTATTCCTTGGTGTGGAAATTGGCGATGATGCGGTCGAGCGCGCCGGGAAAGTCGCAAGCCGGCACGTGGCGCTCGTCGCGCTCGTAGTTCGGGCCGGACAGCCAGAAATTCATCTCCAGCCAACTCGCCGCGCGCGGCTGCGAGACGCTCGTGACGCAAAGCGCAATGCCAAGCGCGACAGCCGCAATCCGGCCGAAACCGACCATCTCCCACACTCCTCAAAGCCCCTTCAGCGTGCCGTGGCGCCGTCGGCCGGTCAAGGCCGGGAAGCCGGACGCGGCGCGTTTGCTCGGCCAGCGTGGCAAGACGGCCACGGCGAATCTTGCGGCGCTGTGCTACCAGAATGCGTTGGTTGATTCGTCAGTATCGGCGGGGCGTTGGGCGTCTTTGGCCGCGTCCCGGCTCTCATTGAGCACCCCTTTTGTAATCAGGGTCCGTAGTCAGGGTCCGTAGTCAGTCTCCGTAACCGGTCTTTGTCCTCAGTCTCCCCTCCTCCGCCGCGGGCACCGGCGGGAGCGAGGGTGTGCGTAAAGGCGTTTGCCGGCGAGCGGGGGCTTGCCGGTCCGGCAGGCGGCTTCCGATGAGCCATCGCGAACGATGGCCGGGGCATGAGGGGAACGGATATGGGCGAAGTGCATCGGCTTATGACCCCGGAACCGGCGTTCGGTTTGCAGGCGGCGGGGCGCCTGATGATCAAGATCTTCCCGGCGTGGGTGCAGGATCTGGCGCTGCTCGTTGAAAGCGTCGAACCGGTCCGCCCGCCCGGCGCGGCGTCCGATTGGCAGCCCGGCGCGGTGGTGCGGCTGCCCTATTCCAAGAAGATTTGTAGCGACGGCGCGGCGGTGTGCAGCCAGGCGCTGATGGCGCTTGCCGATACCGCGATGGTGATCGCCTGCTCGGCGGCCTGGAACGGCTACCGGCCGATGAGCACGATCGACCAGACCACCCATTTCCTGCGGCCGGTGAACTACGACATCGTCGCCGACGCCCGCGTGGTGCGCATCGGCCGCAACACCAGCTTCGGCCGGGTCATGCTGCTCGCCGCCCACGACAAGCGGCCGGTCGGCATGGTGGCCAGCGCCTATTCGATGCAGTGAATACCGGCGGCGGCAACGCTGCCGCTTCCCATTATTCGCACCAAGCTTTAAGCTTCCGGCGCTTGTAAGGGCGGGAGGCTAGTGCGATGGGTGGCAAATCCTTGATCGTTGGCGCGCTGGCTGTGCTGTTGGGCATCGGCGCAACCGGCGCCGTGCTGGCAAGCTTTACCGGACCGGGCCCCTGGATCACCGGCAACAACACCGGCGGCATCATCCACTATTCGCCGGACATCGAAGGTGTCTATGAGCAGATGGCGCAGGATTATTGCGCGCGCTGGCGCCGGCTGTCGCACATCACCAGCGTGCATCGCGTCTATGGCGATTACATCAGCTTCGTCTGCATCGATAAGCCGTGGATGATTCACTGACCCGTAGTCAGCGCCAATCGCCGATCACTGCCTGAACGATCGCGAGCGCGGCGACTGCAGCGGTGTCGGCGCGCAGGATGCGCGGGCCAAGCGCAATGCGCACCACGTTCGGCAGCTTGAGCAGCGCCGCCCGCTCGTCCTCGGCAAAGCCGCCTTCGGGCCCGACCAGCACCGCGAGCGGCGAACGCCGAGGCACCGCGGACAACGCAGCAAGCGGGTCCTCAACTTCGGCGTCTTCGTCGCAGAATATGATGGTGCGCGCGGCCTCGCGGGCGGCAAGCAGGCGAAAAAACTCGGCCGGTTCGGCGATCTCAGGGATCGAAAGCACGCCGCATTGCTCGGCGGCTTCGATGGCATTGGCGCGCATGCGCTCAAGATTGGCGCGCGCCACCTGGCCGTGGCGGGTGAGCACCGGCTGTAGCCGCGAGGCGCCCATCTCCACCGCCTTCTGCACCGTGTAGTCCAGCCGCGCCGATTTGAGCGGCGCGAAGAGATAATGCAGGTCCGCCGGCGCCGTCTGCTCGCGGACCTTGGCGCCAAGGGCAAGCGCGGCCGCGCGCTTTTGCACGGCAAGGGCCGCGCTCCATTCCCCGTCGCGGCCGTTGAAGACCAGGACGCCGTCGCCGGTTTTGCGGCGCAGCACCGTGGTCAGATAATGGGCCTGGGCGTGGTCGAGCGAGACCTCGGCGCCGGCCACAAGCGGCGCTGCGACGAAAAGCCGGGGACTGCGAAAATCGTAAGCCGGCATGGCGCGAACTAAGCTATACTGTTCAAAGGGGATCTGCCGGGGCTTTAGCTCAATCTTGCCGCATGAGCATCAGCGTCGCACCCGGCCGCCTGCCCCCTTGTCGCCGAATTCATCAGGCTTCTGGTGGCGCGGCAGGCGTTGGAATCGGGAAGAAACGCGGGGAACCGCAAGGGATCGCTATGAATCGGAGCCTGGTGGTGGCGATGGGGCTGGCCTTGGCCGCCGGCGTGACGCTCGCGCAGCCGGGGCTGGCGCAGTCGCCGTGGCCGTCGACCCCTCAGCAATCGCAGTTTCCGGCCGGCCCGCAGCAGTCGTCGCCATTCCCGGCGCCGTCGCAGCAATCGGTATTTCCGTCGGGCCCGTCGATGGGTGGGCCGCCGATGGGTGGGCCACCGCCGCAGCTATCGGCGGCATGCGCGAGCTTCCCGGGACTGCGCGACGAAGCCAAGGCAAAGGCCGATCAGGTCTCGCTGGTCAGCAAGCGGCACGGCGATCGCAAGGAAATGTGCACCGCGGTGCAAAGCTTTACCGCCGCCGAGGAGAAGGTGGTGAAATTCCTCGAGGACAACAAGGCCGGGTGCGGGGTGCCGGACCAAGCGGTCGCCCAGGCCAAGGCCATGCACGTCAACACCGTCAAATTCCGCGACACGGTCTGTGCCGAAGGGCCGAAGCCGAAGGCGCCGACATTGAGCGACGCCATCGGTTCGACGCCGCTCGATACCAGCACCAATACCAAGACCGGCCGCGGCACCCTGGACACGCTGACCGGTAATCCGCTGGCCAAATGAGCGGCAGCTCCGTCGCCGACGCGACCGGCAATTGGGTCGATACGCTGGCGCCGGCCTGGCTAAAACCCTATTTGCGGCTCGCCCGCCTCGACCGGCCGATCGGATCGTGGCTGTTGCTGCTGCCGTGCTGGTGGTCGGCGGCACTCGCCGCGGTGGCGGCCCACGCGCGAGCGCCGAACATCCAGCATCTCATCCTGTTTTTCATCGGCGCCTTTGCCATGCGCGGCGCCGGCTGCACCTGGAACGACATCGTCGATCGCGATCTCGACGGTGCCGTTGAGCGCACCCGCTCGCGGCCGATCCCGTCCGGCCAGGTCAGCGTGGCGCAAGCGGCGCTGTTTCTCCTCCTGCAAGCGCTGATCGGCTTCGCCGTGCTGATCACGTTCAACGCCTTCACCATCACGCTTGGCATCGCCTCGCTCGCCATCGTCGTCGTCTATCCGTTCATGAAGCGGATCACCTATTGGCCGCAAATCGTGCTCGGCCTGGCGTTTTCCTGGGGCGCGCTGATGGGCTGGGCCGGCGCCTTCGGCCGGCTCGATTGGGCGCCGCTCCTGCTCTATGCCGGCTCGATCTCCTGGGTGATCGGCTACGACACCATCTATGCCCACCAGGACCGCGAAGACGATGCGCTGATCGGCATCAAATCCACCGCGTTGTTGTTCGGCGCCAAGACCAAGCCGATGCTCGCCTTGTTCTATTGTGTCGCCGTCATGCTCATCGGGGCCGCGGGCTTCCTTGCCGGCGCGGGCTTGGTCTTCGCGCTGGGGCTAGCCGCCTTCGCCGCCCACCTCGCCTGGCAGATCGCCCGCCTCGACATCGCTGATCCGGACAACTGCCTCGCGGTATTCAAGTCCGACCGCGACGCCGGCCTGATTCTGTTCGCCGGCCTGGTGCTGGACGCCGCGCTGCGCCGGCTTGGCTGACCCGCGCATATCTGGACCGACCGGATCGGGCTTGCCGGGACCGGGCGATACGCGGATACTGAGTAGAATCGGCCAAGAATCCGAAACGCGCGGCCAGCAACGGCCGCACATCCGATAAAACCAAAATCATCGTTAGGGAGCGATCGATGCAATCACCTTATCTTCTCGGCATATCTGCGCTCGCTTTGATGCTGGCGACCACCGCAATCGTGCGTGCGGACCAGGCGCCCGCCGCGCTGACCGGCGTCGTCAGTTCGGCCGCCGAAGGCGCCATGGAAGGCGTCGTCGTCACCGCCCATAAGGACGGTTCCATCGTCTCGGTCAGCGTCACCACCGATGCCCAGGGCCGCTTCGCCTTCCCGGAAAACCGGCTCGAGCCCGGCCACTACAATCTCGCCATCCGCGCCGTCGGCTACGACATCAGCGCGCCGGCGGCGGCCGATGTCGTCGCCGAGAAGACAACGAACACCGACATCAAGCTCGACAAGACCAAAAATCTCGCCAGCCAGCTCACCAATGCCGAATGGATGATGAGCATCCCCGGCACCGAAGACCAGAAGGCGATGCTGCTCAACTGCACGAGCTGCCACACCATGGAACGCATCGTGCGCTCGACCCACGATGCCGACGAGTGGACGCAAGTAATCACCCGCATGATGGGCTATGGCGCGGTGAGCCAGCCGGTCAAGCCGCAGCCCATGTTGGACAAATCGCGCGCGGGCACGCCCGAGCAATACCGCAAGATGGCCGAATATCTCGCCACCATAAACTTGAGCGCGGTCGACCATTGGCAATATGACATCAAAACGCTGCCGCGCCCGAGTGGACGTTCGACGCGCGCGGTCGTCACCGAATACGACGTGGGCCGCAAAACCACCGAGCCGCACGACATCCTGGTCGATAAGGACGGCAACGTCTGGTATTCCGACTTCGGCGAAATGTTCATCGGCAAGTTCAATCCGAAGACCTTGCAGCTCACCGAATATCCGATCAAGAAGTTCAAGGACAACGCGCCGACCGGACTTCTGAGCATCGAGTTCGACACGACCGGCAAGATCTGGTTCGACACAATGTACCAGGGCTCGCTCGGCGAGCTCGATCCGAAGACCGGCGAGATCAAATATTATCCGCTCGACGCCAAGTGGAACGACGACCGGGTGCAGCTCAACTTCACCGGCCTGCATTACGAAGTCGACAACAAGGTGTGGACCAAGAGCGTCGGCACCCAGGAGATCTTCCGCGTCGATCTGAAAACCGGCGACTGGGAGAAATTCCGCCCGCTCGACCAGCTACCCGGCGTGCAGCACGCCGGCATCTATCAGGTGATGGCGGATTCCCACAACAATCTGTGGATGGCCGAATTCACCGAAGGCCATCTCGGCAAGATCGACGCCAAGACCGGCGCCGTGACCTGGTACGCCACGCCGACGGCGCATGCGCGCGCCCGCCGCATGGAAATCGACGCCCAGGACCGCGTGCTGGTGACCGAATATCGCACCAGCAAGGCGGCTTTGTTCGATCCCAAGACCGAACAGTTTACCGAATATTCGTTCCCGCAATACACGTACCCCTATCGCGCCAATTTCGACAAGAACGGCGAGATCTGGGCTTCGACCATGAGCACGGACCGCGTGGTGCGGCTTGATCCGAAGACCAACACCACCGTGCAATATCTGATGCCGTCCGACACCAATATGCGCACGGTGTTTTTGGACAATTCGACGAGCCCGGTGACGTTCTGGGTCGGGAGCAATCACGACCACCGGATCGTGAAGGTTGAGCCGCTGGATTAGGCGGCGGTTATACGATTTGAGGCGTCATGGCCGGGGTTTTCCCCGGCCATTTTGTTTTTGAGATAACGTAGTCGGGATTGCACCGTGCCCAATCCGCGCTACAGTTTCCGCCATGGACGCCAGCGACCGCACAAACGCCATGGCGAAATGGATGTGGGACGCCCGCGCCCGCCGCCTGCCCTATCGCAACCTGCCCGATGATCTGAAACCCGCTTCGCTCCGCGAGGCCTATGCGGCGCAGGAGGCCTATTACCGGCTGGCCGAGCCGGTCTATGGCGCGGTCTGCGGCGCCAAGATCGCCACCACCACCAAGGTGATGCAGGAGCTGATGGGCATCGACCATCCCTGCGGCGGCGCCGTCTTTTCGCACACCATCCACTACTCGCCGGCGCATCTGCACACCGCAAATTTCGTCAACGTGCGCATCGAAAGCGAGATTGCGCTAATGCTCGGCGCCGATCTGCCGGCAGCCGGCGCGCCGTGGACCCGCGACACGGTGGCGCCGGCGGTCTCAGCCGCGATGCCCGCCTTCGAATTGATCGAAGACCGCAACGCCGATTACACCAAGACCGAAGCCGCGTCGCTGATCGTCGAAAATTGCTGGAACGGCGGCATCGTCATCGGCGCGGCCAAAGCCGTATCCCCCGCGTCGCTTGTCGGCATCGCCGGCCGGCTCACGATCGGTGGCCAACCGGCGGGCGAAGGCTTTGCCGAAGACCCCTGCGCGACGCTGGCCTGGCTCGCCAATCATCTCGCCGAACGCGGCCGCGGGCTGAAAGCCGGCATGGTGGTGATCACCGGCAGCGTCATCCCGACCATGTCGATCAAGCCCGGCGAGCACGCGATGTTTTCGGTCGCGGGACTGGGCGAGGTCGAGGCGGTCGCGGTGTAGCCATCACCTCCGCCACCGCATCCAATTGCTCCCCTTCCCTCTCCGCATCGGATCGAATTTTTCGCCGCCGAACCGCGCCATGAATTTCTCAGCATCCGCCGCGTCGGCGAAGCAGTAGACGTTGAACCACTGCCCATCGTGGCGGACGCAATGGCCGCGCCGGCACAGCGACATATCCTTGCAGAAGTCGTGGATGGTGTTGTAGCCGCCGTTCTCGCAGGCGCTGGCCGGCAGCGCCACCTGGTGCGGCCAGCCGCGACCGACGGCGGCCGGCGATAATTGGCCTTTGCGGTACACCACGCTCGGCCCCTACGCGACCCACTTGATCGGTTTAAGCTACTTGACTCTTTTGTTCTTGTTTTCTTCTATTCCATCGCCGATCCGGAGTCCAGCATGTGTGCCCTTGTCAAAGTGCGTTCCAAGGAAGACCCGTTCGTTTCCGACGCGCGCATCGAGGCGGCCGCGTTCCGCGAGGTCGATGCCAAGCCGGGAAGCGAACTGCCGGTGTGGCGCCGCCAACCGCAGACCCATGAAATAATTTCGGCAAAGCTGCGCTGGGGCCTCATTCCGCATTGGATGAAAGCGCGGCCCGAAATTCAGCCGATCAACGCCCGCGCCGAGACCGTCGCCGACAAACGCATGTTCGCGGACGCCTATTTGAAACGCCGCTGCATCGTGCCGATGGATGTTTTCTACGAGCGCGACAAGCGCAAGAAGCTGCACGCCTTCGCCATGAAAGACGATAAGCCTTTTGGCGTCGCCGGCATCTGGGAGAACTGGCGCAATCAAAATGGCGAGTGGGAGCGGACGTTCTGCATCATCACCGTTCCGGCCAACGAACTGGTCGGGACGGTCCACGACCGCATGCCGGCCATCATTGCGGCCGCGCAGCATCCACGCTGGCTCGGCGCGGAGCCCGACCCGCGCGATCTGTTGCGGCCGTTTCCCGCCGCACTCATAAGAATGGTTCGTCCGCCGCGCTGAAGGTCATGCCATGCAACGGCTTTTTGCATTTCGGCCAATGCGCCTCACTGCGCGATCTGAGCCTGCGGTCCATGCTGTGGCTCGACATCATTGACCTCGTCGCACGTTTGCGCGGAAACGCCATTGCAGGTTATGAGGAAGGTGCGCACTTTCGTTGCCCTGCAATAATATGATGGCAGCGCTTCGCGCTTTCCTCGGCGGAGAGTGAACTTGCAGTTGGAGACCATCGTAGTGAATGGCGCATCCAACTTGGCCGGCTTGTCGTCGGAGGAGGCTGCGCGTCGGCGCGCAGAGTTCGGTCCAAATGCCGTCGTGGAGCAGCACGCTCATCCACTGATGAGGGTGGCGCGCCACTTCTGGGCGCCCGTGCCGTGGATGCTCGAGGCAACGATAGTGCTGCAGATAGCCATCGGCCAAAGGGTGACGGCTCTGCTGATTGCGATGCTGCTGGTGTTCAACGTCGCGCTTGGAGCGATTCAGGAAAGCCGGGCGGACGCGGCTTTGGCGCTGCTCAAGCAACGGCTTTCACTGAAGTCACGCGTCAAGCGCGACGGCTCCTGGATTGATGCTCCGGCCGCCGAGCTCGTTCCCGATGACATCGTGCAGGTTTCGCTGGGTGAGGTCGTTCCGGCCGACATTGTGATCGTCGGCGGCTCATTGCTGGTCGACCAATCGATGCTGACCGGCGAGTCGATTCCAGTCGAGATGGCGGCCGGCCAGACCAGCTATGCGGGCGGCTTGATTCGGCGCGGCGAAGCGATCGCGAAGGTTGTCGCCACGGGGACGCGGACCTATTTCGGTCGTACCGCCGAGCTGGTGAGTGTCGCCCACGTCGAAAGCACCGAGCAGAAGGCGGTGCTCGCCGTCGTTCGTAATCTGACCGTGCTCAACTTTGTCATTGTGGTGGGGATCGTAGCGTATGCGCTTTCCATCAGCGTGAATCTGCAGCAGATCACGCTGCTTGTCCTCACCGCCATGTTATCGGCGGTGCCGGTGGCCTTGGCGGCAACATTCACGCTCGCTGCGGCCTTGGGCGCCAGAACGCTGGCGCAAAAGGGCGTGCTGCTGACCCGCTTGTCCGCACTCCATGAGGCGGCGACGATCGACGTACTCTGCTGTGACAAGACCGGCACGCTGACCTTGAACGAGCTGTCGGTCGGCGCCATCCGTCCGGTCAAATCGGGTTACGAAGAAGCGGATGTTCTCGGCTTCGCCGCGCTCGCCAGCTCCGCGGAAGGCGACGATCCGATCGATTCCGCCATTCGCAAGACGCAGCGCAGCTGCAAAACTTCCAGCCACGCGCCGCCCGCCGCCATGACTTTCAAGCCGTTCGATCCCGAGCTCAAAATGGCCGAGACGACGGCCATCGACCACGGTCGTGAGATTCGCATCATCAAGGGCGCGCCCACGGCAGTCAGCGCTTTTGCGCCAATCGCGATCGAAGCTGCCGCCGAGTTGGACGCACTCGACCGCGCCGGATATCGAACGCTCGCAGTCGCCGCCGGACCTGTTGGTTCATTGGAACTAATCGGTTTTATCGCCTTCGGCGATCCGCCGCGCCAGGATTCGGCAGAATTGCTTGCGGAATTGCGCTCGCTCGGCGTGCTTCCCATCATGGTCACCGGCGACGCCGCCGCCACGGCGGCGACGGTTGCGCATGCGATTGGGCTAAAGGGAGCGGTCTGCCCGCCGGGAAAGATCCCCGACAGCGTTGGTCCCGATGATTTTGCCGTATACGCGGGAGTTTTTCCGGAACAGAAGTTTCAGCTGGTCAAGGCGTTTGAGCGCGAAGGCCACGCCGTTGGCATGTGCGGCGACGGGGCCAACGACGCGCCGGCGCTGCGGCAGGCGCAATTGGGCATCGCCGTGTCGGCGGCCACCGATGTAGCCAAGGCTGCCGCGGGCGTCGTGCTGACCGAACCGGGTCTTGGCGGAATCGTCGCTTGCATCAAGGAAGGCAGGTCTGCGTTCCAGCGCGTGCTGACCTATACGTTAATGATCCTCGTGAACAAATGCGTGACACTCATTGTGCTTGGCGTCGGCCTGATCATCACGGGTCACGCGGTACTGACGCCGTTTCTTCAGGCGCTGGCCATGCTGACCAACGACTTCGTGACGATGTCGCGCGCGGCCGACAAAGCGCAGCCATCGCCATATCCAAACACTTGGCGTATCCGCAATCTTACGCTCGCCGCCATCCCGCTCGGAGCGTTCAGGTTGCTCTACTTGGTGGTGATCCTGGGCTTGAGTTGGTACACGCTTGGCCTGAGCCCTGACCAGATGCAGACATTGACCTTCGTCATGCTTGGCTTCGCCGGGCAGGGCAATGTGTACGTTTTGCGCGAGCGCGGTCGTCTGTGGAGCTCGCGTCCGGCCCCGATCATGGTGCTGGCGTCCGCATGCGATGTGACCCTGATGGGCTGTCTAGCTGCCTTTGGCATTTTCATGAGTCCGCTGCCGATCTGGGTCATCGGATTGCTGGTCGCCACGACACTGGTCTTCACGTTGGCGATGGACACGATCAAGTTGGCGGTTTTCGCTCGGTTGCGTATCGATTGATGTAAAACCCCTGCTTCACCGCGCACTGCAAATCGCTGGACGCCATTGTAGCCCTATGCCGCCAGCGCCGTGCCTGAACGACAGCGCAGTATTGCAACCGCCGATCACGGCGACGGGCGGGCATCGCCGCAATCTAGGCCGGGTGATCGGCCAAAGCCCGCTCAAGCGGCTTTTTTAAGGAAAGTTCCAAGGATCGAGTTCGGCCGAACTTGACCTAGATCAAGGTCTTCGCAGCGATTGAGGCCTCTTGTGATCAGAGTTCTCAGACTGTCGAGGGCAGCGGCGATGCACAACGCCCGGGAGTTTCGACGTGGATCGTGACTTTTCACGGCGCTTGTTTCTTCGAGGCTCGGCTTTCACAACGGTCGGAGCGACCATGCTCAATACGCCAGAATTCATTGCAAAGGCGGAGCCGGATGGCGCGAATTCGCCGACGGTCGGTCCGGACGCCGCCCCGATCGCGATGCAAGTCAACGGCGTAACGCGGACGCTGCGTGCCGAGCCGCGCATGACCTTGGCGGAGGCGCTGCGCGGCCCGTTGGGTCTGACCGGCACGAAGATCGCCTGCAATCGCGGCGCCTGCTCAGCCTGCACCGTCTGGCTTGATGGCGATCCGGTGTGCGCGTGCATGATTCTGGCAATCGACGTCGGCGGGCGCCGCGTCACGACGATCGAAGGCCTCGCCGATGGCGACACCCTTCATCCGGTACAGCAAGCGTTCATCGATCACGATGCCCTGCAGTGCGGCTTTTGCACGCCCGGAATGATCATGAGTTGCGCGGCGCTACTTGAGCGCACCGCGGATCCGAGCGTCAACGAAGTTCGCGCGGCGATCAGCGGGCACATTTGCCGTTGCGGTACTTATCCGCACGTGATTGCCGCAACGCTCGACGTCGCCAAAGCACGCAAGGGATGACCATGGCGGAGCAAGACACGCTACGCACCGCAACATTTCCTTCCGGCATCGCCAGCGCTGGCCTCGGCACCGTCGAGCGGAAAATCTCCGCGGACGAACCGCCCCCGCTGCCGCCTAACGCCGAGCTTGCCGTAATCGGAAAATCGTTTCCGCGTCCGAACGGCCGCGCCAAAGTCACCGGCACCGACCGCTTCACGGTGGATATGTCGCTGCCCGGCATGCTGCATGGCCGCATCCTGCGTTCGCCGATGCCGCATGCCCTGGTGCGCTCCATCGAAGTCGCCGCGGCGGCGCGCCTTCCCGGCGTGCGCGCGATCGTGACAAGTGCCAGCCCAGGCGATCCGACGGCGGCAACCTTGCGCTATATCGGTGCGCCCGTGGCCGCTGTCGCGGCTGTTTCGATAGCGGCAGCCGAAGAAGCGTTGCATCTGATCCGCGTCGATTACCAAGGACTGCCTTTTGTCGCCGGAATGCAGCAGGCGCGTGAAGCGGACGCGCCCGCAGTCCACGACAGCGCGACCGCACCCGCCGGCCATCCATCAGGTTTTCCGGCCGCCGCCGATCTGCCGCTGCACGGCAATGTGCGCGGTCCATCGATCGTGCGGCGAGGCGATGTGGCGCAAGGCTTCGCACAAGCCGATGTCGTCGTCGAGGGCGAATACGGCACCCAGGTGCAGACTCATTGCTGCATGGAGCCGCACGCCATCCTTGCCGATTGGCGAGCGGATGGCCTGACCGTCTACATGTCCACCCAGTTCACTGCCGGCGTACGGCAAGAGCTCGCCGAGACGTTCGGCCTGCCGCTCACGCGCGTCCGCGTCGTTGTCGATGCGATGGGCGGCGGTTTCGGCTCCAAATCGTCTCTTGGCAATTACGGACGCATCGCCGTGGAGCTGTCGCGCCGCGCGCAAGCGCCGGTGCGCCTGTTCCTCGATCGCGAAGAGGAGCAAATGGATGCCGGTAACCGGCCGGGAACATGGCAGCGATTGCGGGTCGGCGCCAAGCGCGACGGCGCGCTCACGGCGATCTCGCTCGTCAGCTACGGCACTGCTGGAATCGGCCTCGGCGCCGGTGTCGGCAATAATGCGGAGACGCTTTATTCCTGTCCCAATTTCGAGGGCGCCCAGCATGATGTGTTCATCAATGCCGGTCCGGGCTGCGCGATGCGAGCGCCCGGCAATACGCCCGGCGGCTTTGGCCTTGAACAGGCAATCGACGAACTCGCGGTAAAGCTCAGCATCGATCCGCTTGCGCTGCGCGACCGCATCGATCCGAGCCTAGTGCGGCGCGAAGAGCGGCGTCTTGGCGCCGAGCGGATCGGTTGGCAACGCCGGCACGCGCCAGGCGCCGATCCTGGCGCGGTGAAGCGCGGACTTGGCGTGGCCCAGTCGCTCTGGGGCGCCAATGTGCAGACCAACGCGGCCTGCGAGGTGCGCATACTGCGCGACGGGTCGGTCGAAGTGCTTTCAAGCGTCCAGGACGTTGGCACGGGCATCGGCACAGTGCTGGCGCAAACCGTCGCTGAAGTCCTCGGTTTGCGTCCCGACGAAATCACCGTCCGTATCGGCGATACGGAATTTCCGGCCGGCGGACCATCCTATGGCAGCCGCACGACCGCTTCCGTCACGCCGCCGGCCCGCACGGCGGCCTGGCGCGTTCAGCAGCAGCTGTTTCACGAAGCTGCGCTTGCGCTTAATGCCGCCGCCGAAGACCTCGTCGCGCGCGACGGGAAAATATTGGTCCGAAACGATGCAACGCGCAGCATGAGTTTTCGCGAGGCCGCCGCCAAGCTGCGTACTGATCGCATCAGTGCCGTGGTTTCGCGCAGTGATGACTATGCCGGTTTTCGCCGCCGTATGGGCGATGCCGCCATGGCGCAGCAGGATCTGGGCGGTGTCCAATTCGCCGAAGTCACCGTCGACACGGAGACGGGAATTGTGCGCGTACAGCGTGTCGTCGCCGTGCAGGATTGCGGCCGGCCGATGAATCCGCGGCAAATCGAGAGTCAGGTCCACGGCGGCGTGCTGATGGGACTGTCCTACGCGCTGTTCGAGGAGCGCATCCTCGACGCCCATACCGGCCGAATGGTCAATCCGAACTTGGAGCAATACAAGCTCGCAGGTCCGCGCGAAACGCCGGCGATCGACGTCGTGATCCTTGAGAACTATCAAGGCCAGAGCGCGACCGATGCCTATGGCATCGCCGAACCGGCCAATATTGCGACGGCGCCCGCGATCGCCAATGCCGTCTACAACGCGATCGGCGTTCGCATGCGCAACCTGCCGATGACGCCGGCGGCCGTGCTGGGCGCGCTCGGCAAAATTCCAGCGAGGAGTTGAACCCGTGAACCGCTTCGCCTGGACCAATGCCAAATCGATCTCCGAAGCCGCGGCCGTGGCGTCGGCGACCGTGGCTGACGCGATGGTCCTCTCGCCTGAGGCGATAGACCACGGTGATGCAGCGATCGTGAAGGCCAACGGCATCGATATTCTCGATCTCTTGAAAGAGGGCCTGCTGAAGCCGGCGAAAGTGGTGAGCCTGACCGGAGTGCCGGGTCTCGATGAGGTCGTCGAAAACAAGGACGGCGGGTTACGGATCGGTCCCATGGCCACCCTGGCATCGCTTTCCGAGCACCATGTTCTGCAACAACGCTACCCAGCGCTGGCCGAGGCGTTGCGCGGTTCGGCGAGCCCGCAAATCCGCAATATGGCGACGCTGGGCGGCAACCTCCTGCAACGCCCGCGTTGCTGGTACTTCCGTTCACACGCGTTTCATTGTTTGCGTAAGGGTGGCGCCCATTGCTTCGCGATCACCGGCGAAAATCAATATCACGCGATTTTCGACAATACAGTCTGCGCCATCGTTCATCCTTCGACCGCGGCGACGGTGCTGGTGGCATTGGGCGCGACGGTCGAGCTCACCAATGGAGCGGGCGCCAGGCGTCGCTGCCTGCTTGAGGATTTCTTCGTGCCGGTCGACCGCGATGCGCAGCGCGAGAATGATCTACAGCCGCAGGAAATTCTAACCGCCATCGATTTACCCCAACTGCCGCCAAGCGTGCGCATGGCGCACATCAAGCAAGGCGAAAAAGACTCGTTCGACTGGCCGCTCGCTGACGTCGCGGTCACGCTCGATCTCGACCCGGATGGCCGCTGCAAGCGCGCGGCGATCGTTCTTGGCGCGGCGGCGCCCGTGCCGCATCGGGCAAAAGCCGCGGAAGCTGCGCTCCAAGGCAGGCGGATAGACGAACAAACCGCCAGAGTGGCGGCGCGCGCCGCGCTTGACGGCGCCACGCCGCTAACCAAGAACGCCTACAAGCTGCCGCTATTCGAGGCGTTGGTGCGACGCGCTATCCTTTTAGCCGCCGCCTAGCCGCGATTCGGCAGGCCTGATCATCTCATTCGGGAATTCAATTCGATCGTCGCGCCGTCGACGGCAAATGTGCCGTAACCGCGATGATGAAGGGCCTTCGGGTTCTTCTGCGCCGGGTCGATCCAGGCTTTGAGCACTTCGAGAATGAAGAGGTTGTAGCGAGTGACCAAGCGCCGGTCGATCACCTTGCATTCGAGATTGGCGAAGCAATCGGCGACCAGCGGTGGCGCTACGCACTGCGCCGGCGACGCCGTCAGGCCGAATGCGGCGAATTTATCGATGTCGCGGCCCGACGAATTGCCGACCTTCACCATCTTATTCGCCAACCTGCGCGCCGGGATCGCGATCACGCACTCGCCGGTCGATTGCAGCGCGGCAAAACTGTGATTGGCGTTGCTGACGACGCAGGCGATCTGCGGCGGCTCGAATTCGATCATCATGTGCCAGGACATGGTCATGATATTGGCGCGTCCGCGGCGCGCGGTCGTGAGCAGGACGACAGGCCCCGGCTCCAGCAATTGGTAGACCTTGCTTAAAGACAGCGTCTTCATCTTCATCGTAATCGATTGCCTTATGCCGTCGCGGCTATGTCGCCTGCGCGGTGCTGGAGCGAAAGCGAAGAACCGCAAGAACGAAGAATAGTCCGCCGATCACGGCGACCAGCAGGAACTGCGGCCAAACAACGTCGAAGCCGGCGCCGCGATAGAGGATCGACTGCGCAAACGCCACGAAATGCGTCGACGGCGATGCCCGCATCACGGTCGCCAGCCACGGCGGCATGCTCTCGAGCGGCGTATTGGCGCCGGAGAGCATATTCATGGGCATGTAGACCAGCATGTAGAGTAAGCCGAGCTGCGGCATGGATCGCGCTACGGTGGCCAGAAATATCCCGATCGCGCAGGCGAAAAACAGATAGATCGCCACGCCGACCATGAAGAGTGGTATCGAGCCAGCGATGGGAATGCCGAGCAATAGACGGACGACGAGATAGAGCGAAAGGCCGACCGCCACGGTAATGACAAGGCCGTTCGCCCACACCTTGGACATCGCGATTTCGAACGGCGTCAGCGGCATGACCAAAAGATGGTCCATGGTCCCGTGCTCCCGCTCGCGGATGACCGCCGCCCCGGCGAGAATAATGGCGAGCATGGTGACGTTGTTGATGATCCCCATGACCGTGGTGAACCACGCCGTTGTGACGTTGGGGTTGAACGCGATGCGCACGTCGAGATTGACCGTCGACAGCGGCACCCCTTCCGCATGCGAGAGAAAGTCGGTTATCTCGGTGGTGATGATCTGCTGGGCATAGCCCGAGCCGAGCCCCGCCTGAACCATCGCGGTCGCGTCGACGTCGACCTGAATCACGGGCTGTCGTCCGCCCAGGACGTCCCTTTCGAAATTCGGCGGAATGTCGACCACGAACGTGTACCTTCGCGCATTCATCAGCGGAACGATATCGCGCTCGGCAATGGCTTTCGGCGGCTGAAAATATGGCGGCAGGAACGCATGCGCGATCCGCCGCGACAGCTCGGAATGATCTTCGTCGACGAAAGCGATCGACGCGTTGTGCAACTCTTGCGAATAGCTCCCCGCTTGACTGATGATGGCGAGCGAGAACGCATAGACGACCAAGCCCAACAATACGAAATCGTGCAGAAAGCTTCGTAGTTCCTTGGTGCCGAGCCAGAAGATGTTCGCGATCATGCGCATCGGTCTCGCTCCTAGCGTTCCTGCGTGCGCAGGAGCAGAAGGCTGAGCAGCGTCAGTATCGGAATGAAAACGACCAGAGCCGCCAAATCCGGGCCAAGATCCGCAAGGCCCAGCCCCTTGGTGAAAGTGCCGACGCTGATCGGCACGAAATAGGTCATGGGGAATGCCCGCCCCATGACTTGCGCCGTCCCCGACAACGACGAAACCGGACTCATCATGCCGGCGAACTGCGTCGCCGGCAGCACGGTGAGAATAGCCGTGCCGAACAGCGCGGCGATCTGCGTTCGGGCGAAGGCCGAAATGACCATGCCGTAGCCCGTCGTCGTGGTGACGTAAAGCAGCACGCCGATGAGGAGCGCAAGAAAGCTGCCCTTGAGCGGCACCTGAAAGACGAACAAGGCCATCAGGAACATCAGAGCAAAATTCACCACCGCGACTCCGATATAGGGAAGCTGCTTGCCGATCAGGAATTCGAGCCGCGTGACCGGTGTCACATAAAGGTTGGTGATCGAGCCGAGCTCCTTCTCGCGCACGATCGCGAGCGCCATGAGAATCGCCGGGAACAACGCCAGCAACAATGAGATGCTGGAGGGCACCATGGCGTAGATGCTGTCGAAATCCTGATTGTACTTGAACCTGATTTCGATATCGGCTGGCGGGCTTGCCGCGGCTACCGTCGTCTTCACCGCGGGATCCTGAAGATAAAGCTGATGCATGCCTTGCAAATATCCGCGGATGGTCTCGGCGCGGAACGGCATCGCGCCATCCACCCAGGCGCTGACCCAGGCCGGTCGACCGCGTTCGACATCGCGTCCAAAACCCGGCGGTATTTCGATTGCCGCATCGAGATTTCCGCCCTGCATACGTTTTTGAAGGTCGGCATAATCGACGAGCGGCGGCTGCTCTACGAAGTAGGACGAGCCTCTGAGCTCCTCGAGGTAAGCCCGGCTCTCGTGGCTCTGGTCGCGATCCAGCACCGCAAAAGTCAGATTATTGACGTCCGTCGATATTCCAAATCCGAACACCAGCATCAGCAGCGCCGTTCCGAACAGAGCAAAGCCGAGCCGAATGGGATCGCGCAACAGCTCGATCGTTTCACGAATCGTATAGGCGACAAGACGCTGCAAACTGAACGCGTGCCGCTGCGGCGGCGGCAGTCGCGCCGGTACGTCGGTCTTGCCAGGCGGCACGACATTGCCGGCCTCCGGCGCGCGCGATCCGGTCGCCTCCTCGAGATAGCTGATGAAAGCGTCCTCCAGCGTTGCGACCCCGCGCGCCCTGATGAGATTGCCCGGCGTATCGGTCGCAAGCACGCGTCCGGAATCCATGAGCGATATGCGATCGCAGCGCTCGGCCTCGTTCATGAAATGGGTCGAGACGAAAATGGTCACGTCCTTGTTGCGTGAAAGATCGATCAAGAGTTCCCAGAACCGGTCCCGGGCCAACGGATCGACGCCTGACGTCGGCTCATCGAGGATAAGCATCTCGGGCTCATGCACGATGGCGACGGCCAACGACAGCCGCTGGCGTATGCCCAGCGGCAGATCCGAGGTGCGCTGGTCGAGATAGTCCTCAAGGCCGAACTGTTCGGTCAATTCACCAAGACGCGTCTTCGCCTTCCTCGCCGGCAGGTGAAAAAGCCGTGCATGAAGCTGGAGGTTTTGCCGGACGGTGAGCTCGGTGTAGAGCGAGAATGCCTGCGACATGTATCCGACACGCCGGCGCGAGTTGATGTCGCGCGCGTCGAGCGGTTTGCCAAACAGGAGAGCCTCGCCTTCGGTCGGCGGCAGCAAGCCGGTCAGCATCTTCATCGTCGTGGTTTTGCCACAGCCGTTCGAGCCGACGAAGCCGAAGATCTCGCCGCGTTCGATGGTGAAGCTCACCCGGTCGACGGCGGTAAAATCGCCGAAGCGGCAGGTCAAATCGCGAGCAGTGATGACCGGTTCGGCGCCGATGATGCGGCGCGGCGGAATTTCCAGTCTCTTGCGGCCCGCCCGGCGTTCTTCCGGCAAGAGCGCTATGAAAGCTTCCTCGACCGTCGCCGCCTGGGTCTGCGTCTTCAGATCGTTCGGAGAACCGGCGGCGAGGATTTTTCCTGCATCCATCGCAATAAGGAAGTCAAAGCTTGCCGCCTCTTCCATATAGGCGGTTGCGACCACCACGCTCATGCCCGAACGGCGCGAACGGATGCGCGCGATCAGTTCCCAGAATTGGCGGCGCGACAGCGGATCGACACCGGTCGTGGGCTCGTCGAGGATTAAAAGATCGGGATCGTGGATGAGCGAGCAGCACAAGCCGAGTTTCTGCCGCATGCCTCCGGACAGTTTCTTTGCCGGGCGGTCGGCAAAAGGAGCGAGTCCCGTGCTGTCCAAAAGTTCGGAAATTCGCCATTGCCGTTCGGTGCGAGATTGTCCGAACAAGCGGCCGAAGAACTCGATGTTTTCGCTGACGCTGAGGTCCGGATAGAGGTTCTTGCCCAATCCCTGCGGCATATAGGCGATGCGCGGACAGACGGCGGCGCGGTGCGCGGCATCCGCCATGTCGCCATCGAGCACGACCACGCGGCCGGACTGGACCCGCCGCGCGCCGGCGATGATGCTGAGCAGCGTCGATTTTCCGACTCCATCGGGTCCGATCAGGCCGATCATGCGGCCGGCGGGCAGCGCGAGAGTGACCGCATCGAGTGCACAGGCATGCCGATAACGCTGGGTGACGTTTTCCAGACCCGCGACTGGCCTGGCCGCTTCGCTCATTGCGCGATCGGACCTTGTAAGGCGGCCGGCCATTTTGCGGCCGGGTCGGTTAGGACGTAAGCGACGCCCGGCAGCCCGCTGCGCACGGACTCGGCGCGAGCTCGCAGCCGCTCCGGATCGATGCGGATCCTGATGCGGAACATCAGCTTGTCGCGCTCGCTCTGGGTCTCCACGGTCTTGGGCGTAAACTGAGCCGCAGTCGCGATGAACGAGACCTTGGCCGGGATCGCGATCTTTGGATAGGCATCGAGCACGATGCGGGCATCGGTGCCGAATTTCACTTTTCCTGCCGCTTCGGTCGGCAAATAAATGTCCATGTACACATAAGAGGTATCGAGCATGGCGAAGACCTTGCCGCCGGCAGGAAGCACCTCGCCGATATTGGAAATGCGGTATTGGATACGTCCGTCGCGCGGCGCCACGAGCGTGTTATCGGCAATCTCGACATTGTAGAGTTCCACGTCGTGGGTCGACGCTTCGAGCGCGTGTTCGGACTCGGTCACCCGGGCATTTGCAGCGTCGAGCGCCGCACTGGCGCCGTTGAGTTGCTGTTGACGCTGGTCCATGACTTCCTTGGTCTGGAAGCCCTTCGCCACCAGGGCGGCGGCGCGATCGAACTCTTGCTGCGCCAAGAGCAGCTGGGTGTTCTGTTGCGTCACATTGGCGTTTGCTTCGTCGACCGCGCGGTGCGCCTGCTCCACCTGGGCCTGCGCCTTCTTGAGCGAGGCCGCGAGGTCACGCGTGTCCATTCGCGCGACAACCTGGCCGGCTTTGACCATGTCGCCTTCGTCGGCAAATATCTCGGAGATACGGCCGGCGTATTTGGTGTCGATATCGATTTCATCCGCTTCGAGCCGGCCATTGCCGAATGCGATGCCGGCCGGCAATTGCGGGTGTAGCCGCTGCCAACCGTAGTAGGTTGCACCGGCCCCACCGGCGAGCACGGCTAGCGCAATCACGACGCGTATCAGCCAGCTGCGCGCCGGTTTTCGCTTTACTATCGGGACCGGTAAGCCTCGATCGGCGAGCGCTGGAACATGGTGGTCCGTTGATGGGGGGGTGCTTTCAAGATGGCTTTCAGTCGCGCGAGGCGGCGCCGCGCCGGTTATATTGCGGTCTTGTTCCATCTCGCGTCCACTTTAGCAGCCCCCGCCGGCGCTGTTTCAATTAACATTGGCGGCGATCGTTGTGTTGACATAGGTCAACGCGCCGTCGCCGACGCGCTCCAGCTGCCCTCCACTCCGGCCGAGCACGCGATACGAATTTAATAGCGCGAGCGAATTGCAGGACGGAACAGCAGTCCACCCTGCGACTCGCGCGCGGTTCGCCGACTCAAAGCGGCCAGCAGGTCCAATAATTGCTGCAGTACGCCCAGGTTATTGCTCGTCGGCCATCACCGCTCGCGGCAGCTTCCAATGCCTCATCGGACAGATCATTGGCAGTGAGGGCTTCGCCAGCCTCGTCAAGATCATTGGCGTCGTTGTTCATAGGATCGCTCCTCGATGTGAATACGAAAAGCACATTGATAGGCTGCTTCGGGGGAAGAATTTTGACAAATCTCAAAGAAAACGATGGTGCGAAAGTAGGTGGCAACGGCGCCTTTGTCGATATTGCCGCCGCCTTGAGAACGCCGTTGGCCAGCTTAGGCGATTTGATCTGGCTCAATACGGCGGCACGCCGCATGGCCCATGATGGCGGTTGAGCTCGTTCCTCATCGCAAAATTAGACCAATGGCCGACACAGCCCCCCTCGTCGACACCTCCGCCGCGAAACTCCAGCCTTTGCAGGCGGAGCCGGAAACGGAAATCAGCCGGGCAGCGCCCGCTGCCAACGCACTGCCGGATCTCGACCGCACCTTGCACGCCGCCATGGCGCGGCTCACCGGGGGATTGGCGCCTAGTGCGCTGGCAGGCGCCTATCTCGACTGGATGACCCATCTGGCGGTTGCCCCGGGCCGGCAGATGCAGCTCGCCGGCCAGGCGGCAATGGGCTTTCTCGAAAATCTCGCTTTTGCTTCGCGTTGCGCGATCGGTGCCGAACAGGACCCGGGCGAGAGCGCACTGCCGCAGGACACCCGATTTCGCGCGCCCGAATGGCGGAGCTATCCGTTCAACGCCTATGCCCATGCGTTCCTGTCGGCCGAGCGCTGGTGGCAGGCGGCAACGACCGACGTTCGCGGTCTCAGCGGACGGCACCAGGACATGGCGGCCTTCACGGCCAGGCAGCTTCTCGACATGGTCGCGCCGTCCAACTTCATTTGGACAAATCCCCAGGTGCTCTCGCGCACGCGGTCGCAGGCCGGCATGAATCTCGTGCGCGGGACGTTCAACTTGGCCGACGATCTGATGCGGGCCGGCACCGGCCGAGGTCCTGCGGGATCGGAAGCCTTCGTGGTTGGCAAGACCGTGGCGGCAACGCCGGGCAAGGTCGTTTGCCGCACGCCGCTCGCCGAGATCATTCAATATGCCGCGGCCACCGAAAAGGTCAGGCCGGAACCGATCGTCATCGTTCCAGCTTGGATCATGAAATACTACATCCTCGATCTTTCGCCGGCGAATTCGCTGGTAAAATTTTTGACCGAGCAGGGTTTCACGGTCTTTATGATCTCATGGAAAAATCCCGACAGTGGCGACCGCGATATAGGATTTGACGATTACCGCACCCTGGGCGTGCTTCCGGCCATCGAGGCGGCGACCGCGATCACCGGCGCGGAGCGCGTGCACGCCGCCGGCTATTGCCTTGGCGGCACCTTGCTGGCGATCACCGCAGCCGCCATGGAACGCGACCGCGACACGCGTCTGGCGAGCCTGAGCTTCCTTGCCTCAGAGGTCGACTTCAGCGACGCCGGCGAATTGATGCTGTTCATCAACGAGAGCCAGGTGGCATTTCTCGAGGACATGATGTGGGATCGCGGCTATCTGGATTCAAAGCAGATGGCCGGCGCGTTCCAGCTGCTGCGACCCAACGATCTGATCTGGTCGCGCATGGTGCACGATTACATGATGGGGGAGCGATCGACGCCGATCGACATCATGGCATGGAATGCCGACGCGACCCGGATGCCGTATCGGATGCATTCGGAGTATCTGCGCTCGCTGTTTCTCGGCAACGATCTGGCGGAAGGCCGCTTCAAGGTGGATGGCCGGCCGATTGCGCTGCACGACATTCGCGTTCCGGTGTTTGCGGTCGCCACCGAACAGGATCACGTGGCGCCGTGGCGCTCGGTGTTCAAGTTTCAGCTTCTGCTCGGTGGCGATATCACTTTCGCCCTGACCAACGGCGGTCACAACACCGGCATCCTGTCCGAGCCTGGCCATCCGCACCGGCATTTCCGCCTGGGATCGCACCGGGCCGACGCTCACTACGTCGACCCGGATACCTGGATGAATACCACTTCGCCGCAACCGGGTTCCTGGTGGCCGGCCTGGACCGCGTGGCTTGCCGAAGAATCTGGTCCGGCGGTCCCGCCTCCCTCTGTCGGCCGTGATGGCACCAAGTTCGCAGCGGGAGACGACGCGCCGGGCCAATATGTGCTGATGAAGTAGGTTCGATCGCGCGCTCTGTCGATGAGCGCGACTGTTCGTTTACCTCAATACTGAGCCGAAAGGTTCGGTACGAGACAGTCAAAATGGAAAGCAAAGGTCCGCCGTTCCTGTCGCTCGCTTTTCTCTGGCCGGCTCTGATGGCGGAGCAGGCGAGTAAATTTGCGGCGTCAATGGCTCAGGAGTTCGCGAAACTCGCCACCGCCGCGGAGCCGCCGGAGCCGTGTGCCGAACCGCAATGGGCGACGCCCAATAAATTAGCGCTCGAATTGACGACGGTGCGGCTGCGGGACTTCTCGATCAGTCCCGAGGGTGTTGCGACTTTAGTCTGCGCTCCGTTTGCGCTCCACAGCGCCACGATCGCGGACTTCGCGCCCCGCCATAGTCTCGTCGCCGCCCTGCAACAGGCGGGCCTGCCACGGGTCTTTGTCACGGACTGGCGTTCGGCGACCGCGACCACGCGGTTTCTCTCGGTCGACAATTATCTCGCCGACCTCAATGTCCTGGTCGACCAACTCGGCGCGCCGGTCGATCTCGTTGGCCTCTGCCAGGGCGGCTGGCTGGCGCTGGTGTTTGCCGCGCGATTTCCGGCCAAGGTCAGAAGATTGGTTCTGGCCGGTGCCCCCATAGATATTGCCGCCGGCGACTGCGCCTTGACCCGATTGGCGCGCGACACGCCGGCCGCGCTGTTTGAGGAATTTGTCGAGTTGGGCGAGGGCCGCGTGCTCGGGCGGCACGTCCAGCAATTGTGGGATCCGCGCGCCGAGGAAAGCGAGGCCGCTCACCGCGTGCTGCAGATCCCGGACGATGTCGTGTCGTCAGAGGTTCACCGACTCGAGGCCTATTTTCTCGACTGGTACAAATACACCGTCGATCTACCCGGCACGTATTTTCTGCAGATGGTCGAGCAGGTGTACAAGGAGAACCGGCTCGCGAGTGGGCGCTTCGTCGCGCTCGGCCAACGCATCGATCTTGGGAAGGTGAATTGCCCGATCTATCTGCTGGCAGCGCGCGATGACGATGTCGTGGCGCCGGGCCAGGTGTTCGCGGCCGCACGCCTGGTCGGCACTGTGAGGCAGGGCATTCAACAGGCGACGGCCCCCTGCCCGCATCTCGGCATGTTCATGGGAAGGGCGACGCTGACCCAAGTGTGGCCGGATATCGCGCGTTGGCTCGCTCAGCGGTCGAAAGATGTACCGCACCCGCCGAACGGATAGTATCGGGTAGTCCCTTGAGGTCGGCTGTCGCGAGACGGTGGGGCAATTGCCCTGGCGGTGGCAACACGGGCAATCTTATCGACGGACATAACGTGCGAGCGCGTGACACCTAAAGTGGTGATCGGATGACCAAGAACCACGATCAATTGATGGACGATCAGAAACCTAGGATACCCGAGCCTGCTCACCCGCGTCAGCGGCGTGAGCCGCTGCCGTGGCAGGTCGCCAAACCGATTGAGGAAGATCCCGACGCGCTGCGTCGCGTCGAGGCGATCTTGAACAGCCCTACCTATCGGCTGGCGGAGCAAGACCTCGATTTTATCGCGCGCAACGATGTTCGCGGCGAGCGCCTGCTGCTCGACTATCTCAAGCCGGAATTGCTGCTGGCCGAGCATGGCATTCGCAACACCATCGTCGTCTACGGCAGCACACGGATTTGCGAGCCGGCGGCGGCCCGCCGCAAAGTCGAGGCGCTGCGGCAGAAAATGGCGGCCAATGCCGGTGACGCAACCTTGCAACGGCAACTCGCCATCGCCGAACGGGTCCTGGCCAAAAGCCACTACTACGAGATTGCGCGCGAGTTCGGCCGGCTGGTCGGCGCGGCCAATAGCGGCGATTCCACGCCACATGCGGTCATCATGACGGGCGGCGGCCCCGGCATCATGGAAGGCGCCAATCGCGGCGCTTTCGACGTTGGCGCCAAATCCGTCGGCCTCAACATCAGTCTGCCGCACGAACAATATCCAAATCCGTATATTACGACCGATCTTTGCTTCCGCCTGCATTACTTCGCATTGCGCAAGCTGCACCTCTTGCAGCGGGCCCGTGCGCTGGTTGCCTTTCCGGGCGGATACGGAACATTGGACGAGCTGTTCGAGGTCCTGACGCTGGTGCAGACCCGCAAAATAAAACCGATTCCGGTCGTACTGGTCGGCGAAAGCTACTGGCGGCGCGTCGTCGACATCGATTACATGGTCGATGAAGGCGTGATCGACCCCGAGGATCGCGAGCTGTTCTGGTTCGCGGAAACCGCGCAACAAATCTGGGACGGCATCCTGAGCTGGCACGAGCGTTGCGGGGAACCGCTGCCATCCATGCGTTGACGCGACATCTTTCACGTGTAATCGCGATCCACCCCGCAATTTGAAATTTGGAGATTTTCTTGAAGCTGTCCTTTCATGGCGCCGATCGCGATGTCACAGGCTCATGTCACCTGATCGAAAGCAACGGCCGCCGTATCCTGATCGATTGCGGCCTGTACCAGGGTGGGCGCGAACTTTCCGAAGAAAACGCCGGTCCATTCGGCTTTGATGCCGCGGCAATCGATTATGTGCTGTTGACCCATGCCCATCTCGATCATTGTGGACGTTTGCCGCTGCTGGCGAAACGAGGTTTTCGCGGTGAAATCGTAACGACCGCGGCGACGCGTGAGCTCGCCCGGCTGGTATTGCTCGATGCCGCCCACCTTCAGGAGGAAGAGGCGCGCTACCGTAGCCGCAGAGCCGCGCGTCACGGCGCCAGCGGACCGGCGCTGCAGCCGCTGTACTCGGAGCTCGACGCCCTCAACAGTTTCGAATTCTTCGGCAGGACCGCGGTCTATGGCCAATCTTTCGACGTCGCCCCCGGTATTCAGGCGACATTCAGCGATGCCGGCCACATCCTCGGCTCGGCCAGCATCTTCCTGCAACTCGCGGAAAGCGGCCGCCAATGTCGCGTCCTGTTTTCCGGCGATATCGGCAATGCCGGCCATCCAGTGCTGCGAAGCCCGGCAATTCCGCCCAAGGCCGACGTCGTCGTGATGGAAACGACCTATGGCGACCGCCGGCACAAGCCGCTTCAGCCCTCGATCGATGAGCTCTACCAGGCGATCAACGACACGTTCGCGCGCGGCGGCAATGTGATTATTCCGACTTTTGCATTGGAACGAGCGCAAGAGCTGCTCTATTTCCTGCGCCAGGGCCTGGAACAAAGTCGCTTGCCGAATTCGATGCAGGTGTTCCTGGATTCGCCGATGGCGATCTCGGCGACCAAAATCTTCGAGCACCACCTCGAAAGTCTCGAACCGAAGGTCGCCGCGGCGCTTCGCAACGGCGCGGACCCGTTCAATTTTTCCGGGCTGCACTTCGTGCGCGAAACATCGCAGTCCATTGCTTTGAACAGTATAACCAGTAGGGCCGTCATTATGGCCGGGTCCGGGATGTGCACCGGCGGACGGGTTACGCATCATCTCAAGCATAATCTTTCGCGACCGCAATCAAGCATCGTATTCGTCGGCTATGCCGCCGCAGGCACACTTGCCCGCCGCATTATCGATGGTGCGAAAGAGGTCAGTATCTTCGGCGAAGAAATCCCGGTCCACGCCCGCATCTACACGATCAACGGATTTTCAGCCCATGCCGACCAGGCCGAATTGCTCGCATGGCATCAACAGACCGGTGCCGGGCGTACATTCCTTGTTCACGGCGATAATGCGGTTATGCAATCATTTGCGACCAAGCTGACCGACACGCGGATCGAGATGCCGTCACTAAGCGAGGTTTTCGAGCTTTGAGCAAAGCTCATAGGGGCCTTTTGGCGCGACGAATGAGAGCCACGGTTCCTTGAGACAAACCCCAATATTTCCCGCCAAGCGATGAGCCCAGTATCGATTCGGGATCCTAGCCGTAAAGTAGCTTTGATCTAAATCAACACCCATCGGGGAATGCTTCAATATCAATGTGTCTCAGCATCCCATTGCGAATATAGTAAAGCATCTCATGGGATGACGATCACTTCTTGAGAGCAAGGCTGGTACGTCATGCCGTATCAGGCGAACGTCGATCTGCCGATTTCGGTTCGGTCACATCTCCCCGACCATGCGCAGGATATCTATCGCGAGGCTTTCAATCATGCCTTCGCCGCCCATGCCGGCGATCCGCGGCAGGAAGAGGCCGCGCATCGGATCGCCTGGGCCGCCGTAAAGCGAACCTACGTCAAGGTGGGCGACCGCTGGATTGCGCGGGAGTAGAAATTTTCCAGGACCTAGCTCGATCACGACAGCGGTCAAGCCACTAGCGCGCCATTTTGATTCAGATCAATGAACGTGAAACAATTGACGCCATGATCTCCATGCCTTTGCCAAGTCCGCGAGAAATGTGAAATGGAGAAATCGATGACAAAATCTCAAGCGACTTCCCACGAACGTGACACATTGGCATCGACCGATGATGTGAAATCCATTCTCGGCAACTTGGACGCTGACCGGCTCCTGGACATCATGACGCTGCGCCCGCGCATAGTCGATGTCGAGCAGGCTTCGGCGTGGCTCGCCGGCGATACCGACGTTTTCGGTGCCGGCCTGCCCCTAAAGGACATCCCCGGTGATATCGTGGCAATTCTCACTGCCGACGAAGATGAAGAAACGGCGCGCAGCAGCTAGGCAACGCTAAATCCTCCGGTCCGCAGTCAAAACAAAAAGCGTTAGCGCGGATTCAATCAGGAAATCCACGGATTAGGTAGCCGGGAAAATGCGAGTTGCATGCCATGACGTGGGTAATGGCCTCGCGGTCATACTCGTCGCCTGACCGGTAATGATCAAAAAAGCTATTCAGCCGCAGCACCCGTTCGGTCATGGCTTTCGCAGATTGCAAGCCAATCGAAACGCCATAATTGGTGAAGGCAAACTTGACATGGGGGAGATCGGGCTCGCGACAAAAGTAGCCGTCTTCACGCCACATCAGTTCGAGCACAGCGAGGCTGCGGCGCCGTTGCACCACCGCCCAATCCTCTGTGGGGAAAAAGTGGATTAGCCACAGCATCATGCCGAGCCCGAGATCCTGGGTGATGGTGAGGCTCGAAGCGGTCGCGTCGATGAGCGCGCGCATGTCGGCGATCTCGCGAGCCAAGGCATGCTCATCGAGGCATCGATAGGCGACATAGCCATCGAAAGCATCGAGCGCCCCGAAACCAAAGCCCGGATAAGGCGCGCTCAAATCCTCCTTCATTTTCCAGACAACGCCTCTCCCCGGCACGACAAATGCCGGGTGAATCTGGTGCACAAGATCGACACCCATGGCGCGATAGGCCGGCACATGGCGCGCCAGTACGGCGAGCGCATACATCCACATCGCCAGGTAGTGGAAATATTGTCCGTCGCGGTCCGGCGCTTCACCGATACGGATGCCGCGCGAGCGCCCCAGCACGCGGCCGACTTCGGACACCACCCACTCCGCCTCGTCGAGAAATCGCGGCTGGCCCAGTTCCGCATAGAGCGAAACAAGAAGTATGACACCGAACGCATCAGTCCACGTATAGCGCAGACCGTTGGGCCATATGCGCTCCGCGCGCATCCAGGTCAGCTTGTCGAGAACATAGGCGATGTCCTTGCAAGCAGGCATGGCGACGCTTACACGCCGAACGGATAGGTATCAGGTAGTCCCGCAAGCTCCGCGGTATCGAACGGCGTGACGGCGCGGGTGTCGTCGAACCAGATGTATTCGTCGAATTGCCGCGGCAGGATCGCCTGGAAATAGTGACTGGCGCGCTCGGTCTCCGGCCGGTAGATCACGCCGATCGCTCGCTCAAGGTGCGGCTTGCCCAGGCCTTGCGCGCCGGTCAGGTCGGCGCGATCGCACAACCCCAGCATGAAGCGCCCGCGTCCGGTCGCGTGGCACAATCGCTCATAGCTGTTCGGCAGCGCCGGCTGGACCGTCTTGATCTCCATCGGCCCGTCCCAGTCGGATGCCGCCGCGACGGTGCCGCTGTTGGTCCCAAAGCCGACCAGATAGGCACCGCCGCCGAATTCCTGACGACACAAGTGGCCGATATTGTGCTCGCCGCGCGCGGCCATTTCGGTCGCCGCCGAATCGCCGACGTGGGAATTATGCGCCCACACGATCGCCTTGCTGTCCGTTCCGTAAAACGCCAGCAGGTTCTTCAGCGTCGTAAACATGTGTTCGTCGCGCAGATTCCAGGATGCGCGCGAGCCATAATACATGATCCTATAATAGCGCTCCGCATTGGTGATGAGGCGGGCATTCTGCACCGCATCGAAAAAACGTTCGCCGTCATGCGCGGCATAGGAGAGGCGTTTTTCCAATAAATCCTTGAGGGCCTGCATCACGTGCGGCTCGCACGTCCTATAGGAGCCGGTCAGCGCGGCATGGCCGTAGGTCGCCGGGTCGCCCTGCCACGGCGTCAGGCAACCGTAACGCTCACGCGCAACCTTGGCAGCGTGCGGGTCGACCTCGTCGAGATAATTCAGAACCGAGCGGATGGACACATACAGGCTGTAGAGATCGAGGCCGTGAAACGCCACCCGCGACTCGTTCTTGGTCGCTGCATTGTGCTCACGCAGCCAATTGACGAAATCACGCACCTCGTTGTTGCGCCACATCCAGGTCGGAAATCGGGCAAATGCCGTCCATTCGGAGGCACGATATTCGAGATGCCGCACATAGTGATCGACCCGCGCGGCATCCGGCCAATCGCCCTCAATCGCAATGAAGCGGAATCCCTTCTTGACGATCAGTTCGCGCGAGATGCGCTCGCGCATCCGATAGAATTCGGAAGTGCCGTGGCTTGCCTCGCCGAGCAACACGACGCGCGCGTCGCCGATCCGTTCGAGCAGCGGGGCAAGATCGACGGTGTCGATCGAGCCGAACGGCTCGGCCGCGCCGGCAACCTTTTTGACCAGCTTGTCCTCGGCGCTGGCGCCTGCCGTGGGTGCGTGGCGGAGGCGGACCGGCTGCGGCTCGGTCCATCCTTCCTCGCCGAGCAGCGGAACAAATCGCACATCGGCAAGGTCTTCCCGGCGATATTCGCCCTTCGCGATCCGCGTCAGCCGCACCAGTTCTTGAATGTGCAGGTCCGCACCCACCGGAATCACCAGCCGGCCGCCGATTTTCAGTTGGTCTTTGAGAGACTCGGGGATCGACGGACCGCCGGCTGCGACTATAATTGCATCGTACGGCGCGTGCTCCGGCCAACCCTTCGTCCCGTCACCGTGCAGGACATGGACGTTATGATAGCCAAGATCGGCGAGCGTCGCGGCGGCTTTTTCAGCCAGCGGTCCATGACGCTCCACGGTGTAGACGTCGGCGGCGATATCCGAAAGCACCGCCGCCGCATAGCCGGAACCGGCGCCGATCTCGAGGACCTTTTCGCCGCCACATAGCGCCAATGCCTCGGTCATGAACGCGACGATGTAGGGCTGCGAGATCGTCTGTCCTTCTTCGATCGGCAAGGGGGCGTCATCGTAAGCAAATTCGCGAAGATGCGCCGGAAGGAAGCGCTCGCGAGGCACACTACGCATGGCATGGAGAACCAGCTCGGATCTGACGCCGCGCGCGAAAATGGCGTTGTCAACCATCTCCTTACGAAGTTTGGAAAACTGGCTTTTTGTAATCTCGTCCATCGACTTGAACCCTATCGACTTGGACAGTTGATTTGGCGGCTGGGCCAATGAGTTTCGCGATACGTGCAAAACCCAGCCGAGTATCGCTTATTGCAGCTACGTCGCCCGAAGCCTTGATCTAAATCAATTGCGACAGCGCTTAGCGGCCGATCCAGCGGATTTCCGGCTCTTTTCTCGGGACCGGCGGCGGGACCGTTTTCGGATGCCCAACAATAATCGGCGCGATCGGAAGATACGTCGCAGGAAGCTCAAGGAGTGCCTTGCCTTCGGACGTTCCAAGCCAACCCTGGGCAAAGCCGATCCAGCAGGTTCCGAGGCCGACGCCGCGTGCCGCCAGCATGAGATTCTCCGCAGCGAGCGAGCAGTCCTCGATCGCCCACGGCATCGCCGATATGCAGGAGATCACGATGAGCGCGGGCGCATGATAAAAAATATCGAAATTCGGGTCGTTCAATATTTTGTCGAAATGATGCGACACCAGCCCGACGGGAGTGGTTCGAAGCATGTGCGCCTTCGCCTCGCGCGATATTCGCCCAAGGACGGCTTTGTCGCGAACGATGCAGAATGACCAGGGCTGCTGATTGACCGCGCTCGGCGCTTGAATGGCGGCATCGATCAATTCAAGGAACGTAGCTTCTTTGACCGGCTCGGCCGTGAAGTCTCGCACCGCGCGTCGCGTGTAGATTGCTTCCTTGAGGTCCATATCCCGCTCCCTCGGCGCGAAATTGTTTTTATCAAAGCAGGCATCGGCTTTGTCGCATTGATCTGAATCAACCGCGAATGAACCGCGATTGCGAAAGCTGCCGCTCAGGGAATGAGCACGGCGGCGCCCTCAAGCCGTCCGCCGCGCAAATCGGCAAGCGCGGTGTTGGCGTCCGCAAGCGGATAGCGTGTGACGTGCATTTTGATCCCGGCCTGCGGTGCGATCGCCAAAAACTCGCGGGCGTCCTGACGGGTGAGGTTGGCGACCGAGACGAGTTGGCGCTCCTCCCACAGAATTCGATAGGGAAAGCTCGGAATGTCGGACATGTGGATGCCGCCGCACACGACGCGTCCGCCTTTCTTCACCGCGCGCAAGGCGGCCGGCACCAGCGCGCCGACCGGTGCGAAAATGATGGCGGCATCGAGCGGTTCCGGCGGCATCTCGTCAGAGCCACCGGCCCAGACCGCGCCGAGCGAGCGCGCGAAACTTTGCGAGGTTTTGTCTCCGGCGCGGGTAAACGCGTAGACGCGCCGCCCCTGCCCGGCGGCGACCTGTGCCAGGATATGGGCGGCGGCGCCGAAGCCATAAAGGCCGAGTGCAGCGGCGTCGCCGGCCATGCGATAGCTGCGCCAGCCGATCAGCCCTGCGCAAAGCAGCGGCGCTGCTTCCGCGGCATCAAGGCCATTTGGCAGCGGAAAGCAGAACCGCGCATCGGCCAAAATGTGCGTCGCATAGCCGCCATCGCGGGTATAACCGGTGAACAGCGGCCGGTCACAGAGATTTTCACGTCCATCGCGGCAATAGGGGCAAACCCCGCAGGTTGCTCCAAGCCAGGGCACGCCGACCCTCTCGCCGCGCGCGAAGCCAGTGACATCCGACCCTACGGCGGCGACGCGACCGACGATTTCCTGCCCAGGCACGATGGGGAGTTTTGGATGCGGCAACTCGCCGTCGACGACGTGCAGATCGGTGCGGCAGACGCCGCATGCTTCGATTTCGATCAGGATTTCGCCAGGTCCCGGTTGCGGAATTGGTCCCTCCCGCAACACCAGAGCGGTACCGGGCCGATCGAGTACCATTGCGCGCATGACTAAGTCTATGGCCGGCTCTCCGAATTCGGAATTGATCCAGATCATATGGTGAGCCGGGAGAATGATTTATCAAGGGCACGATATTCAATTCAGGGAATACCGATCGCACCGGCCGATCTCATGCCTTGGGACATCAGCATCGGGCCTGACGGTGTCGGCCCGCCGCTTGCCCGACCCGGTGCCGGGCATCTGCTACGAAACCCATCCGATCGCGAGCGGACGACCACGCGACATCACGACATCGCTGCCAACCAAAACCGGCGCGCCTTGTGCCGAGCGGGCGACCGCCCACGGTACCCGTCGCATTGTGACGGCATGCCGTGTTCGCCTTGACAGCGAATGGGACCGTTGTCACGCTCCACCGAACCTTAAGCAATGCAAGGTCGGCGAAACGACCGGCATTAAAGTATCCTGGGAGGAAGCACATGAAGCGAATGAACATGTCGTCGCTGTTCGCAGGTGCGTTCGCGCTCTCGATCAGCGGTATCGTCTGCGCCAACGCGCAGCAGCCCAATCCGGCCACGACGACGGAAACGCCGGCGCCGGCTGCACCCGCTGCAACGCCCTCTGCCCCAGCTCTGGCGCCCGTCGCCGCACCAACACCGCCCCCGCCGCCGCCTGCCACCGTTATGCAAGCGCCGGCGCCGGCAGCGACCGTGACCCAAGCGATGCTCAACGGCGCCGCGAACGACAGCAGAAATTTCCTCGCCACTAACGGCGACTACAAACAGCAGCGCTTTTATCCGGCCAAGGAGATCAATCGTTCCAACGTCAAGGGGCTGCACGTTGCCTGGATTTTTCAGACCGATGTCCGCGAGTCGCTGGAGACTTCACCGATCGTGGTCGATGGGGTGATGTATGTCACTACATCTTTCGATCATGTCTACGCGCTCAATGCGCAGACCGGCGAGATGTATTGGCACTACAAGCACAATATGGGACCGATCACGACCTATTGCTGCGGCCCCAATAATCGCGGCGTGGCGGTCTATCAGGACAAGGTCTATGTCGCCACGCTCGACGCCATGCTGGTGGCGCTCGACGCCAAGACCGGCAACGTCGTATGGAAACAGCAAATTGCCGACCCGACGCTGGGCTACAGCGAGACGATGGCGCCGACGGCGGTCGACGGCAAGATCCTGATCGGCACCAATGGCGGCGAATACGGTATTCGCGGCTTTGTCAAAGCCTACGACGCCAACAACGGCAATTTGCTCTGGACCTTCGATACCATTCCGCAAAACTCGGTCGGCGTCTGGGCCACCAAGGACGCCACTGGCCGCGATATGCATCGCAACATCCAAGCCGAGAAGGACCAACTCGCCAAGACCGGAGATCCCTACAAGACGCTGGGCGGCGGCGTATGGCAGAATCCGTCGATCGACCTCGCCGCTAAGCGCATCTACTTCGTGGTCGGTAATCCGTCGCCCGACCTCGACGGCGCGCAACGCCCCGGCGACAATCTCTATACGGACTCGCTGGTGTCGGTCGATCTCGATACTGGCAAGCTCGCGTGCTATTTCCAATACGTCGCGCACGATGTGTGGGATCTCGACGCGGTGAGCCCGACGGTCCTGGTCGACGTCAAAGGCAAAAGCGGCAATACCGTCCCCGGCGTCCTTCACGCCGGCAAGACCGGCTACGTCTATGTCAACGATCGCAAGGATTGCAGCCTAATCCGCTTCTCTGACCCTATGGTGTCGCAGAAGGACCGCTGGACCTTACCATCCGCCACTCCGGCGCTTGATCCCAAGGCGGCGCGCATGTTCCCCGGCGCCAACGGCGGCGTCGAATGGTCGCCGATCGCCACCAATCCCAGTCTCAATCTCGCCTATGCGATCAACCTCGAACAGGAGATGACCTATACCGTCGACAGTTCGCCGTACCCGCTTGGCAAGCTGTGGCTCGGCGGCGCCTTCACCAATGTCCCCGGCGGCATTCAGACCGGCAACGTGACCGCGGTCGACTACAACACCGGCAAGATCAAATGGCAGGTGAAGACGCCGCAGCCGATGATCGGCGGCATTTTGGCCACGGCCGGCGGAATAGTGTTCGCCGGAGAGGCCAATGGCTGGTTCAAGGCCTATGACGCGGGCAGCGGCAGCATCTTGTGGAAATTCCAGGCCGGTGCCGGCGTCAATGCGCCGCCGTCCTCCTACACAGTGGACGGCAAGCAATATGTCGTCGTCGGCGCGGGCGGCAACGTGCAGATCGACGCCAGGCGCGGCAATAGCATCATCGCGTTTACGCTCAACTAGCGCACGCCCGCCTGATTTGCGAACATTGCGGACGGAACCCGATAGGGTTCCGTCCGTTTCTTTCTTTTAGTAGATGGTTCGAATGATGCGCCCATTGACGGTTTTCGCTCTTGCGATCGCTTTTTTGCCGGCAACAGCCCGGGCGCAAACCATCGAGCAGAAAGCGCAAGTTTGCAGCGCTTGTCATGGCGAAAACGGCGTGCCGCAGCAGAAAGATCACCCGGTCATCTGGGGTCAGCAGCTCGGCTATTTGTTCATCGAATTGCGCGATTTCAAAGTCGGCGCGCGCAAGAACGACTTGATGTCGCCGATCGCCCAAAGTCTCGACCCGTCCGACCTGATGCCGTTGGCGCAATATTTTTCGCAGAAACCGTGGCCCAATCTGGCACAGACGCCGGCGACCGGTGACGTGGCGGCACAGGCCCAGCGGGCCAACGCCTCGATTGTCTGCACCAGCTGCCATCAGGAAGGTTTCAAGGGCGACAGCGTGCAGCCGCGCCTGGCCGGCCAGAATCACGACTACCTAGCCAAAACGATGAGCGATTTTCGCACCGGCGCGCGCGCCAACAATCCAAGCATGACCGACCTCATGAAGGCGATATCTGAATCCGATATTGCGGCGCTTGCGACCTATATCGCCGGCCTGCAGCTCTAACGATACTTACGGCGAAAGCTTCTCGCGCACGTCAGCGTTCGTCGCAAGATCGAGCGCGGTCTTGCCCCGCTTGTCTTTGCGTGCGCGGTCGGCGCCGCGGGCCAGCAGCAGCTCGATAATATCGCCGTAACCAAGCTCGGCGGCGATCATCAGAGCGGTGCGCCCGCGATCGTCGGCATCGTCGAGGGCGGCGCCATGCGCGAGCAGAAGATCGATGACGTGCGCGCTCGCCATGGCGCCGACGCCTTCGTCGTGGCCTGCCGCCCACATCAGCGCGGTGAGCTCTCCACCGTAGCGCGCCCGCGCATCGACCCCCGCGTCAAGCAGGCGGTGGACGATGGTGTCGAAACCTCGCGCGGCCGCGTATGTCATCGCCGATTTGCCGGTGGTATCGCGGGCATTCGGATCGGCGCCATGCGCCATGAGCTCCTCGACGATCCGGTCGTTGCCGGCGAAAGCCGCCGCAATGAGCGGCGTGAGACCGGAGCGGCCGGTGAGATTGGGATCGGCGCCTTTTGCCAACAACACCGTGACTGTCGACGGCTTTTGTTGTTCCGCGGCAGCGAACAGAGCGGTGCCGCCATCGACATTGCGGGCATTGATCGGCGCGCCGTTGGCCAGAAACAGCGCGACCAGCTTGAGGCGGCCTTCGCGCGCAGCGTGGGTCAGCGGCATCGCGCCGCGCGCATCGCGGGCTTCGACCGAGGCGCCCTCGCTTATCAGCTTGCGCGCCAGGTCCTCACAGCCGCTGTCGGCCGCCGCGAACAGCGCCGCATTAGTCTGCACCGAGACCGCCTCGGCCTTGACCAGATCGTAGTTACGCTCGATGTCGAGGCAGGAGTCTTCGGCGTGCGCCTCGGCGATCACGCAAAAGGCGAACAGCAACGCCAGCGAGGTGAGTTTGCGGTACCCGAACATGTAGCGGATAATAACCCATCATTTGGGCACCTTGAATCATGAACCGTCGACAATTCATCGAAGGATTCGTCGGGTTATTCGGTCCTTCGCTCGGCTACCCAGCGCCGGGTCTGGCACAGACTGCAACAACCAAGACCATTCGCGTCAATATCGATACACGGCGAAAGCAGGGTCGGATACCCGACGATTTCACCGGCCTCGGCTATGAAATCTCATCGGTCGCGATACCGGGCCTGCTCGGCGAGAAAAATCGCGTGTACGCGCAGCTCGTGCGCGGACTAGGGGCCAACGGCGTTATCCGTGTCGGCGGCATTACGTCGGACAGCGCGTCTTTCGCTGCGGATGCCGTCGCCTCCCCCGCCGCGAAAGCAACCGTGATCAACGCCGCCAACCTACGCGAGCTGGGTGCTTTTCTCGATGCTATCGGCTGGCGGCTGATCTGGGGGCTGAACCTCGGCAGCGGCGACAGCAAAAGCGCGGCGAAAGAGGCCGTCGCGGTGACAGCTGCCGTCAAGGATAAGCTTCTTGCCTTCGAGATCGGCAATGAACCTGACGGCTTCGCCGGCGATGCGTTCAACGCCCACCGCCCGAAGAATTACGGCTACGGCGATTACCTGAAGGAGTTTCGCGCCTATAAGGCGGCCATCCGCAGCAAGCTGCCCGACGCGCCTTTTGCCGGGCCGGACGCGTCATGGGCAACGGACTGGGTATCGAATTTTGCCGCCGACGAAGGCAGCGACTTGAAGCTCCTGACGCGACATTACTATCGGGCCGGCGCCAATAATCCGTACCTTGATAAGCTCATCGGTGCCGGTCCCGATATCTCGCCGGGCCAGCACGCGGAGTACGAAGCGCGCAGAAAAACCAATAAAATCGACTTGCTGATGCGTGAGGACACGAGCATTCGCGGAATGTTGCAACAGCTTTCGGCCGCGTCGTCCGCTGCGCATGTTCCATTCCGCATCTGCGAAGCGAACTCGTTTTATGGCGGCGGACAACCCGGCGTGAGCGACGCATTTGTTTCGGCGCTTTGGGTCCTCGATTTCATGTGGAGTTTGGCATACGGCGGAGCGGCAGGTGTGAATATGCAAACCGGTGTCAATCATCTTGATTTTGTCAGTTACTATTCTGCGATCCGCAATGATGCCGATGGCGCAGCTTCGATCGGACCCGAATACTACGGCATGTTGGCTTTTGCGCAGGCGGGTAAAGGCGACCGCATCGCGCTTGATTACGACACTGACGGCGTGAACTTCACTGCCTACGCCGTACTCGGCAAACATGGAGATCTTACTTTGACCTTGATCAACAAGGACCAGAATGCCGACGCCGATGTCACGATTGCCACCGTCGGGACTCTCGAAAACGCGACCGCCTTGCGGCTGACGGGGGCCGCGTTGGACAGCGCGGATAACGTCACACTGGGCGGCAGCGAGGTCGCTTCGAACGGTAGCTGGAAGCCGACCGAAGTCGAATCTCCGCATGCCGCCCGTGGTGTTTGCGAAATCCACGTGCCTGCCGCCAGCGCCGCCATCGTGAAATGGAACGCATAGCGCGCAGAGCCGATCGAACCAGCCCCTAGGCGGCAGCGCCGGTGATCGCCAAAAATGCCTGCTCGATCGTGGCGGCGCCGGCGCTTTTGATGAACTGCGTTGGCGTCGTATCGGCCAAGACCTTGCCGCGATGCAGCACGATGACCCGGTCGGCGTCGGCCACTTCATCGCACAAATGCGTCGCCCACAGCACCGCGACCGAGCGTTCCGCCCGCATGGTCAGGATCAGCTTGAGCAGATCGCCACGGCTTGCCGGGTCGAGACCGACCGTGGCCTCGTCCATGAGCAATACGCGCGGCTCGTGCAGCAGCGCGCGGGCAAGCTCGACCCGCCGGCGGTTGCCGCCGCTCAATTGAATGGTTTTATCGTGCGCCCGCTCCCCGAGACCCAGCCGCGCCAGTTCCGCTGCGATGCGCGTTTTCGCGATGGCACGCGGAATGCCGTGCAGGCCGGCATGGAACAAGAGATTGCCGGTCACCGTCAGTTCGAGATCGAGGGTAGGCTGTTGGAATACGATGCCGAGCTTGGCCAAGGCCGGCACCGGATCGCGGAGCATGTCGTGCCCCATGACCTCGATGCGGCCGGAATCCGGCACGAACAGCCCGGACAGGAGCTGGAACAGCGTCGTCTTCCCGGCGCCATTCGGGCCGAGCAGCGCAATAAATTCGCCGGCCGAAGCCTTGAAACTGACCCCATCAACGGCGCGGATCGCCCCATAGGTCTTGACGACGTCATCCAAGAGCAGCGCCGGCGCGCCCTCGCCCGTTGCCATGTGTCCTTCCGCCCTTGCCTTGCCCGTTCCCCTTATTAAGACATAGGGTCACAGCGAAGCAATGAACGGTTGCCCAATGCTCAGATTGGTTGCGACGATATTGATGGGGCTCGCATTCGCCCCGGCCGAGGCCAAGGACACCGGCCTGATCTACGTCAGCAACGAGAAGAGCAATAATATCCTTGTCGTCGATCCCAAGACCTACAAAGTGGTCAATGACATTGCGGTGTCGCGCCGGCCGCGCGACATGCATTTCAACGCCGATCACAGCAAGCTCTACATCGCCTGCGGCGACGACGACGTGATCGATGTGCTCGATGTCGCCACGTCCAAGGTCGTCGATAAGCTCGTGACCGGGTCGAGCCCGGAAACCTTCGCCATGGATGAAACGCGGCGGCGCATCTACGTCTCCGACGAAGAGTCGTCCACGCTCGCGATCATCAATATGGACCGCAATATCATCGAGAAAGAAGTACCGACCGGCGCCGAGCCGGAAGGGGTGCTGGTCAGCGCCGATGGCAAGACTGTTTACGTGACCTCCGAGGTCGGCGATCTCGTCCACGCGATCGACGCCGATCGCGGTTACGTGACGCAAGATGTGGTGGTCGGCACGCGACCGCGCCGCTTCGCCGCGACGCCGGACGGCAAGGAGCTTTGGGTGTCGACGGAAATGGCGGGCGAGGTCTACATCATCGACCGGCAGAAATTCGTTGTCACCGGCAAGATCGATTTCCTGCCGCCCGGCATGCGCCAGACCGACGTTACGCCGGTGGGCCTCGTCATGACCAAAGACGGCAAGACGGCTTATGTCACGCTGGGGCATGCGGCGCATGTCGCCGTGGTCGACGTGCCGACGCGAACCGTGCAGGGCTACATCCTAGTCGGCAAGCGCTCATGGGGCATCACGCTGTCGCGTGACGAAAAGACCCTCTACGTCGCCAACGGCCTTGGCGATGACATTACGGTCATCAATACGGCAAGCCGCAAGGCAGTCGTTTCGATTCCCGTCGGTCGCGTGCCGTGGGGTATCGTCGTCGATGAGTAGTGGACCGAAGGCCGCGTCGAAGCCATGGGCGCACGTGCTCGGCCCGCTGCTTTGCCTCGCCTGGCCCCTTGCGGCGGCGGCGCAGGATATCCCGGCGCCAAGCCAGCCGGCGCCGCAGCAGCACGTCAAAATCGCTTTCGTCCAAGTCGACGGCGATCCGCGCTATGCGCCTATCCGTGCCAGCGACCGGATCATCCTCAAGGCGCCCGAGCATCCGTTCGCCGGCGCGGAGGTCGGCCTCGATGAGGCGGCGCCGCTGGTCAGGGTTCTGAACACCGACTTCACGCTCGATCGCGTCGTTGTCAAATCGCCGGCGGACGTGGCGCCCGCGGTCCTGCAAGCTGCGGACGCCGGCACGCATTTCTTCCTGATCGACGCGCCGGCGGAGGCCTATCGGCCGCTCGCGGCGGCGGTGCGCGGGCGCGACTTGCTGCTGTTCAACGTCTCGGAATCCGACGATGTGCTGCGGCGCGACCTGTGCGCGGCCGAGTTCGTTCACGTTTATCCGAGCCGGGCCCAGCTCATGGACGGTCTTGTGCAATACGTGGTGTCGCGAAAATGGACGAACCTGCTGGAATTGCAAGGGCCCTCGCCCGACGATGCAGCGATGACGGCAGCGTTCGAGCATTCAGTGCAAAAGTTCGGCGCCCATATCGTCGCGCAACGCAAATTCAAGCCCGGCACCGATCCGCGCGACCGCGAGCAGAACGATCCCGCCCTGCTGAGCGCGATCAACCGCGATTTCGATGTCGCTTTCGTCGCCGACAGCGATTTCGATTTCGTACGCACAGTGCCATATCACCTGGTGCGGCCGCGCCCGGTCATCGGCAGCATCGATCTCGAGCCGGTGGCGTGGCATTGGACCTGGGACCATAACGGCGCACCGCAGGTCAATTCGCGCTTCGAAAAACGCTCCGGCGGCCGCCACATGGAAGGCGCCGACTGGGCCGCATGGGTCGCGGTGAAGATGATCGTGCAATCGGTACTGCACACGCATTCCGCCGATTTTTCGACGCAACGCGCCTTCATCCTTAGCGCCGGCAGCTTCGACGGCGACAAGGGTCTTGCCGTGAGCGTGCGCCCTTGGGATCATCAACTCCGTCAAGCGGTGCTGCTGGCGGCGCCCTATGAGGTGATCGCCAACGCGCCGATCGAGGGCTTCCTGCACCAGACCAACGAACTGGATACGCTCGGCGACGACCAGCCGGAGTCGGCGTGTCATCTTAATCGATAGCCGAAAACACCGATTCGCCGATGCACTTCGTCCACGTCATGCGCGCGCTACGTGCCGTCACTATGCGGGAGCTGCTCAAATTCGTGCAGCAGCGCGGCCGGCTGCTTTCTGCCCTGGTGCGGCCGCTGATGTGGCTCGCCGTGTTTGCCGCCGGCTTCTACAATGTGTTCGGCGTCTCGATCATCCCGCCGTATAAAACCTACATCACCTACCAGGTCTACATCGTGCCCGGCCTGCTCGGGATCATCCTGCTGTTTCACGGCATGCAGTCGTCGCTGTCGATGGTTTACGATCGCGAGATGGGTGTGATGCGGCTCCTGCTCACTGCGCCGTTGCCGCGCTGGGTACTGCTGGCGTGCAAGCTCGCCGCCGGAACGGCGCTTTCGGTCATCACCTGCTACGTGTTCCTCGCGGTCTGCATTCCGTTCGATGTAACATTTGAACCGATGGCCTGGCTCGAAGTGCTGCCGGCACTGATCATTTCCGGGCTTATGCTCGGCGCGCTTTGGCTGTTCCTTTCGGTCTATATCAGGCAGGTCGAGAATTTCGCCGGCGCCATGAATTTCGTGATGTTTCCAATGTTTTTCTTTTCGTCGGCACTTTATCCGCTGTGGAAGTTGCGCGAGGGCGGCTCCGAATTGATCTATTACGTCTCGCTGGCCAATCCCTTCACCTATTCGGTGGAGCTCATTCGCTTCGCCCTTTACGGCATGTTCGAACCGCTCTCCGCGCTGGTCGTTTCGGGCACGGCGGTGCTGTTCTTCATGCTCGCCGTACTCGGTTATAATCCGCAACGCGGCATGATACGCCGCGCCGTCCAAGCTCAGCCGGCCTAGAAGGCTACGATCGCTTTTCGCGACAGCTCGCCGCGGATCATCGCCACCTCGTCCGCGCTCCGTGCGCTGCGTGGATTTTGGATCGGCACGTCGGCAAGAATGCGCGCAGGACTGGCAGAGAGCAGAAAGACGCGATCGGCCAGCCCGATCACCTCGTCGACGTCGTGGCTGACCAGCAGGGTCGTCACCGGCCGACGCGCGACAAGCTCGGCGAGTTCGGCACGCAAGCGCATCGCCAGCTCCGCATCGAGCGAGACGAAAGGTTCGTCGAGCACCAGCAGCTCGGGCTCGACCGCGAAAGCGCGCGCCAGTGCGGTCCTGCGCGCCAGGCCGAGCGACAGCTCACCCGGATAATGGCGCCGGTGTGCGGACAGTTCGAGCGCGCCGAACAGTCCGTCCAATACAGCGTCGCTTGCTTGTGGTGCGGCGAGACGCACGTTCTCCTCCACAGTGCGCCACGGCAACAGTCGCGGCTCTTGGAATACGACGCCGAGCCTGCCGTGGGCCGGCAACCGCACGGTGCCTTCGAAGTCCGAATCGAGCCCGACAATGATGCGAAGCAGCGTGGTCTTGCCGCAGCCGGACGGACCGACCAGCGCCGCGATCTCGCCGCTCGCGACAGCGATCGAGAAAGCGCCGAGCACATGCAGTTCACCGCCCGAGGCTTTGCGATAGGATTTATGCTTGATGTGAACTTCAAGCCGGTCTTGGTCGCCAGCGCGAGACATATCGTTCAAACGGCTGCACCAGGAATGTTTCGATAGCGAGCATGACGGCGACGAACGCCAAAGCATAGGCCAGGATACGCGTGACGTCGAACAGCTGGAAGGCAACGCCGATCTCGAAGCCCACGCCGTTCGGCCGGCCCAGCAATTCGACGATCAGCACGATCTTCCACACCAGCGACAGGCCGGACCGTGACGCGGCGGCGAGATATGGCGACAGCTGCGGCAAGACGACGTGGCGCAGCCGCTTCCATCGGCTCATGCTAAACACTTGCGCCATCTCGTCGAGATTGCGGTCTAGAGCGCGCGCCCCCTCCCGCACCGTAACGGTGGCAAGCGGCAGCTTGTTGAGGACGACGGCTGCAAGCGCCGCTGTTTCCGTGAGACCCGCCCATATGTAGGCCAACACGATGATGACCAGGGCCGGCAAATTGAGCAGCAGCACCAGCCAAGGATCGCCGATCCGGTCGGCCAGCCGAACACGGCCCATGGCCAGCCCGAACGCGGTGCCGAGCACCATGGCGATCGAGAAAGCCGCGGCAACGCGGGCAAGCGTAACGCCGAGATTGAAGGCAAGCGCGCCGGAGCGCGCTTCGGCGACGATGGCGAGACCGACCGCTTGCGGCGGCGGCAAAAGCCGCGGGCCGGCGAACTGCGAACCGGCATACCAAACCGCAAGCAGCAGCGCGATCGAGGCCAGCCGCAGCGCCACATTCATTCGCTCGGCCCTGCCGCGTAAAATGTGCCCGGATCGAGTCCGCGCGCCGGCCCAACCAGATCGGCACCGCCGATCTTGGCCAGTACGTCGTACAGAGTGCTCGCGTCGGCGACCTCAGCACCGAGCGGCCGTCGCGGAATGCCCTCAAGATAACGCTGTCGGTAAACGTCGAGCGCACCCGCTCCGCTTGCCGCGATACCCGGTGCAAGCCGTTGCCACTCCTCCGGCGATTGCGCCAGGATATCCTTGGCTTGGCGCGTGGCGGCGAAAAAACGGTCCAGCAGTGAACGGTTGCGCTGGGCCCAGTTTCCGTTGAACACGTAACCGACCATGGCCACGGGTCCTGTCGCGCCCAGGCTCTTCACCACGTCGTTCATGGCCATCGCGCGTCTCATGCCCGTTGCCTCAAGCTCGGCACAGAAATTCCAGAACGTCAGCGTGGCGTCGGTTTCGCCCTGCAGGGCTTTTTGCTGAAGCAGCGGCGGCGCACCATACACGATGTCCGACTGCGTTTTGAGATCAACGTTTGATCTGCGCGCCAACGCCTGGAGCAGCAACCAGCTTTTATCGAGTGGCCCGCCGGCAATGGCGAGCTTTTTTCCCTTGAGATCGGCAATTCCACTGATCGGTGATTTGGCCGGTACCATGACGGCGCCGAGCGCACTCGAATAGGGATAGAAAACCACGTCGTCGCCGAGCGCGCGTTCACGCGTGACCCATAGCCAATCCGACAGCATCAGATCGACAGACCCGCTTTCGAGCGCGACCTTACCCGCCTCGGTACTGGCAAGCTCGGTGGTTTCGATATCGATGCCGGCCTGCCGATCGAGGCCGTGAGCCTTGAGGACTGCCAGCTCCCAGGCGAGCGTGCCAGTCCTTTGCACGGCGATGCGAATGCGATTCGCCGCGTACGCGCTCGATACGGCAAGCATCGTCGCGGCAATGATCAACGTACACATGCACGAAAAAACACATAGGCGCCGTACGCCGTTCATCTGCACGCTCTTGTTCACCCTTCGGCAAATGTCGGCGTCATGGGCGGGAGCCCAACCCGATACATTGATCCTCCCTTTGCGGCTGTCCAGCGATAAGAAGGTCGGCCACGGTGACACAGTTCGGCACGCCGGAAAAGCCAGAAGCGGATTGCAACGGCTTCAACGCACTTGGAGCACGCGACGAAACTGCCTATCATACTGCGCTCGGCGCATAGCCAGAACAAAATAAATCGGGAGGAGACGAATGAGGCGCACAACGCTTTTGTCTGCATTGTTGACGACGGTCCTCACCGCCGTTCCGATAGCGGCACTCGCCCAGACCGCAGACGATCTGAAGAACGACGAGAAAACGCCGGGCAATGTGCTGGTCTACGGCATGGGCTACTCCGGCAACCGCTACAGCCCGCTTACCAAAATCACCAAGGACAACGTCGGCAAGCTGGTTCCGGTATGGTCGTATTCGCTTGCGGACCTGCAAGGCGGTGAAGGATTTCCGATCATCGACAACGGCGTCGTCTACGTGACCACCCACGATTCGACCGCAGCCGTCGACGCCATCACCGGCAAGCAAATCTGGCGCGTCAAGCACGAATATCCGCCGGACACGCTGCGCGTGGTCTGCTGCGGCATCGTCAATCGTGGCGCGGCGATTTACCAGGGCATGATCATCCGCGCGCTGATGGATGATCGCATCGTTGCGCTCGACGCCAAGACCGGCAAGCAGATCTGGGAAGCGAAGTCTCCCGATCCCGCCGTGCCGGCGAACGGCTACGCGATGACCGGCGCGCCGCTGATCGTCAAGGGCGTCGTGATTGTCGGAGTTGCCGGCGCCGAGTTCAGCAATCGCGGCTTCATCGAAGGCTACGATGCCGCGACCGGCAAACATTTGTGGCGCACTTACACGATTCCGGCCAAGGGCGAACCCGGGTCCGAGACATGGCCTGGCGATTCCGAATTGACCGGCGGAGGCTCAAGCTGGGTGACCGGTACCTACGATCCGGATCTCGACCTGGTGTTCTGGGGCGTCGGCAATCCGGCGCCGTGGAATCCCCGCGCGCGCCTCGGCGACAACCTCTACACCGATTCGATCTGGGCAATGCGCCCGGAGACCGGCGAACGCGTCTGGTATTACCAGGCGACGCCAAGCGATCCGTTCGACTACGACGCGGTGCAGACGCCGATCAACGCCACCATCAACGTCGACGGCAAGCCGACCAAGGTGGTGATGCAAGCCAACCGCAACGGCTTCCTCTATGTGGTGGACGCCAAGACCGGCAAGCTCCTTGCAGCGAACACATTCGGCAAGGTGAACTGGGCGAGCGGCGTCGACATGGAAACGGGCCGGCCGGTCGTGACCGACGTGTTCAAGGGGGCGCTGGCCGGCGATAAGGTCACCGTGTGGCCTTCGGTGTCCGGCGTCACCAACTGGCAGCACATGTCGTTCAGCCCGAAGACCGGCATGCTCTACATCAATACGCTCAACGTTGGCATGACCTATGAGGCACCGCTGCCGCCGAAGCTTACGCCCGGAACACCGTCCGGCGTTCCCACCGTCAAGCGCACCGTGGTCACCGACGATCCGAACGTGCGCGGTTATCTGAAAGCAGTCGATCCCATGACCGGCAAATCGAAATGGGAGACCCCGTACCGCAGCCCGAACTACTCCTCCACCATGGTCACGGCGAGCAACCTGGTCTTTACCGGCGTGATGACGGGCGAATTCCAGGCGCTCGACGCCGATACCGGCAAGATCTTGTGGAGCTTCCAGACGCCGTCCGGCATCGTCGGTCAGCCGGTGACCTGGGAGAAGGACGGTAAGCAATACATCACCGTCATGAGCGGCATCGGCGGCGTCTATGCGCAACGCGCCGGCGATCCCAATCTCGAGAACCTGCCGACCGGCGTGACGTTGTGGACGTTCGCGCTGTTCGACAAATAACGTCGGACCTGAAGTTTACTCGACACCAAGAGGCCGCCGGTTGCGGCCTCTTTCGTATCGCAGACGCGTGACTGAATATGATCCGCAGAAAGTCGTGTTCAATCGGCATTGCCGCTCTATTGACCGCAATCGCGTTCATCGCGACGCCGTGGTGTTCGCCAAGCGCCTTGGCGGATGACGTTGCGCCGGACCAAGACAAAATCGCCGCCGGAGAAACCGTCTACAACACGCGCTGCGCCGCCTGCCATGGCGACGATCTGGTCAATACCGGCCAGACCTTCGATTTGCTCCGGCTGAAGGCGGATGAACGCCCGCGTTTTGACAATTCGGTCCGTAACGGCAAAAACCAAATGCCGCCGTGGAAAGGCGTGTTAAGCGACGATGAGATCGATCAGCTCTGGCATTACATCCGCGCGCACGCCTTCCAAAAATAGAACCTACGAGGCCGTCGCCAAAAGCCGAACGGCGGAGCGGATCAGCTCGGCGAGGCTGCGAACATCGAGTTTCTGCCGGAGCTGTGAGCAAACGTTGACGACGGTTTTGTAGCTGACATTAAGCTCCTCGGCGATGCGGCCATAGGGCTTGCCTTCCGCCAGCAAAGCCAGCGTTTGCAGCTCCCGCGGCGTCAGCTCCGCGAGTGGATTCTGGCGCGCAGGCGTGTGCACCAGGGCCACCTGCATGGCGAGATCGCCATGCAAATACGGCATGCCGGCCCGGACTTTCTCAAAGGCCTTCATCAATTCGGCAGGCGCGGTGTCCTTGAGCACATAGCCGGTGGCGCCGGCTTCGAGCGCGCGCGCCACGATGATGGGATCGCTGTGCATGCTGAAGACGAGGATGCGCGTCGCCGGATCGTGCGCATTGATGCGGCGGATCAACGGCAGGCCGCTGAGCCCGCTGCCCTGCATGGCGAGGTCGACGATGACCACGTTGGGACGATGACGGCGGTAGAGCTTGTAGCCGGAAGCCGCGTCTCGCGCCTCGAGCACGTCGGTGACGCCTGCGTCTTCCAGCATGCGCCGGCAGCCCTGCAGGACGATCGGATGGTCGTCAATGACGAGGACGCTGGTCATTTACTCTCAGCCATTCGATGTCCCAGCCTCAGCCGTACCTTCGGCGATGGGGATCGCGATCCGCACACTGGTGCCATTGCCGGGCTCGCTTTCGATACTATAACGGCCGCCGAGACCTTCGACACGCTCCTTCATGCCGCGGGTGCCAAAACCCGCCGGCGTCGGTTGGCTCATGCCACGCCCGTCATCAACCACGGTCAGTGCCAAAGACGCTCCATTCTCGATAGGATCGAGTTTGACGGTAACATGCTTCGCTTCGGCGTGGCGTATGGCATTAGTCAAGCTTTCCTGGATGCATCGATAGATCGTCAGGTCGATCGAATCGCCAAAACCGCGCGGCAGATCGCCGGCCACGATGGAAAACGCAATTTGCGGATGCTCCCGCGCGCGCTCGTTGACGAGCTGACCGAGCATGTCCTTGAGCGGAACGTGACCGAGCGCCATCGGTCGAAGGCGGTCGAGCATGCTGCGGTTGATTGATTGCAAATGCTCGATGATGGCCAGGATGTCGCGCAAGCGCTCGGCAACGCTCTGCCTAGCCAGATCGGGCAGGTTTTGCGCCGCGCTCGCGATCGACGATGCATTGGCTCTTAATCCAAACAGACACGGCCCGACTTCATCGTGCAATTCCAGTGCGGTGCGCCGCCGCTCGTCGTCCTGAGCCGTGATCAGCCTGCGATTGAGCCGCAAGTTTTCGCCGCGCACGGCCTCAAGCGCAAGCGCCAGGGCATTGAAATGCTCGGCGATCGCCGACAGTTCGCGCGCCCGCGGTTGCGGCAGCCGCACGCTATAGGTTTGACGCTCCAGGTCGGAAAGGCCGTTCGCGAGTACGGTGAGCGGATCGAGAACACGGCCGAATAGAACATAGAGAAGGCCGATCATGACGATGTTAAGCACGACCGCCACCGCTCCGATGGCGACGGCGTTATCCCAGACCTCGGTAATTTCATCAGCTGGCTCGCCGATAATCTCGACATGCCCAATCCGCAGGCCATCAACGGTCACGGCGACATCGCGGGTCTCGACCGGCGGTGCGACGAGCGCCGTAAACCAATGTGGGGTGGCGTCGCGCTCCGCGGCGGCGCGGCCGAGTGGCGTCACAGCGATCGGAGAGCCCGCGGCGTCGCTGACCACGAACCGGACATGGCGCATCGACTGCAGTTGCGCCGGCAGCGACGCCAAAAATTGCTCGGCCGGAACCTCCTGGCGGGCGAGATGGACGGCGTCTTCGACCAACAAGTCGGCAAGGCGCATCGAAGCGGCCATCTCGACGCGCGTTTGCATGCGCGCGCGCAAAATGACGACGCTGCCGGCAACGAGCACGGCAATGACATCGATCAGCACGAATGCGAGCAAGAGCTGGGCGCGAATCGAGCGCTCATACCAGAGCGCACCGCACCAGCGCTTCAGCAAAGTCGGCGCTTGCGGCGGGCCCGCAAACGCAGCCGCGGACTGTACGCTGATCGGTCCCTCCCTTTGGGCCCTCTGTATTATGTCACAGATGTTAGCCGAACATAGGCCGCCACGTCACGTCCGAGCGGGCCCCTGCCGAATTGGCATTACGGAATGGACGCGTTTCGATTAGCATGGGTCTGATAAGCGAGGTCCCGAAATGGGACTCATAGGGAGGCATAAATGCTCGCAAAGGGCGCGATCGGTGTCGTCGTCATTCTGGCCACGTTCGTCGGGCCAGCCGGGTTGGCGAACGCCCAGACCCTTCTCGAGCAGAGCGCCGAAGTACGCATGCAGCTCGACCTTGCGGTCTCCAGCCAAGCGCTCAAGGCGCTCTTGCCCGACGGCTGGGAACCGTTCGTGGCGACCTCAGGGCCAGCCAAGGATTGCAATGTGCGCTTAATCTTCGTCGATCGCGTCGACATCAACGGCCCGGACGGCGCGCCGGCCGGTACCGAGCAGATGGTCTATTTCGCCTCGCTCATCAAAAAGACCGGCAGCAATGATATGGACGGCCAGATGATGATCGACGGCATCACCAATAATCCCAAAGCCGCTCCAGGCCCGTTCAATGTCTACCAGGCCGCCTCCGCCTATCGCGTCGAGCGTTCCACTCATGCTGCCGCGGGCGGCCCGGCCGAGAACGAGGACGCCTGGGACTTCACCGGCGCCAACGGCGAGCACCTGTCGCTGCACTTGACCTATGAGCGCGGCGTCGCCCGCAAGCTCTCGGCCGAGACCAAATTCTTTTCAGCCGCCGATCCCAATTCCTACCAGATTTGGAGGATCGACCAGGGCCTCGACATCATGCGCAACGCCACCGTGCCGGTGAAGGACCGCGTCAAAACGTTTGAGTTCAAGGCATCCGGCGGGCGCGTCGCCAAGCTGTTCGACGGCAACGAGCGTGTCGTCAGCGTCGATGCGCTGCATTGGTACAATCGCGCCGTCTCTTCGCCATAGTCGCTATGATCGCCGCCCGCCGCGGTCAGGCAGATACCATGCTCGCTCCGCTCCACGCCAAGGCGCTCGCCGCCTTGTTGCTGACGGCCGGCGTCCTGTCGGCTGTGGCGCGGCCGAGCGTGGCGTATGCCGACGAAGCGGCGGATTTCCTCGCCGGCCAAAGCCGAGCTTGCGTGAAATGCTCGCTGGTCGCAGCCCAGCTCAAGCAGAAAGACTTGTCCGGTGCCGATCTCACGGGCGCCGATCTGTCCCACGCGGTCATGCACCGCGCCAAGCTCGGCGGCGCGAAGTTAGACGGCGCTGATCTGACCGACGCGAACCTCAACAAGACCGACTTGAAGACGGCGTCGCTGGTCGGGGCCAAGGCCGAGAACGCGATGTTCTACGGATCGGATTTGAGCGCCGCGGACCTGTCCGAGGCCGACCTCGCAAACGCCAAAATGCAAACAGCGTATCTGGTGCACGCCAAGCTCGACCACGCCAGGATTGCCGAAGCCATGCTCAACGCAACCCGGCTCGATGATGCATCTTTACGGGAAGCCGACCTGAGCAAGACCAATCTGGTCGAGGCTTCGCTGCGCCGCGCCAACCTCGAAGGCGCCAATCTCGACAATGCCGGCTTGGTGAACGCGGTACTGCGCGACGCGAACCTTAAGGGCGCGAAGTTGACCAAAGCGGACCTTTACGGCGCCGATCTTTCAGGCGCCGATCTGACCGGAGCCGATCTATCCGGCGCACGCCTGACCGGCGCAATTCTCACCGGAGCGATCCTGACTGGCGTCAAGCTCAACGGCACCATCATGCCGGACGGCACCGTACATCCCTGACCGAATGTGCAGATCAAGGCTTTCGATAGTTCGGATCGAAAAGCTCGAACCGCGTCCAGCTTTCGAACTCGCCTTGGGTATATTCATGGGTGTCCGGATCGACGTCATGTTGGCCGGGTTTGCGCAGAAAATGCGTCTCCACGGCGAGGGCCCGCTCCGGCATCGTCTTGTCGCAGCGCTGCTTGATGAACACGCCGCCGACCGCGGACTCGCCCTCAGCCGGCGGCAAATCCGTGCAATTCCATCCATCGGTGCCATAGCGGTTGATCACGGCCACGCCCAGCAGGTGTGCCATACGGCGCTCGGCCGGCGTTGCGCGCGGATCGCTCACCATACGGATACCGCGCAATATCCCGCCATCGTCAAACAAAGCCGAGAGAACGACGGGATGACCGGCGACCCGCGTGCCAGTCCGCTGCGCCGCGTAGGCCGGCTCGCCGAGCGCCTTGGCGACGTATTCGTCCTCGTCGTCGAAGCGGGCGGCGACTTCACGCAAGCCGCTTGCCTCCGGCCGGCATTTCTTGAAGTCCGACCAGGCGTCGATCTCCTGACGCGGCGGCCCGCCATCGCTGCCGCAGGCGAGTTGGCCCCATCCGTCCAATGTCATTGCCTGGGCGTGGAGCCCAAGTTTTAGGCCATGGATTTCGCCCACATCGGACTGCGTTTGTGCGTAGACGCCACTTCCGCCCGCGATGGCGAGCGCTGCAACAACGCGGATAATCGCAGCCTTGCCCGCCGGGCTCATGAGGCTCATTGCTTCATTGGCTCGCATTCGCGGGTATCTGCTCCCCAGAACTCGACGCATTCCTCGTAGGTCGACGGACCACGCCCGACAACCTTCGCGAACACATATTTCACCACCGCATCGATCTCGTCGGAATTGAGAAACGCATTGGGCTCCGGCGGCACATCGTTGCCGAGATCGGTCCGCGTGACGCCGTAGCAGCGCTTGTCGGTATAGGCGAACTGGTCGTGAAACGGCATGCCGGTACCGGGACGGCCGCATTTGACGGTCTCGGCGACCTGCGCGGGGGTCAGCTTTGTCTGGCGCAGCGACAATGCGTTGCCGCCGTAGCCTTGGTCGCCGGAGGCGTCCCACTTGTGGCAGAACTGGCAGGTGGCCTTGATCTTGAAGATATCCTTGCCGTGCTCGATCGTACGAGTTTCTTCGGCGCTTTGCGCATGAACGGGGCCGATCGTGATCGCGCAAAGCGCCGCGACCAGTGCCAATACGGCCGGATATTTGCGGGCGAACCGAACGTGCATACGATGAGGCGGCTGGACTGTCGTGTTTGGCAACGGGTGCCGGCACGACGGTGAGTCGTGCCGGCAGCGGTCATTATTGCGCTCGGTCAGAGGCCGAACACGAACAGCATGGACGTCGTCGAGGAGTATTTCAGCGACGGATCGTTTTGCATGACGAACGGGGACTGCCGCGAGCCAGCCAGGACTGCGATGTACTGCTTGCCGTTCACCGAATAGCTGACGGCCGGTGCATTGATGCCGGTGCCGACGCTAAAACTCCAAGCCTGTTGCAGGGTTTTGGCGTCATATGCGGTGAAGGTTCCGTCGGCCTGGCCGAGGAAGACGAGATTGCCGGCGGTGGCGAGCGCACCGGCATAGTTCGGGAAGTCGAGCCGCACGGCGGCCTTGATATCTCCCGTGGTCGGATCGATTGCCTTAAGGCTGCCGTAGAGGCGTCCGGTCATCTTGAACGAGCCGCCGCTGAAGCGCTCACGCGGCTTCACCGTTCCGCCTTGATCGGCAAAATCCTTTTGCGCGACCGTCTCGAGGCCATCGCAGCCTTCGACCGACGGGATGTAGAGCGTGTTGAGCGTCGGATTATAGGCCGTCGGCTCCCAGTTCTTGGCGCCGAAATGGGATGGACAGATGTTGGCCAGCGGCTCACCGCGCATGCCGTGGGTTCCGGGCGTATAGACCTGGACGCCGGCCTTGGGATCGTAATTGGCCGGTAGGCCGGTCTCCGGATCGAGTCCCGTCGTCCAGTTGAGCTTGTCGACATATTGCTTGCCGCCCACGAACGCCCCATTGGTGCGGTCAAGGGCATAGAAAAATCCATTGCGCGCGGCGTGGACTACGAGTTTGCGGTCCTTGCCATTGACCTTGGCGTCGATGACCGGGTGCTCGGAAATCTCGTCGAAATCGAACGGATCGTTCGGCGTGTACTGGAACCCCCACTTGATCGCGCCGTTGGCCGGATTGAGCGCAAGCACGCTCGCCGCCCACTTGTTGTCGCCCGGCCGATACTGTGGATCCCAGTCGGCGCCGGCATTGCCGATGCCCTGATAGATGGTGTCGGTCTCAGGATCGTAGGTGGCGGTTTCCCAGACCGGCGCGCCGCCGTGTTTCCAATGGTCCGCTCCGTCCTTCCAGGTGTCGTTGCCGGGCTCGCCCGCGCCCGGGATGGTGTAGGTCCGCCACGCCTGCTGGCCGGTATTGAGATCCGTCGCATCGATGAAGCCGCGGATGCCGAACTCGCCGCCGGCGGGACCGACGATCGCCAGGTCACGCACCACAAGCGGCGCCATGGTGATGGTCTCGCCGAGAGTCGGATCGGCGATCTTGCGCTCCCAGACCTTCTCGCCGGTCGCCTTGTTGATGGCGAACATCCGCCCGTCCAGCGCGATCGATATTACCTTGTCCTTCCACAGCGCGACGCCGCGATTGTTGACGCCGCAGCAGGCAACATCGCCGGCCCAGGCGCGGTCGATGCCCGGGTCGAACTTCCATTTGATCGCTCCCTTGGTGCCGGCCGAAACGTCGATCGCGTAAACGCTGCCCCAGCCGTCGGTGACGTACATCATGCCGTCGTCCACGATCGGCGTGCCCTCGAGGTTGCCGAAGGCGTAGCGGCCGCCGCTCTGCAGACCGCCGAGCGCGACCGCGAAGACGAGCTTCAGGTTCTTGACCGTATCGGTATTGATCTCGCTGAGCGGTGAGAACCGATAGCCCTGATAATTGCCGTAATACAGAAGCCAGTTCTGCGGCTCCTTGTTGGCATTGAGCGCACGCTCGAACGTCATGTCGGCCGCGTGGACCGGCGTGAGCGCACTGGCCATGAGCAGCGGGCCGATCAACGCGATTGCCGGCGAGAGCATCCTCATCGCACTTCCTCCCCATTTTGATTTTTTAAAGTGACGCTAATCGAGGAGAATAATGCGCCCAGTTCCGGACCGCGACAAGCGGATGCGCGCGCAGACCACCGCTGCCTTCCGGTAGGGTCGGATCCTTGGGCTTCGGCCCACCGCGGCGTGAAAAGCGGCCTCTAGAACGTGCCGCGCAATCCGGCATAGGCCGCCAGCGGCATGCCGGGAACGAAGGTGCGGGTATCCGTCAGGTTCAAGTAGGGAAATGAATCGGTCTGAAAGAATGTGCCGTAAAGGTAATAATGCTGGTTGAACAGATTACGCACGAGGCCGAACAGCTCGACATTTTTCGAAAGCCGATAGGAGGAATGCAGGTTCACCGTCCAATAGGCCGGCAGCTTCGGATTCTGGTTCGCTTCATCGCCGACGAGCCATTGACTGCCGATGACGTTGAGATCGGCGCCGAATTTCCATGGATCGGTGATTTGATAGTCGGCACCGGCCTTGAAGCGGAAGCTCGGTATCCCGGACAAGTGGTCGCCAGGGACGACGAAGATATCGCCATTGGCGTCGGCGAATGGATTGTTCGGCGACGACAAAGTCAGAGCATTGCGAAACGTGGCGTCGACCGCGGTATAATTGCTATAGGCGGTCCAGCGATCCTGCTTGTACGAGACAGCGGCTTCGATGCCCTGACGCAGCGTATTGCCGCCATTCTGAAAAAACTCGTGGCCGGGAATTGGACTGGCGACGGCAAGGATGTCATTGACGTTGAGCGCGTGGTAGGCGCCGACGCTCCAATTGAACAGTCCTTTTGCGAAATCGAAGTGCCCGCGCACGCCGCCTTCGAACGTATGCGACACGACCTGGTTGAGATTGGGATCGCCGACGAGAGCGTTGTCGATCAAGCATGGCCGCATCGGATCGGCGCAGCCGAGCTCGAGCGGCGTGGGCGCCCGGTTCGCTTCCGCGTAGCTGCCGTAGACGGTGACGTTCGGCGTGACCTTGTAGGTGGCCCCAAAAGTGGGATTGAAGCGGCTATAGACATGGCTTCCGTCGAGGCCCGGGTCGTTGCCGATTTCGTCCGCCAACCCGATCTGGGCGATGTTGAAACGGCCGCCAGCAGTGACCGCAAGGCGTGGCGTCACGTCGAAGGTATCGGTCGTGTAGAAGCCGGTATACAGCGTGTTGGCGCCTAGCCGCACCGGCGCGACGTCGCCTGACGGCTGATCGATATAAAGACCAGTGCCTGCGACGACCGGAAACTGGTCCGCATTGATCGTGCCCAGTTCGCTCGTGGTGGTGAATTGGACGAGACCACGGTCGACGCTCATACCAAGCACAAAATTGTTGTCATGCCCGAAGATCTTCTCCGACGAAGCGCCCTGCACCGAGCCGCCAAAACTGTTGGTGGATGTCCAAGTGCGGTCGATCTCGCCCAAAACGCTGCTGCCGAGAATCCCGGCGGCCGAAACCGTTTGCCCACCTGTCGTCATGAGCGGCGACAAAATACCGTCGAGATCGGGAAAGCACAGCAAGGTTGACGGCGGCGGACAAGCCGTCGCATCAGTGCCGTTGCCGTCGACATGGCTTTGCCAAAAGCCGCGATAATAGAGATTGGCCTGGAACGTCAGGGTATCGGTCGGCTTCCAGCTGCCGCTGCCGGTCAGAAAAGCCAGCTGGTTCTCGGTCGTCTGCGGTAGCGTATAGACGCTCGCCCAGTTCTGGCTGAGCATCTGGATCGGCGTCGCGGCGGCGGCACCGAAACTGTTATCCGCACCGGTGAAGGTCAGATGGAACTCGGTCTGATCGCCGCGGGTGCCGAGGTCGGCGTAAACGCGGCGCAAGCGCGAAGGGGAATCTTGACGCCACCCTGCATCGTTGACGGCGTCCGCGGTAATATAGCCGGACGCGTTGCCATTTTGGCCGCCGGCCTGCACGGAGGTGCCGATCCGGCCATACGAGCCGCCATTCACCTCGCCCTCGACGCCCTGATAGGTGAAGCCGTTTTTCATCTCGAGCGAAAGCGCGCCGCCCAGCGCATTGAGCCCATAGACGGGATTGCTGGGAACCAGCGTCATTCGGTTGATCGCCTTATCGGGGATAAAGTCCCAATTGACGACGTCGCCGAACACCTCGTTGATGCGCACCCCGTTCTGATACACGGCGAGGCCCTGCGGCGTTCCGAGGACCGGCGACGAAACGAAGCCGCGATAATTGATACCGAGCTGGTATTGATTGCCGGTCTCGTCATTGAGCGCGACACCGGGCAGTCCCCGCGCCATGGCTTGGAGCAGGTCCGGCGTGATTGCATGGTCGAAATCCGGCGCCGCGAGTGTCTGGACGTTGGCTGGAACTTTGTCGCGGTCGACCGCACCGGCCTCGCCGATCGGCGCGGACGTCGCCGCAGGATTTGCCGGAGAAACCTGCGCCTGAGCCGAAGAGCGCGAAGCGGGCGCGGCAGCGGGCCGAACGGGCGGTAGCGGCGTGGTCCCGATCACCTGAATCTCAGGAAGAGTGGTCGGACTCTGCTGCGCGAAGACCGATTGCGGGACCAGCAGCGCGACAACGGCGGCTCCCCGCAGATGGAGATACCGCAACGCCGGGCGAAATACCGGCGCCCTTATACCGCGATCGAGAGCTACAACCCCACGCATCCGCAAGTCGCCCGACTAACCGGACGAATGCTGCCATTATTCGGCGAAACATGTCAGGGAAGGTTTTGCCAAATATCCGGGAAGATTTGGCAATCGACAAACCGGGTGGCCCCGCGATAGCGGGACGGATGTTAATTCCTGGCGATGATCTCGCGTTCGCCGCGATGCACGATCGGGGTGTCCGGCAGCTTGCCGGGTCGGCGGCGCAAGAGGCGAGATGGCCGGCGTTTGGCGATGGCGCTCCTGCGGCGGCGGCGCCAGGTCGGCGCTTCGATGCGCAGCGCGCCCATGCGCGCAAACGGTTCGCGCAAAGATCCGTCGCCTTCGGCGACTAGGAGCGGCAGGCCGAGCACCCTGCCCCAGCTTTGCCATTCGGCGACGATGTCGTCGCGCTCGGCGGAGGCAAACAGCGGCAGCGACAGAGCCGGGTCGCGGTGCTCGAGCACGACGGCGATGGCGGTCGGCGCATGGCCGGTTTCGCCGCTCAAGCGGATGGCGACGCCGCGATAGGACGCGACCGGCATGTTCAAGGCCATGCGGATGCCGCGCACCGAGCGGCGCAGCACCACGCGCTCGCGATGCAGGTCGACGACGCGAAGCCGCTCGTCGGCCGCGTCGTCGGCCGCGGTGAACCGCACGGGCAAGGAGAAGGGGTCGAGCCGCGAGGGGATTGCCCCCGCGCGGCCCGCCCCGGCAGCGAACCTGCCGGCTTCCATGTGACGCCTCGAAACTCGAACTCCCCCCGGGCTGTTGCCGCCCGGTTGACGCAACCTTGCCAGAGTGCGGTCGTAATCGGCTTAAGGATCCTGGTTAAAAGGTCGTGTTGCCGCGCGAACGGGCCGCATGATTGACGAGACGTTGCCGACGCGAGGCAAATTGCCGGAATCGACGTGGCTGAGCGCGCTTGAATCCCGCGCTCCGCAGCCACATCTTGGCCTTGTTATTATTTTCACCACCGCATAAACCAATCACCAACCAATGCCATCGCTCCTCGACCAAACTGCCCTAGCCGACGTCGCCGAACGGGCCGTCGCCGCAGCCAAGCGCGCCGGCGCCGACCAGGCCGACGCATTCGCCGTGCGCGGGGTGTCGCTGTCGGTCGAGGTGCGCGACGGCTCGGTCGAGGAATCGCAGCGCTCCGAAGGCGACGATCTCGGCCTTCGCGTGCTTGTCGGCAAGAAGCAGGCGGTGGTCTCGACCAACGATCTCAACGGCGACGGCTTTGCGGTGCTGGCCGAACGCGCGGTGGCCATGGCGCGCGCCGCGCCCGAGGACCGCTTCTCGGGCCTCGCCGATCCAGCGCTGTTGGAGCACAACCCGCCGGCCCTCGACCTGCTCGATCCCGATATGCCCGACGTCAGCGTACTGGAGCGGCGCGCGCGTGATGCGGAGGCCGCCGCCATGGCGGTCCCGGGCGTCAGCAAATCCGGCGGCGCCGCGGCCTCGGCCGGCATCGGCGGCCTGGTGCTGGTGACGAGCCACGGCTTTCATGGCGCGGCCATGAACTCGCACCATTCGATCTCGATGTCGGCCATCGCCGGCAACGGCACCGGCATGGAAACCGATTACGATTACACCTCGACGCTGCACGCCGCCGACCTGGAAAGCGCCACGACAATCGGGCGCAACGCCGGCGAGCGCGCGGTCAAGCGGCTCAATCCGCGCAAAGTCACGACGCGCCGCGTGCCGGTGGTGTTCGACGCGCGCGTCGCCGGCTCGCTGATCGGCCACCTCGCCAACGCCGTCAACGGCGCCTCGATCGCGCGCAAGACGAGTTTTCTGCGCGAAAAGCTCGGCGAGCAGATTTTTGCATCCGGCATCGACATCGTCGACGACCCGTTGCGCAAGCGCGGCCTGCGCTCGCGGCCGTTCGACGCCGAGGGCGTCGTCACCAGCGCGCGCAAAGTGATCGAAGGCGGCGTGCTGAAAACCTGGTTCCTCGACAGCGCGACCGGTCGCGAGCTCGGTCTTGCCACCACAGGCCACGCCTATCGCAGCGTGTCGTCGCCGCCCTCGCCCGGGCCGAGCAACCTGCATCTCGTCGCCGGCAGCAAAAGCGCCGACGAGCTGATCGCCGAAATCGCGGACGGTTTTTTTGTCACCGACCTGATCGGCGTCGGCGTCAACCTGGTGACCGGCGACTATAGCCGCGGCGCCTCCGGTTTTTGGATCGAGAACGGCGTGCCGACGTTTCCAGTGAGTGAAGTCACCATCGCCGGCCATTTGAGCGAAATATTCAAGAGCCTGACGCCGGCGAACGACCTTGCCTTCCGCTACGGCACCAATGCACCCACCGTGCGCGTGGAGGGCCTGACTGTTGCCGGCCACTGAGGTCGTCGATCTTAAACGGCAAGCCGTGCGCCTTGCGGAGAGCGTCCGCGAAGCCGGTGCGCTGGCGCTGTCGATGTTCAAGACGCCGCTGAAGAACTGGACCAAGGGCGAAGCCTTGTCGCCGGTATCCGACGCCGATATCGCGGTCGACGTGTTGTTGCGCGAGCGGCTCGCCGGCGACGGCGCGACAATCGCCTGGCTGTCGGAGGAAAGCATCGACGATCCGGCCCGCCTCGACGCGCGCTATGTCTGGATCGTCGATCCGATCGACGGCACGCGCGCCTATATCGCGGGCCTGCCGGATTGGGCTGTCTCCGCGGCGCTGGTCGACAACGGCCGGCCGATCGCGGCGTGCCTTTGCGCGCCGGTCAGCGACGAATTCTTCATGGCGGTCACAGGCCAAGGCGCGACCCGCAACGGCGCAGCGATCACGGTCGCGCCCGGCGCCGAGCTTGCGCAAGCGCGCATCGCCGCGCCGCGCAGACTCCTCGAACGGTTGCAATCCATCGCGCCGCCGTTCGCCGTCATGCCGCGCACCCATTCGCTGGCGCTGCGTCTCGCCCGGGTCGCCGAAGGAACGTTCGACGCCGGCATCGCGGGCGGTAACAGCCACGACTGGGACCTTGCGGCCGCCGACCTTTTGGTGCACGAAGCGGGCGGCGCATTGACGTCTTTCGAAGGCGTCGCTGTGACCTATAATCGTCCCGTGCCGCGGCACGGGACGCTCGTCGCGGCCGGCCGGGAGCGGCACGTGGCGCTGCTCGAACTTTTCAGGGATGAACGCCTCGCGTCACTCTAAATCGCAATCACGCGCGGAACGATCATCATGGCGGACCCTCAGAAGCAATTGCTCCACCTCGTGTTCGGCGGCGAGCTAGAAAACGTCGCCGACGTCACGTTCAGGGATCTCGACAAGCTCGACATCGTCGGCGTCTATCCGAACTATGCCAGCGCCTACGCGGCCTGGAAGGCGAAGGCGCAGGGCACCGTCGACAATGCGCACATGCGCTACTTCATCGTACACATGCACCGTCTGCTCGATCCCGACGACAACACGCCGCACTGAGACAACGCATGAAGTTTTGGCGACGCATCGGCCGGCAGCAATGGGCAAAGACGGCGCTCGGTGTCGTCGCCGCCGAATATGTGCGTTTCGTCGACAAGACCACGCGGCTCACGGTGGAACCGCCCGATGCATGGGACCGCGCCGAAGCGGACATGCCGATCATCATCGCGTTCTGGCACGGTCAACACTTGCTCGCCACCAACGCCAGCAAACCGTCGTACAAAGTGAAAACGCTGGTGTCGCACCATCACGACGGCGAGGTTGAAGCCATCGCCGTCGAGCGGCTCGGCATCGGCACCATCCGCGGCTCGGGCAATCACTCGAGCGGCTTCCTGCACAAAGGCGGCGTCGCCGCGTTCCAGGCCATGCTCGATGCGCTCGCCGACGGCTATTCGGTCGCGCTCTCCGCCGACGTGCCGAAAGTATCGCGCGTCGCCGGCCTCGGCATCATCAAGCTCGCCCAAATCTCCGGCCGGCCGATCCATGCCGTCGCCATCGCCACACATTGGCGCATCGTGCTCGACAATTGGGATCGCTCCACCATCAATCTGCCGTTTAGCCGCGGCGCCGGCGTGGTTCCCGAGCCGCTGCGGGTTGCCGCCGATGCCGATGACGCGGCCCTTGAAGCGGCGCGGCAGGAGCTCGAGAACCGCCTCAACGCCGCCACGCGCCGCGCCTATGAGATTGTCGACAAGCCGCAACTCCGCTAGCACTGCCTGGGAGGCTTTAGCGTGCCCGATCGACTGCCGCTGGCGCTGCGCCTTTATCAGTTCGCGTCGTTTGCCGCGGCGCCGGTGGCGCCGCGCTTGTTGGCGCGCCGGCTCAATCGCGGCAAGGAGCATCCGACCCGGCTCGCCGAGCGGCGCGGGCAGGCGTCACAGCCGCGGCCGGACGGGCCGCTGATCTGGGTGCACGCGGCAAGCGTCGGCGAAATGCTGGCGGCGGTGCCGCTGATCGAACGCATCCGCAAGCAAAATTTTGCCGTCCTCGTCACTTCGGGCACGGTGACGTCGGCGGCGCTTGCCGAGCACCGCCTGCCGTCAGGCGTGCTGCACCAGTTCATCCCGCTTGACGCGCCGCGCTATGTCGGCTGCTTCCTCGATCATTGGCGGCCCGACCTGGCGCTGTTCGTCGAGTCCGATCTGTGGCCCAATCTGATCGTGGAATCCGGGCGCCGCAAAATCCCGATGATCGTGGTCAATGGCCGGCTCTCGGAGCGCTCGTTTCACCGCTGGCAGATGGTGCCGGGCGTGATCGCGGCGCTGTTGTCGCGCTTCGATCTATGCCTCGCCCAATCGGGCGCCGACGCGCAGCGTTACAGCCAGCTTGGCGCACCGCGCGTGACCTCGACCGGCAATCTCAAGCTCGACGTGCCGGCGCCGCCGGTCGATGAGGCGATGTTGCGGCAACTGAAATTGACCATCGGCATCCGCCCGGTGATCGCTGCGGCCTCGACCCATGACGGCGAGGAGACCGCGATCATCGCCGCGCACCGGCGGCTGCGCGCCAAGCATCCGGCGCTCTTGACCATCATCGCGCCGCGCCATCCGGCGCGTGGCGAGGCCATCGCCGAGATCGCCAAGGTCGCCGGATTATCGGTCGGTCTGCGCTCGCGCGGCGCAGCGCCGAAGCCAGGTATCGAGGTCTATATCGCCGACACGCTCGGCGAACTTGGCCTGATCTACCGGCTGGCGCCCATCGTCTTCATGGGCGGCTCGCTGGTCGAACACGGCGGCCAAAATCCGATCGAGGCGATCCGGCTCGGCGCCGCGGTGGTGCACGGCCCGCATGTGTGGAATTTCGCGGAAATCTACGCCACCCTCGACGCGGCGAACGGCGCCAAGCTCGTCGCCGATGAAGAGGCGCTGACGCTGCAGCTCAACGCCTGGCTTGCCAATCCGGCGGCGCGCACCGCGATCGCGGAAGCCGGCGCCAAAACCGTGCGCCAGCTCGGCGGCGCGCTCGATCGCACGCTCGCCGCGCTCGATCCTTATCTGGTGCAACTCCGTCTAGAGCAACGAGCATCCTGATGCGCGAGCCCGCCTTCTGGTGGCGGAAGAGCGGCGGCATCCTGCTCGCTCCCTTGGCCGCGATTTATGGCGCAGTGGCGTGGGGACGCATTCAAGCTCAAGGCAAGCCTGCCGGCGTGCCGGTGATCTGTCTTGGCAATCTCACCGCCGGCGGCGCCGGCAAGACGCCGGCAGCGTTGGCGGTGGCGCATCTTCTGCTTGCGGCGCACGAGCGGCCGTTCTTTCTCAGCCGCGGCTATGGCGGCAAGCTCGCCGGACCGGTGCGCGTCGATCCGTTGTTTCATCGCTCAGCCGACGTCGGCGACGAGCCGCTGATGCTCGCGCGCCTTGCCCCCACCATCGTTGCCCGCGACCGCGTCGCCGGCGCCCGTGTCGCGCGCTCCGCCGGCGCCAACGTCATCGTCATGGATGACGGATTCCAGAACCCATCGTTGATCAAGGACCTCGCCATCCTTCTGGTCGACGGCCGCCGCGGCATCGGCAACGGTCGCGTCATTCCGGCGGGCCCGCTGCGAGCGCCGCTCGAAATCCAGATCGCGCGCGCGCAAGCGCTCGTCGTCGTCGGCCCCCCCGACGGTGCCGGCAAAATTTTGGACACCGCGCGCCGCTACGGCGTCACCGTGTTCCACGGCCGGCTCGAAGGCGACCGCAACATCCTCGCCGCGCTCGGCAAGCGCAGAGTGCTGGCCTTCGCCGGCATCGGCAATCCGGACAAGTTTTTTGCGACACTGAGCGAAGCCGGAATCGCCGTTGCCGCGCGGTCAAGCTTTCCCGACCACCATCGCTATACCGCAGCCGACGCGCAGGCATTGATCGCGCGCGCGCAAGCGGAAAACCTCGTGCTCATTACCACGGAGAAAGATCACGTCCGCCTCGCCGGCGATCCGGCGCTTGCGGCGCTGGCCGCGCATGCCAACATCTTGCCGGTGCGGCTCGTCATCGACGAGCAGGATGAGTTTCGCCGCTTGGTGTTGAACGCCGCAAAACGGACTTAGGCCCAAATTGGGCGCGTCGCGTCGTCAAATGCCCAGATAGGCCGCTTGCACTTGTTTGTTATTTGCCAGATCGGCGCTGCTGCCGCACATGATGATCTTGCCACTCTCGAGCACGTAAGCGCGCTGCACCAATGTCAGCGCGCGGGCGACGTTCTGCTCGACCAACAGGATGGCCGTGCCCATGGCGTGGATCTCTTGGATTTTCTGAAAGGTGATATCAGTCATAACCGGGGCGAGACCGAGCGACGGCTCGTCGAGCATCAACAGACGGGGTTTCAACATCAGGCCGCGGCCGACCGCGAGCATCTGCTGTTCGCCGCCGCTCATCGTGCCGGCGAGTTGCCGGCGACGCTCCGCCAGAACGGGGAAAATGCCGAAAACGAGATCCAACGTACGGCCGCGGTCGGCCTTGGCGCGCGGCACGTAGGCCCCGACCTCGAGATTTTCCTGCACGGTCATTTCTGGGAACACCTGACGGCCTTCCGGCACGTGGGCGATGCCGAGTTCCGCGACCTCGTACGGCGGCAGCGCAGCGATGTTCGTGCCCAAAAACGTAATCGTGCCCGCCGTCAACCGCATCAAACCGGAGATCGCGCGCAGCGTGGTGCTCTTGCCGGCGCCGTTTGCTCCCAACAGGCCGACGGCTTCGCCCTCGCCGACCTCGATGCTGATGTCGCCGATCGCCGGGACGGAGCCGTAACTGGCGCTCACTGCGGATAGCGCTAACACGCCGCTTCTCCCGGCGTCGCCACATGCACGTAGCCCGAACCCAGATAGGCCCGAACCACCTCTTCGTTCGCGACCACCTCTTTGGGGCTGCCTTCGGCAATCTTCTGTCCGTGATCGAGCACCACGATGTGCCGCGCCACGGCCATAATCGCGCGCATCACGTGCTCGACGATGATGATGGTCAGCCCGCGCTGCGAAAGTCTTCTAACCAGCGCGACGGCCTGATCGATCTCCGCCGGATTGAGCCCGGCCATGACCTCATCGAGCAGCAATAGCCGCGGCTCGGTAGCGAGCGCGCGCGCCATTTCGAGCCGCCGCTGGTCGATCGTGGTCAAATCGCGCGCCGGCGTGTGTTCCTTGGCCGACAGGCCGACGAAATCGATCACCGCGCCGGCTTTGGCGCGAGCGACGTCGAGCTTTTTGTCGCGCAGGAACGCGCCGGTCATCACGTTGGCCAACACCGTCATCCCGCCA
>JBEKKM010000002.1:0-100399 GCA_050010715.1 Xanthobacteraceae bacterium | reverse complement strand
ATTTCTCGGCACGCAGGCGGCAAATATCCACCCTGCCCTCGCCGCGGTCGGCCTCGACGAACTGGCCGACCTGCCCGCCGCCTATCTGTCCGCCGGCCAACGCCGGCGGCTGTCGATCGCCCGCCTCCTTGCCGTCAAACGCCCGATCTGGCTGCTGGACGAGCCCACCAGCACGCTGGACGCCCCCGCCCAGGACCGCCTCGCCGGCTTGATGCGGACGCATCTCACCGAGGGCGGCTTCATTCTGGCGGCCACCCACGGCGCCATCGGGCTCGATGACGGGCACGAGTTGCGGCTGGGGGAGGTGGACTGATGACTGCCCTCGCCGCAATCCTCGTCCGCGACATGCGCATAGCCGTGCGGGTCGGCGGCGGCGCCCTCATCGGGGTGCTGTTCTTCCTGGTCGTGGTCACACTGATCCCGTTCGCGGTCGGCCCCAACCTGCCGCTGCTCAAGCAAATCGGCCCGGCGATCCTGTGGCTCGCGGCGCTCCTGGCGAGCCTGTTGGCGCTCGACCGCCTGTTCGCCGCCGACCACGAGGACGGCTCGCTCGATCTCATCCTCACGGGTCGCGCGCCGCTCGAGCTCGTGGTCGCGGTCAAGGGCCTTGCCCATTGGCTCACCACCGGCCTGCCGCTCGTCATCGCCGCGCCGCTGATCGGGCTTTTGCTCAATCTCGACGCCCCGGCTGAGATCACCTTGGTGCTGACGCTCCTGGTCGGCACGCCAGCGCTCACCTTCATCGGCCTGATCGGCGCCGCCATTGCGGTGACGCTCCGGCGTGGCGGGCTGTTGCTTGCCGTGATCGTGCTGCCGCTGACCGTGCCGGTGCTGATCTTCGGCGTCGCCGCCGCCAACAGCACCGGGCCGGTGCCGTTCGGAACGCCGTTCACCATCCTCTGCGCGCTGACGCTGGCGAGCCTGGTGGTCGGGCCATTTGCCGCGGCGGCGGCGCTGCGGCAGGAAATGGAATAGCCATTTTGGTTATGCAAACGTGAGAAACGCCTGATGCCCGCGGCATTGCGCCGGCGCCGCAACGTGAACTAGGAAGCTTGCGAACTGGACATAGCCATGGCCATCGCCGATCTCGCCAATCCGACGCGTTTTCTAAAATTCGCCAATCGCACGATTCCGTGGCTCGGCGGCCTGACGGTGCTCGTGTTCGCCTATGGCATCGATCAGGCGATGCTGGCGCCGGACGATTATCAGCAGGGCGCCACTGTCAAGATCATGTTCCTGCATGTGCCGTCGGCGTGGCTCGGCATGCTGGGCTGGGGCGTGATGTCGGTTGCCGCCCTCGGCACCCTGGTGTGGCGACATCCGCTCGCCGACGTTGCGGCGAAAGCGGCGGCGCCGATCGGCGCCGCGTTCACCTTGCTGTGTCTCGTCACCGGCTCGCTGTGGGGCCGGCCCGAATGGGGCACCTATTGGGTCTGGGACGCGCGGCTCACTTCCGAGCTGGTGCTGCTGCTGCTCTATCTCGGCGTCATCGCGCTGTGGCGCACGGTGGAGGAACCGTCGCGCGCCGCGCGCGCCGCGGCGATCCTCACGCTGGTCGGCGCCATCGATCTGCCGATCATCAAATTCTCCGTCGATTGGTGGAACACGCTGCATCAAGGCGCCTCGGTGTTCCGCGTCGGCGGCTCGACCATCGATACGAGCATCCTCGTTCCGCTGTTCATCATGGCGGCGGCGTTCACGCTCTTGTTCTTCACTTTGCACCTCGCGGCGATGCGCAACGAAATTTTGCGCCGCCGCGTGCGCACGTTGCGGCTGATGCAGGCGAGCGCGGTCAGCTGAAATGAATGCGGTCAACCACATGGGATTCATCGTCGCCTCTTATGCCGCGGCCGTTGCCGTAGTCGGCGTCTTGATTGCCTGGGTGAGCTTGGACTACCGCACGCAGCGGCTCAGGCTTGCCGATCTCGAAATGCGCGGCGTTACCCGCCGTTCGGCGCCGGCGCGATCCGAGCCGGCGTTGGATAAAGCAAAGGAAAAAGCGTGACCGGCATACCCAACGAGAGCGCAAATGTCGGCCGGCGCCGCATCGCGGTGCTGGTGCCGCTTGCGGTTTTTCTCGCACTCGTTTTGTTGTTCCTGTTCCGGCTCTATTCCGGCGATCCGTCGCTGATCCCGTCGGCGCTGATCGGTCATCCAGCGCCGCAAACCAGCCTGCCGCCGGTCGCTGGCCTCGAACGCGACGGCGCGCCGGTACCCGGCCTCGATCCGGCAAGTTTCAAGGGCGCGGTGACGGTGCTGAACGTCTGGGCGTCATGGTGCGTGCCGTGTCACGACGAGGCGCCGCTGTTGATGCAGCTCGCCCAGGACAGCCGCGTGCGGCTGGTCGGCATCAACTACAAGGACCAGCCGGACAATGCGCGGCGCTTCCTCGGCCGCTACGGCAATCCGTTTTCCGCCGCCGGCGCCGACGAGAGCGGCCGCGCCGCGATCGAATGGGGCGTCTACGGCGTGCCGGAGACGTTCGTGGTCGGCAAGGATGCGCACATCGCCTACAAGCTGGTCGGGCCGATCACCGCCGACAATTTCGCCACCGTTCTCAAACCGCAAATCGATAAGGCGCTGGCGGCAGGGTCGTAGCCGTCACTCCGCAGGCTCGACCGCGTATTTCCTCAGCAGCGGCACTTGCAGCGCGCCGAACAGGAAGGTCAGCGGCATCACGCCGAACACCTTGAAGTCGACCCAGACATTGGTCGAGGCGTTGCGCCAGACGATTTCGTTAAGGATGGCGAGCGCGAAGAAGAACAGCGCCCAGCGCAAGGTCAGCTTGCGCCAGCCTTCCTCGGTGAGCTGGAACATCGAATCCAGCACGGTACCGAGCAGCGATTTGCCGAAAAACAACCCGCCGAGCAGCACGCCGCCGAACAACGCATAGATGATGGTCGGCTTGATCTTGATGAACATGTCGTTGTGCAAAAACAGCGTCAGGCCGCCGAATACCAGCACGATAACCGCGGTCACGATCGTCATGATCGGAAAATGCCGCGTCAGCGCATAGGAGACGGCCATCGCGGCCAGCACGGCGACCATGAAGGTCGCGGTGGCGACGAAAATATCGTAGTGCGCATTGGCGAAGAAGAACAGCACCAGCGGCCCGAGATCGAGGGCGAGCTTGAGGACCGGATTGAGCTGCGGCTTGGGCGTCATGAGCGGCGTGTGTGTAGCGCGGCGGGCGCGTTTCCACAAATCATGAATCGAGCCCAACGAGGGCCCGGGCGAAATCGTGCGCGGAGAACGGCGCCAGATCGTCGATGCTCTCGCCGACGCCGATGAAGTGCACCGGCACTTTGAACTTCTCGGCGATGGCGACCAGAATGCCGCCGCGGGCGGTGCCGTCGAGCTTGGTCATGGCGAGGCCGGTGACGCCGACGACTTTGCGGAAAATCTCGACCTGGAACAGCGCGTTCTGGCCGACGGTGGCGTCGAGCACCAGCAGCACCGCATGCGGCGCCGCCGGCTCGACCTTCTTCATCACCCGCACCACCTTTTCCAGCTCGCCCATCAATTCGGTGCGGTTCTGCAGACGGCCTGCGGTGTCGATCAGCAGCACGTCGACGTTTTTTTGTTTTGCCGCCTCGACCGCGTCGAAAACCAAGCCGGCGGCATCGGCGCCGGCCTCGCGCGCGATGAACGACGCGCCGCTGCGCTCGGCCCAGATTTTGAGCTGGTCGATGGCCGCGGCGCGGAACGTATCTCCCGCCGCCAGCATGACCGTGCGGCCCTCGGCGCGTAATTTCGCCGCGAGCTTGCCGATAGTCGTGGTCTTGCCCGAACCGTTGACGCCGGCGACGAGGATGACGAACGGTTTTATTGCCGGATCGATCGCCAGCGGTTGCGCCACGCCGGCGAGCACCTTCTCCACCTCCGCCGCCACCGCGGCTTTGATTTCATCCGGCGTGATCGCCGTATCGAAACGTCCGTAACGCAACTCGGTGGCGATCCGACCGGCCGTTTCGGCGCCCAAATCGGCACGGATCAGTTCGTCCTCGATCTCGTCGATGGTCGCCGCATCGAGCTGGCGTTTTGCCACCACATGCGCGATAGCGCTGCCGAGCGCCGACGAGCTGCGCTTGAGGCCGCCGGTGAGCCGCTGCCACCAATTTCCCGTTGCTTTCGTCGCACTGTCGTCCATCAGGCGCCCGTGATAGCGGTTTCGGCAATGTACGCAATGACCCCGGAAGAGATGGTGTCGCGGCTCCTGTATCGCGACGGTCTGATGCTGGTGATCGACAAGCCGGCGGGAATGGCCGTGCACAATGGCCCCAAAGGCGGCATCAGCCTGCAAGATCATTTCGACGCGTTGCGGTTCGGCCTGCCCCGGCCTCCCGGCTTGGCGCACCGGCTCGACCGCGACACCTCGGGCTGCCTGGTGCTCGGCCGCCACCGCAAGGCGCTGGCCCAGCTCGGTAAGCTGTTCAGGAACGGCGCCATCGCCAAGACCTACTGGGCGGTGGTCGAGGGCGGGCCCGATGCCGAAGAGGGCGAAATCGCGCTGCCGCTCGGCCGCCTTGATGCGAATATCGGCTGGTGGATGAAGCACGATCCGGAGGGCCAGCCGGCGGTGACGCGGTGGAAGGTGATGGGGCGCGGGTCCGAGAAGCTGAGCTGGCTCGCGCTTGAGCCGCTGACCGGCCGCACCCATCAACTGCGCGTGCATTGCGCGGAAATGGGCTGGCCGATCCTGGGCGACAGCATTTACGGCACGGCCCCACGCACCGGCGAGCCACCTCTGCAACTGCACGCCCGCGAGATCGTCGTGCCGCTCTACAAGAACCGCGCGCCGATCCGCGTCAGCGCGCCGGTGCCGCCGCATATGCGGGAGCGACTTTCAGCATGCGGCTGGCAGGGCGAGGACGGCAGCGCATTCTCCGTCCACTCGCGCGAAGTAGCGGCCGCTCAATAAATCGTTTCTTTGATGCGCTCGGGCGCGAGCCGATCGTGCTCAGGACCGCCAATCTTGCCGTCGGTCAATTCGGCGAGGATCGAGCCCGGCGTCGGCAGCGTCTTGCGGTCGACTTTGCTCGCCGGGTCCCACAGCTTCGAGCGGATGATCGCCTTGGTGCACTGGAAGTAGGCCTTCTCGACGGTAACGACCAGCACGCATTTCGGCACCTTGCCGTTGATGGCGAAGGTTTCGGTCAGCTTCGGATCGGTCGACAATTTGGTGCGGCCGATGACGCGCATGGTCTCGCCGACGCCGGGAATGAAAAACAACAGCGCGATGCGCGGATCGCGCACCAGGTTGCGCAGGCTGTCGATGCGATTGTTACCGCGGCGGTCGGGAATGAGCAGCGTGTGTTCGTCGACGACGCGCACGAAGCCGGGTGGATCGCCGCGCGGCGAGCAGTCGAGGCCTTCGGGGCCGTTGGTCGCCAAAACCACGAACGGCGCGGCCTCGATCAGCTTGCGATATTCCGCGGTGATGTGGTCGGTTTCCTTGAACAGCGCGGGGCCATGGGGCGCGTCGGAGTAAAGACTCTCGAGCTGTTCGGTCGTCTCAATCGTGTGTTCTTGCCCGTTGCCGTCCATGGCGCAGTCTCCACTCTGGCGCGAGTTTAGCTAAGCCGCCAGCAATTGTCTGCCGTCGTGAGTGGCTATTGTTAGATCAAGAATTTTTCCCGGCTCGGCCGGCGTCGAGAGCCTGACCGGCGTGAATTGCTCGGTGCGGCCGATGTCATGCGATTCGGTCAGGACGCGCCGCGTTGTGCCGACTTCGCCGTCGAGATGCTGCCGTAGCGCCAGCGCGCCGCGCTCGCGCAAGCGCCGCGCCCGTTCCTTGACGACGTTTCGCGGCAGCTGCGGCATCCGCGCCGCCGGCGTGCCCGGCCGCGGCGAGAACGGAAATACGTGCAAATGCGTTAGCCCGCATGCGTCGACGAGGTCGAGCGAATTTTGGAACATGCTTTCGGTCTCGGTCGGAAAGCCGGCGATCAAGTCGGCGCCGAACACCACGTCGGGCCGCAGGCGGCGCACGGAGCTGCAGAACGCGATTGCCTCGCTGCGCAAATGCCGCCGCTTCATGCGTTTGAGGATGAGATCGTCGCCGGCCTGCAACGACAGATGCAGATGCGGCATCAATCGAGCGTCCTGCGCCAGTGCATCGAGCAGCTCACCGTCGGCCTCGACGGAATCGATCGACGACAGCCGCAGCCGCTCCAGCTTCGGCACATGCTTGAGGATTTGCTTGACCAAGGTGCCGAGTTTTGGCGCGCCGGGCAGGTCGGCGCCGTAGCTCGTGACGTCGACGCCGGTCAGCACGATCTCGCGATAGCCGTTGCCGACGAGCCGCCGCACGTCGTCGACCACCGCGCCCATCGCCACCGAGCGCGAATTGCCGCGGCCATAGGGAATGATGCAAAACGTGCAGCGATGGTCGCAGCCGTTCTGCACCTGGACGAAGGCACGGGTGCGGCCCGCGAAAGCATCGACCAGATGGGCCGCGGTTTCCCTGACCGCCATGATGTCGTTGACGATCGCCTTCGGCGCGTCTGCGAGACCGAAAGCGGCGCGCGCCTGCGTCCAGGACGCGGCGCTGAGCTTTTCGGCGTTGCCGAGCACCTGATCGGCCTCGGCCATGGCGATGAAAGTCTGCGGCTCGGTCTGCGCCGCACAGCCGGTGACGACGATTTTGGCTGAAGGCCGCTCGCGGCGCAGCGCGCGGATCGTTTGGCGGGCCTGGCGCACCGCTTCGGCGGTGACGGCGCAGGTATTGACCACCACGGTGTCGCAAAAGCCGGCGCGCTCGGCTTCGCGGCGGATCACTTCCGACTCGGCCGCGTTGAGCCGGCAGCCGAAGGTGACGACCTCGACGCTCACGACGCGGCGTCCGCGGCGGCGAACAAGGCCGCGTCGAAATGGCCCTTGTGCTCGTATTCGGCGGGCCCGGTCATCAGCACATGGTCGTCGGTCTCGCGCCAGTCGATGGCGAGATCGCCGCCGGGCAAGGTCACCGTCACCTTGCGGCCGGTGCGGCCGATCCGGGCCGCTGCGACCGCGGCGGCGCAGGCCGCCGAGCCGCACGCCTTGGTGAGGCCAGCGCCGCGCTCCCAGGTGCGGATCACCACGCGGTCGCGCGACGGCGTCGCGGCGAGCGTGATATTGGCGCGCTCCGGAAAGATCGGGTCATGTTCGAGCCGCGGGCCGATGCTTGCGAGGTCGTAGCGTTGCGGATCCTCGACCCAGAAAATCGCATGCGGATTGCCCATGCTAACGACCGACGGCGACTGCAGGCTTGGCTCGTCCGGGACCTTCAGATCGATCGCGCGCGTATCGGCCACGTCGTGCGACAGCGGAATCTCGTCCCAGCGAAAGCGCGGCCGGCCCATATCGACCGTGAACAGCCCGCCCTCGGTCCGCCAGCAGGGGATGAGCCCGGCCGCGGTCTCGAATTCCAGCGTCGCCTTGCCGGTCTCGGCGCTGACCAAGGCCGCCACGCAGCGCATGCCATTGCCGCAAGCGCCGGCCTCAGAACCGTCGTTGTTGAAGATACGGATGGAGGCGTCGGTAGAGCCGTCCGGCGGATAGAGCGCCATGAGCTGGTCGTAGGGCTCGCGCCGCGCCGCCGCGCGCGCTTCGGCCGCAGAAATCGGGCTCGGCGCGCGGCGCAGGTCGACGATGACGATCTCGTTGCCGAGACCATTCATCTTGACGAAATCCCTGTTCGCCAGCGCGCTCATGATAATGCCCGAATGTCAGGGACTTATATGAGGACTCAAGGGTTGAGCGCCAGTGTCCGTTTGCGGCTGAGCCCACGTTCGCAAAATTGGGAGCGGCATATGTTTTCCGTGTTAGAGTTTGGCGGGGCGACAGAATCGAGAAAGCGGCGACCGCGACGGCCGGCAGCGCGGACCGCCGGGCTTAAGGAGAATTTGATGTTGCTGCGCTTTGCGCCGTGCATCGCCGCGGCGGCTTTGTCCCTCGTCATCATCGTCGCCGGATCACAGCCTTCGTGGTCGCAAACGCCGCCGCCGCCGGCCGCGACCAGCCCCGCGCAAACGCCGCCGCCGGCCACGGCCAGCCCCGCCGACAAGTCGGCCAATTCAGCGGAACCTTTCGCCGAGGACACCACGCTGACGGCGAAGACGATCATCTACGTCAAGGGCAACGGAGTGTGGGACACCGCCTTCGAAACGATCAGCGGCGCGTTCAAGAAGCTCAAAGCCTATGTCGACAAGGAAGGACTGAAGACCGACGGCCTGCCGATGACGATCTTCACCCAGACCGACGACACCGGGTTCCAGTTCCAAGCCGCCGTGCCGATTGCCGAGGCGCCGAAAAACCCGCCGCATGGCGATATTGCGATCGGTCAATCGCCGGAGGGCCACGCCCTGAAGTTCGTCCATCACGGCTCCTACGACGAACTGGACAATACCTACGAGGCGATCACCAATTATCTCGATGAGAAACGGCTCGAGGCCAAGGACCTGTTCATCGAGCAATATGAGACCGATCCGGTCACGGCCGACGGCAAAAAGCTCACCGTCGACGTATTGGTTTTGCTCAAGTAGCGCCGCAGCGTCGCCGTCAGGCGACAATTACAGTTGCAGCATCTCACCCGGCCGCAGGGCGCGGAAGCGCTCGGCCGGAATACCGGCAGCACTCAGAGCGTCGGCAAGCGCGACGAGCGGCGCATCGATCGCTTCGTCGGTGAGCTGGAAGGTGCCGTAATGGTGCGCGAGCGCCAGCTCGGCGCCGCAATCGATATAGGCTTGTACCGCCTCCGCCGGATTCATGTGCTGGTCACGCATGAACCAGCGCGGCTCATAGGCGCCGATCGGTAGAATGGCGAGCTTGAACGGTCCGTGGCGCTCGCGGGCGCGACGGAACAGCCGGCCGACGCCGTAACCTGAATCGGCGACGACGTAGATTTTTCCGATTGGCGCGTCGATCACGAACGACGCCCACAACGACATGTTGCGATCCGTCAGGTTCCGCGCCGACCAATGGCTTGTGGGAACCAGCGTCACCGCCGCCGCGCCTAGATCGACGCGATCGTCCCAATCGAACGCTTCCGCCGCGATCGCGGCATCATGATTGCGCATGATCGTGTCATTGCCGAGCGGCGTAATGATCCGCGGGCGATGCGCGGCGGCGAGCCGCGATAGTGTCGCGACATCGAGATGATCGTAATGAGCGTGCGACACCAGCACGACGTCGATCGGCGGCAGGTCGGCAAAGGCGATGCCGGGATCGTTGACCCGTTTCGGGCCGATGTGGCGGAACGGCGATGCGCGCTGCGACCAGATCGGGTCGAGCAGGATATTGAGACCCGCGGTTTGAATGAGCCAACTGGCGTGGCCGACATAAGAAATGCGGCAGGTCGCGCCTTCAACGCGCGACGGCGGACGGTCGGTGAATGGCGACGGCGCCCAATCCGGCCATTTTGCCCTGGTGCCGCGCAGCCGGCGCTGGAGGAACCAGCGCAAGAGGTCGCCCCGACTCCGCGGCGCCGCCGCTTTGCGGTCGAAAAAGCGCTCGCCGTCGAAGTGATCGGAGTTTGGGCCGGTGTAATAGCGCGACATGCTAATCGCATCATATGCCACCCGCGGCTGGTCGGGATCGAATTCGCTTAACCAGGCCGCTTTCTGGACCTGAGTTTGTTGTTCCAGCACCCAAGGTTGACCGCCGGCACAACAACCCCTATTTTCCGCTCGCTCTCGCAAGAGAACGATTTTTAACCGCCGACCGGCCCAGGTGGCCGGAGGTAACCGCCCGACAGCGCGATGCGCCCTCGGGCGCAAAAGCGTTTGAGAATGTTCGATAGTCTTTCCGAACGGCTGAGTGCGGTTCTCGATCGCCTGACCCGGCGCGGCGCCTTGTCGGAGGCCGACGTCGACGCGGCGCTGCGCGAGGTGCGGCGCGCGCTGCTCGAAGCCGACGTGGCGCTCGACGTCGCCCGTGCATTCACCGAGGAAGTGAAAAAGCGCGCGGTCGGCGTCGACGTAATCAAGTCGGTCACGCCCGGCCAGATGGTCGTCAAGATCGTGCACGACCGGCTCATCGAAATCTTGGGCTCGGACGCGCAGCCGATCGATCTCAACGCGCCGGCGCCGGTCGTCATCATGATGGTGGGCCTGCAGGGCTCGGGCAAAACCACCACCACCGCCAAAGTCGCCAAGCGGCTCACCGACAATGCCAGGCGCAAAGTGCTGATGGCGTCGCTCGACACCCGCCGTCCGGCCGCCATGGAGCAGCTCGCCGTGCTCGGCCGCCAGGTCGCGGTCGACACGCTTTCGGTGGTCGAAGGCCAGACGCCGGTGCAGATCGCGGGCCGCGCCGTGCAGGCGGCTCGCCTTGGCGGCTACGACGTGGTGATGCTCGACACCGCCGGCCGCATCACGCTCGACGAGGCGATGATGGCCGAAGCGGCGGAAGTTCGCCGCGCCGCCGATCCGCATGAAATCCTCCTCGTCGCCGACGCGCTGACCGGCCAGGACGCCGTCAATCTGGCGCGCGCGTTCGATGAGCGCGTCGGCCTGACCGGCATCGTGCTGACCCGTATCGACGGCGACGGCCGCGGCGGCGCCGCGCTGTCCATGCGCGCGGTCACCGGCAAGCCGATCAAGCTGATCGGCACCGGCGAAAAGCTCGATGCCATCGAGGATTTTTATCCCGCCCGCATCGCCGACCGCATCCTCGGCATGGGCGACATCGTTTCGCTCGTTGAAAAAGCCGCTTCGACCATCGACGTCGAGAAGGCCGCGCGCGTCACCGAGAAGATGCGCAAGGGCACCTTCGATCTCTCCGACCTGCGCGAGCAGATCGCGCAGATGCAACACATGGGCGGCATGAGCGGGATGATGTCGATGCTGCCCGGCATCGCCAAGATCAAGAACCAGCTCGCCGAGCGCAATCTCGACGAAACCGTGCTGAAGCGGCAAGTCGCGATCATCGATTCGATGACGCCGCAGGAACGGCGCAATCCCGACGTGCTCAAGGCGAGCCGCAAGCGCCGCATCGCCGCCGGCTCCGGCACCAAACCCGAAGACATCAACCGGCTCCTGAAAATGCATCGCACCATGGCCGACGTGATGAAGGCGATGGGCGGCGCCAAGCGCGGCCCGATGGCCGGCCTCGCCAATATGCTCGGCTTCGGCGGCGGCATGCCGAGCCCGGAAGAGATGGCGAAGCTTGCCGAAAAAATGCCGGGCGGATTGCCGCCCGGAATGCCCGGCGCGCCGGGCCTACCGCCGAATTTTCCCGGCTTGCCGGGCGGCGGACTGCCGCGCGGACTTCCAGGACTCGGTCCAAAGCTGCCGGGCGGCTTGCCGCCGGGCTTTCCGGGCTTCGGAAAAAAGAAGTGACGCTCCGAATTCAAACAATCATCAATACGCACTGAGAAAGGAAACCTGAAAAATGCCTCTCGTTATCCGCATGGCCCGCGCCGGCACCAAGAAGCGGCCGTTCTACCACATCGTGGTCGCCGACAGCCGCAGCCCCCGCGACGGACGCTTCATCGAGCGTCTTGGTTATTTCAATCCACTGTTGCCGAAGGAAAAGACCGATCGGCTGAAGTGGGACCTCGAGAAGGCCAAGGCCTGGATCGCCAAAGGCGCGCAGCCTTCGGACCGGGTGATGCGCTTCCTCGACGCCGCCGGCGTCATGAAGCGCACCAAGCGCAACAATCCGGAGAAGGCGGTGCCGCGCAAGGAGCGCAAGGCCAAGGAAGAAGCGGCCAAGGCCGCGGCGAGTGCGGCTCCGGCCGCAGCGCCGAAAGCAGCCGCAGCACCGGCGGCACCGGCAACCTAACCGGCGCCAACCATGGCAGGCGGCGCGCGCATCTGCCTCGGTCAAATCGGCGCCGCGCACGGCGTGCGCGGCGAAGTGCGGTTGCACTCGTTCACCGCCGAGCCGGAAGCGATCGCCGGCTACGGCCCGCTCGAAACCGAAGACGGCGGCGTCGTGCAGATCGAATCGCTGCGCCGCGCCAAGGATCATTTCGTCGCCAAACTTGCCGGCGTCGCCGACCGCAGCGCGGCCGAGCGATTGACCAACGTCAAACTCTACGTGCTGCGCGAGCGGCTGCCGGCGCCGGACCAGCCGGACGAGTTCTATCACGCCGATCTCATCGGCCTCGCGGTGGTCGACCGCGCCGGCGAGAAACTCGGTACCGTGGTCGCGCTGCACAATTTCGGCGCCGGCGATCTGATCGAGGTGCGGCCGACCGACGGTCACGTTACGCAGCTCTTGCCGTTCGACGAGGCCACCGTGCCGGTGATCGATCTCGCGGCGGGACGGCTTGTCGTCGTCGCACCCGACTTGGATCAACAGCCGGCTCCGGCCAAGCACGGCAACAGACGGCGCTAGGCGATGTGGCGGGCGAGCATTCTCACCATTTTTCCGGAGATGTTTCCGGGGCCGCTGGGCTTGAGCCTCGCCGGCAAAGCGCTGGCATCAGGCGCCTGGTCGCTCGACGTGGTCGATATCCGCGAGTTTGCCACCGACAAGCATCGCACCGTCGACGACACGCCGGCCGGCGGCGGGCCCGGCATGGTGATGAAGGCCGATGTGCTCGGCCGCGCCATCGATGCCACGGCGACCGATACCCGCCCGCGCCTCCTCATGTCGCCGCGCGGCACGCCGCTCACCCAAGCGCGCATCGAGGCACTGACCGGCGATGCCGGCGTCGTCCTGGTCTGCGGCCGCTTCGAGGGCGTCGACGAGCGCGTCATCGCGGCGCGCGGCCTCGAAGAGATCTCGGTCGGCGATTATGTGCTGTCCGGCGGCGAGATCGCCGCCATGGCGCTGATCGACGCCTGCGTACGACTGTTGCCGGGCGTCATGGGCACGGCGGCTTCGGGCGCCGAGGAGAGCTTTACCGAGGGTCTCCTGGAATATCCGCACTACACCCGCCCACAGCTGTGGGAGGGCCGGCCGATCCCGGAAATCCTGCTCTCAGGCGACCACGCCAAGATCGCCGCCTGGCGCCGCGCCGAGGCCGAGCGGCTGACCCGGGAGCGCCGCCCGGACCTCTGGGCTGCCTTCCTAAGCCGCTTCCGCGGCGGCCCCTGGACCGGATGACCGGAGGGTGACAAATCCGGCGCGGTGGCGTAGAAGCTCGCTCAACCCGCTTAGACCCCGGTCGGAGCTGCGCGTCGCAGAGCGCAGCCGATGGAGAATTCGTCATGAATTTGCTCAAAGAAATCGAAACCGAACAGATGGCGAAGCTCTCTGCCGGCAAGGAAATCCCCGATTTCCAGCCGGGCGACACGCTCATCGTCAATGTCAAGATCATCGAAGGCGAAAAGAGCCGCGTGCAAGCCTACGAAGGCGTCTGCATCGGCCGCGCCGGCTCAGGCCTGAATGAGAATTTCACGGTGCGGAAAATCTCCTACGGCGAAGGCGTCGAGCGCGTCTTCCCGCTCTATGCGCCGATGATCGATTCCATCAAGGTCGTGCGCCGCGGCAAAGTGCGCCGCGCCAAGCTCTATTATCTGCGCGGCCGCCGCGGCAAGTCCGCCCGCATCGTCGAGCGGCAGGATCGCACTGCCGGAGCTGGCGAAGAGAAGACGGCGGAGTAAACCGTCCGCGCCGGCGCGTCGCAATCACCTCGCCCAGAGCGCCTTCGAGGCAAGCCGCGCGCCCTCGACCAGCGCGTTAAGCTTCGCCCAGACCAGATCCTCATGCAGGCGCGTGCCCAGCCCGCAATCGGTGCCCGCGACCACGTTGTCGCGCCCGACCGCTTCGGCGAAGTTGCAAATCCGCTGCGCGATGAGCTCGGGATGCTCGATGAGGTTGGTGGCGTGGCTGACCACGCCCGGCACGATGATCTTGCCGGCGGGCAACTTGACGTCCTTCCACAGCGTCCATTCGTGCTGGTGACGGACATTGCCGGCTTCGAAACTGCAGGCTTGCGCGCGCACCTCGAGCGCGAGATCGATGATCTCCTTGAGCGGCAAGTCGTGGGTGTGCGCGCCATGCCAGGAACCCCAGCAGAAGTGGTGGCGCACGCGATCTTCCGGAATGCCGGCGAGCGCGTGATTGAGCGCATCGATGCGGCACTTCAGATAGCGGCGGTATTCGGCAATGGTCGGCTCCGGCTTGATCATGTCCCATGACGTCATGACGCCGGGATCGTCGATCTGCAGGATGAATCCGGCGTCGACCACCGCGCGATATTCCTCGCGCAGCGCCTCGGCAAGCGCGAAGACGAATGCCTCGTCGTTGCCGTAGTACTCGTCGAAAATGTGATGATCGAGCCAGCCCGGCGCGAACACGCAGATGAAGGCCTCTTCGGCGCCGCCGGCGGCCGCAAGCGCCGCCTTGAAGACATCGATCTCGCGGCGGATGGCTTCCGTGGCGCGGCCCTTGATCGGACCGGTCACGATCGTTTTGGTCGGCGGCGAAAACCGCGGTTCCTCGCCAGGGACGCAGAACATGGTGCCGACACGATCCATGTCGGCATAGAGTTTTGGGAACGTATCGCGTTCGCGGGTCGCTTCCCGGCCGGAACCACGTTCGCCGGGCTGCAGCGGGCGCGTCGTGATGCCTTCGAACTGCCGAGCGTAATATTGGAAATTCCGGCCGTTCCAGAATTCGCCGTCGCCGACGCAGCTCAATCCGAGCTGCACCTGCTTGCGGATCACGTCCGCCACCTGCCCGGTCACGGTATCGGCCGTGCCAACCGGCGGCAGCCTGCCGGCATGGGTCGTTCTGATCGCGGTTTCGCTGCGCTGCATGTCGTATTCCTTGGGCTGCCTGATCCTATCGCATGGCTGCGGACGGCGACAGAATGCCAGCCCTTTTCCTCAACCGCCTGAGGCGCTAAAGGACGGCGCTGCCTACATGTGAAGCGATACGACCAGGAGCACTTCGGGATGGCCAAGCCCCGCACCCTTTACGACAAGATCTGGGACGACCATCTGGTCGACGAGCAGCCGGACGGCACCTGCCTCATCTATATCGACCGCCATCTCGTCCACGAGGTGACGAGCCCGCAGGCGTTCGAAGGCTTGCGTCTAAGCGGCCGCAAAGTGCGCGCCCCGGATAAGACGCTGCTCGTGGTCGATCACAACGTGCCGACCACCGACCGCCGGCAAAAAAATCCCGATCCGGAGAGTGAGGCGCAGATCGCCTATCTGGCCGAGAACGCCAAATTCTTCGATCTCGAATATTACGACGAGTTCGACAAGCGCCAGGGCATCGTCCACATCATCGGCCCGGAGCAGGGTTTTACCTTGCCCGGCGTAACGCTGGTCTGCGGCGACAGCCACACCGCGACCCACGGCGCCTTCGGCGCGCTGGCCTATGGCATCGGCACTTCCGAAGTCGAGCACGTGCTGGCGACGCAGACGCTTATCCAAACGAAATCCAAGAACATGCGCGCCGTGGTCGACGGCAAGCTGCCGGACGGCGTCTCCGCCAAGGACATCATCCTCGCCATCATCGGCGAGATCGGCACCGCCGGCGGCACCGGTTACGCCATCGAATATGCCGGCGAGGCGATCCGCGCGCTGACCATGGAAGGCCGCATGACGGTCTGCAACATGTCGGTCGAGGCCGGCGCCAAGGCGGGCTTCATCGCGCCCGACGAGAAGGCTTTTGCGTTCGTGAAAGACCGTCCGAAATCGCCGAAGGGCAAGGATTGGGACGCGGCGATGCGCTACTGGGCGACGCTGCAATCCGACGACGGCGCCCATTTCGATCGCGAGATCAAACTCGACGCCGCGAAACTGCCGCCGCTGGTGACCTGGGGCACCAATCCCGAGCAGGTCATTTCGGTCGCCGGCCGCGTGCCGCGCCCCGAAGACATCGCCGACGCTCACAAGCGGCAGGCCGCCGAGCGCTCGCTCGAATACATGGCGCTCAAGGGCGGCGAGAAGGTCACCGACATCGCGCTCGACCGCGTCTTCATCGGCTCCTGCACCAACGGCCGCATCGAGGATTTGCGCGCCGCCGCCAAGGTGGTCGACGGCAAGTCCGTCAACGCCAGGGTCAAGGCGATGATCGTGCCGGGCTCCGGCCTGGTCAAAGAGCAGGCCGAAGCCGAAGGCCTCGACAAGATTTTCGTCAAGGCCGGCTTCGAATGGCGCGAGCCCGGATGCTCGATGTGCCTTGCGATGAATCCCGACAAGCTCAATCCCGGCGAGCGCTGCGCCTCGACTTCGAACCGCAATTTCGAAGGCCGCCAGGGCTACAAGGGCCGCACCCATCTGGTGTCGCCGGCCATGGCCGCCGCCGCGGCGATTGCCGGGCGTTTCGTCGATGTGCGGGAGTGGAAGTGAACGCGGTTGTTTAGCCGCGCACCCACCAACAGCGCATTTGCGGATAAAGCACCGTACCGCTCGGCCGGTATTGCAACTCGTACCAATCGACGCAGCGGCGGTAGAGCAACGGCCGCGGATTGATCTCGATGCGCGGACGCCCATAGCGCGGCGGCGATGGCTGGCCCGGCTGTGCGATCGGCGCCGTTTGCGCGGCCGCGTGCTGTGCGGCGCCGAGCATCGCCGGCGCGGCGAGCGCCATGATCACGATCAATCGCTGCAGGGGCATTGTCGCCTCACGGTCCGGCCTATTCCGCTCATCGCCGTTCACGCTACATTGCAATTATGGCCGATCTTGCATCCGATCCGCTCGACTGGCGGCCCGTCAACGCGCCCTCGCTCGCCGCGCTCGAAGTTTTGGCCGGCGAGGTGTTTCGGGCTTTGCCGCAAGGCTTTCGCGATCTGTGCGCGGACCTCGTTATTCAAGTCGACGATTTCCCCAGCGAAGAAGTGCTCACCGAGATGCAGGCCGAAACCGAGTTCGACCTGCTCGGCCTGTTCCAAGGCGTAGGCCTGCCGTTCCGCTCGGAAAGCGCCGCCGTGCAGATGCCGAATATGATCTGGCTGTACCGGCGGCCGATCCTGGATTATTGGGCCGAGCACGACGAGACCTTGGGCGCCATCGTCCAGCACGTGCTGGTGCACGAGATCGGCCATCATTTCGGCCTGTCGGACGCCGACATGGAGGCGCTCGAACAATCGGCCGATGAAGCGAAGGGAGCGATGTCATGAGAATCGACGGCGGGTGTTCCTGCGGCGCCATCAAGATCGAAGGCGAGGCCGATCCGGAGAAGACGCAAATCTGCCATTGCACCGATTGCCAGACCTCTACGGGCACGGCATTTCGCGTCTCGATCCCCGTCCCCGGCACCACGTTCAAGATGACCGGGCAGCCCAATTATTACCTGAAAACCACCGCCGACAGCGGCAAGCCGCGACTGCAGGCGTTCTGCGGCAGCTGCGCCTCGCCGATCTATTCGACAACGCCGGGCGAGGGCGTGCAGCCGTCCTACATGGTGCGGGTCGGCATTTTGCGCCAGCGCGATCAGCTGGTGCCGCGGCGGCAGAATTGGTTTCGCTCGGCGCGGTCGTGGGTTTTAAATCTCGACGCGGTGCCGAAAAACGAGAAACAGGCCCCCGCCTGATAAACCAGGTTCAAGGCCAAAGCAGCTATTGCCGCGGCGCAGGGTTGACCGGCGCGCTCTGCCGGGCCATTTAGCCGGCCAGGACGCAAAGCTCGCAAGGACCGATGATGGAAAAGTTCACCGTGCTGGAAGGCGTTGCGGCGCCGCTCAAGATGATTAATGTCGACACCGACATGATCATCCCCAAGCAATACTTGAAAACCATCAAGCGCACCGGCCTCGGCAAAGGCCTATTCTCGGAACAGCGCTATCGCGACGACGGCAGCGAGAACCCGGATTTCGTGCTCAACAAGCCGGCCTATCGCAAGGCCAAGATCCTCGTCGCCGACGACAATTTCGGCTGCGGCTCCTCGCGCGAGCACGCGCCCTGGGCGCTGATGGATTTCGGCATCACCTGCGTGATCTCGACCTCGTTCGGCGACATTTTCTACAACAACTGCTTCAAGAATGGCGTGCTGCCGATCAAGGTGTCGCCTGAGGATCTGGAAAAGCTGTTCGACGACGCCGAGCGCGGCGCCAATGCGACACTCAGCATCGATCTCGAGAAGCAGGAAATCCGCGGCCCCGACGGCGGCGTGGTCAAATTCGACATCGATCCGCACCGCAAAAAGTGCCTGCTCGAAGGTCTGGACGATATCGGCCTGACCAATCTCAAGGCCGGCAAGATCGAGGGTTTTGAGGAGAAATCGAAGGCTGCGCGGCCTTGGGTGTAAGGAGCGCGGGCGGTCCCTGCCTTCTCGCCCATGCCGGTCCAATGAATTCCGCCATCTCCGTCGCGCATCTCTGCAAGACCTACGCCTCCGGCTTCCAGGCCCTCAAGGACATCAACCTGGAGATCCGCCACGGCGAAATCTTTGCGCTGCTCGGGCCGAACGGCGCCGGCAAGACGACGCTGATCAACGTCATCTGCGGTATCGTGAAACCTTCGACAGGGACAGTCACCGTCGACGGCCACGATATCCTCACCGACTACCGCGCCTCGCGCGCCATGATCGGCCTAGTACCGCAGGAACTGACCACCGACGCCTTCGAGACGCCGCCGGCGACCATGCGCTTTTCGCGCGGTCTGTTCGGCAAGCCGCCCAATCCCGCCCACATCGAGAAGGTGCTCAAGGACTTGTCGCTTTGCGACAAGAAAGACTCCAGGATCATCACGCTGTCCGGCGGCATGAAGCGCCGGGTGCTGATCGCCAAGGCGCTGGCGCACGAACCGCAAATCCTGTTTCTCGACGAGCCGACCGCCGGCGTCGACGTCGAATTGCGCAAGGACATGTGGCAATTGGTGCGGGCGCTACGCGCGTCGGGCGTCACCATCATCCTCACCACCCATTACATCGAAGAGGCCGAGGAGATGGCCGATCGCGTCGGCGTCATCAACAAGGGCGAGATCATCCTGGTCGAGGACAAGGTCGAATTGATGCGCAAGCTCGGCCGCAAGCAATTGACGCTAGAGCTGCACCAGCGCCTCGACGCCGTCCCGGCGGCGCTCGACGCCTTCCATCTGACGCTCGGCGCCGACGGCAAGGAATTGATCTATACTTACGACACCAGGGGCGAGCGCACCGGCATCACGGCGCTGCTCGATGCGCTGCAGGCCGCCGGCATCAGGTTCAAAGACCTGCACACCACGCAAAGCTCGCTCGAGGACATTTTCGTCGGCCTGTTGAGGCACCAGCCATGAACATTTACGCCGTGCGCGCGATTTATATCTACGAGATGTCGCGGACCGCGCGCACCTTGTTCCAGAGCGTGGTCTCACCGGTGATCTCGACGTCGCTTTATTTCATCGTGTTCGGCGCCGCGATCGGCTCGCGCATCACCCAGATCGACGGCGTCAACTACGGCTCCTTCATCGTGCCCGGCCTGATCATGCTGATGCTGTTGACGCAAAGCGTGACCAACGCCGCGTTCGGCATCTACTTTCCACGCTTCGTCGGCACCATCTATGAGCTGCTTTCGGCGCCGGTATCGCCGTTCGAGATCGTGCTCGGCTATGTCGGCGCCGCGGCGACCAAGTCGATCGCTCTCGGCGTCCTCATCCTGGCGACCTCCGGCCTGTTCGTGCCGATCCATATCCTCCACCCGGTGTGGATGCTGGGCTTCCTCGTGCTGACCGCAATCGGCTTCAGCCTGTTCGGCTTTATCCTCGGGCTATGGGCCGACAGCTTCGAGAAATTGCAGATCGTGCCGCTGCTCATCCTCACGCCGCTGACATTCCTCGGCGGCACGTTCTACTCGACCAGCGTGCTGCCGCCGTTCTGGCGCACGGCGACGCTGTTCAACCCGCTCGTTTATCTGATTTCGGGCTTCCGCTGGAGTTTTTTCGGCATCGCCGACGTGGATGTGAGCGTCAGCCTCGGCATGACGGTGCTGTTCCTCGCCGTCTGCATGGCCATCGTCTGGTGGTTTTTTAAGACCGGGTATCGGCTGAAGAACTAGGCTACATCGGCCGCGTCTTAGTGCACAGCCGCACCTATACGCTCAAATCGGACCGTCTGCCGCGCGCCGCTGGAACCGCGATCAATCGAGAAGTAAATGATCGCGGCACGCCCGACCAGATTTTCGAACGGGACGTAGCCGACCTGCGATAGCACGCGGCTGTCGGTCGAATTATCGAGATTGTCGCCGAGCACGAAATAGCGGTCTGGCGGCACCGTGTAGACCGGCGTGTTGTCGAGGAAACCATTATCGACGAGATCGAGTACGGTGTAGCTCACGCCGTTCGGCAGCGTTTCGCGATAACGCTTTATGCGCTTAGCCGCGCCATCTTCCTCGGTCACGAAGTCGTCGATGCGCTCGTGCTTGATCGGCTGCCCGTTGATCTGCAGCACACCGTCGATCATCTGAATGCGGTCGCCCGGCAGGCCGACGATCCTTTTAACGTAGTCGATCGAATCGTCCTTCGGCAGCCGGAATACGACGACATCGCCGCGTTGCGGTTCGGAGGCAAGCAACCGGCCGGAAAATAGCCGGGGCGAGAACGGCAGCGAATAATGCGTATACCCGTACGCGTACTTCGACACAAAAAAATAGTCGCCGAGGAGTAACGTCGGCATCATCGATGACGAAGGCATATTGAAGGGTTGGAACAAAAACGCTCTGATCAGCAGGGGGATGATCGGCATAAGCACGAACGAGGCAATCGCAAAGCTAACGATCGTGCGCCAAAAGCCGAATCCCTGAACGCGCCCGTACATCCATAGCGCCAGCACAAGCGCCCACAATCCGAGCACCAACAAAAGTCCTTGAATAGCGATCGCGGTGAATGGCCCCTTGGCAAGTTCCGACGAAGCCAGTGCAAAGAAAACGATGAAACAGATCGGAGCGCCGATAGCGAATGGCGCGCCGCCCCAAGCCAGCGCCGCGCGTATCCCGGCCATCGACGCTCGACCGCCAAGCAAGGTGCCAGTCCATTTGAGAAAACAGGCTGTCAGGTAGAGGACCAATATCCCTGCGGCGGCGCCGATGACAACGACAGCGGCGATGACGTGCCAACCGGGTAATTCGGCCGGCAAACCGGAGGCAAAGATCAGCTGGGCTGCGATCTGGGATATCATGCCCACAGCCGCCAGCAGCAGCACATGCCGCGCGAAGTTCGTCGACAGGATGCGGTCGACGACGCGGCTCGGATTGAGCCATACCGACAGCCAAGGCGAGGATGTCGACGGGTCAGCGGCGTCAGGTGCCATGGGCCTGCCTTCCACGTCGAAACGGGAGTGAGCGGGACGCGGCAACGCTCGGTTGCTAAGACATAGCCCGTGGGGCCCTCGCGTCAAGCCGGCTGTTTCTGCTTCGCCTTCGCAATCGCATCCGCGATCGCCACCGTGCGCTGGGCCATCTCGGCGTGCAGGCGCTCGACCATGCGGCCGTCGATCTGGACCACGCCCTTGTCGCGGTTCTCCGGCAATTCGAACGCGGCGATCATCTTGCGTGCCATCGCCACCTCGTCGTCGGTCGGCGAGAACGCCTCGTTGCACGGCTCGATCTGCTTCGGATGAATGAGCGTTTTGCCGTCGAAGCCGAGATCGCGCGCCTGGCGGCATTCCTCGGCAAAACCGTCCGGGTTGCCGAGGTCGTTATAGACGCCGTCGAGGATATCGAGGCCGTAAGCGCGCGCCGCGGCGATGCAATTCATCAGCCAGGGCAGCATCGGCGCGCGGCCGGGCACCAGGCGGGCGCGCGTGTCCTTGGCAAGGTCGTTGGTGCCCATGACGAAGCCGGCGAGCCGGGTCTCGGAATCGAGCGCCGCGGCGGCAATCTCACCGACATTGAGCATCGCCAGCGGCGTCTCCATCATCGCCCAGACCCGCACGCTCGGGTCGGTGCCCATGTCGACGATGCGCGCCGCCAGATCCTGCAACTGGCCGGGGTTGGATATTTTCGGCACCAGCACCGCATCGGGCTTGGCCGCGGCGATGATGGTGAGGTCTTCGACCCACCAGCGGGTATCGAGGCCGTTGATGCGCACCATCACCTCGCGGTCGCCGTAGCCGCCATTGTACAGCGCGTTGACGATGGCCCCGCGCGCCTGCGCCTTGGCCTCCGGTGCCACCGCGTCTTCGAGATCGAGGATCAGGCCGTCGGCCGGCAGTTCGCGGGCTTTTTCCAGCGCGCGCGCGTTCGATCCGGGCATGTACAGCACGCTGCGGCGTGGACGGACGGTCATCGTTGAACACCCCTGTTTTTGCAGTTTTGCAACCTAGCCGCCTTGCATGCGTCGTGCCACTGCGCAAGGCTTGCTAGAATATTGCAACGGCGATTCGAGGGAGGGAAAAATGTCCAAAGCATCGATGCCGACAGCGATCCTGGTAACGGGCTTGATCACGGTCTTGGGGTGTCTCGTGCCGCCCGCCGCGCAGGCGGCCGATCCGGCATTTTGCGCCGGCTATGCCGACGCCGCGCTCAATCAGGTCCGCATCGCGCTGTCGAGCCCGAACTGCATGGCGGCGCACGCGGCGCGCGCTGGTCGACGGAACGCCACGTCCATTTCGACTGGTGCCTGACCCAGCCGCCCGCCGCGGCAGCCGCCGAACGCCAAGCACGCACCGAATTCCTGCGCGGTTGCCGGGGCTGAGCGCGCTGTAGCGGAGAGGCGGCGTTACGCCGCCTTCTGCTTCGCCGTGATCAGCTTGCGGTTGATCAGGCATTCGGCGATCTGGATGGCGTTCAGCGCTGCGCCCTTGCGCAGGTTATCGGACACGATCCACATCGCCAGCCCGTTCTCGACGGTGGCGTCCTCGCGGATGCGGCTGATATAGGTCGCGTCCTCGCCGGCCGCCTCGTAGGGCGTCACGTAGCCGCCGGGCTCGTGGGAATCGATCACCAGGCAGCCCGGCGCATTGCGTAAAATTTCGCGCGCCTCGTCGGGCGTGATCGGGTTGGCGAACTCGATATTGACCGCCTCGGAATGGCCGATGAACACCGGCACGCGCACGCAGGTCGCGGTGAGCTTGATCTTGGGATCGAGGATCTTCTTGGTCTCGACCACCATCTTCCACTCTTCGCGGGTGTAACCATCCTCCATAAAGGTGTCGATCTGCGGGATGATATTGAAGGCGATGCGCTTGGGAAATTTCTTCGCCTCGACCTCATTGATCTGGAAGACGGCCTTGGTCTGCGAGAACAGCTCGTCCATCGCCTCCTTGCCGGCGCCGGAGACCGATTGATAAGTGGCGACAACGACGCGCGTGATCTTGGCGCGGTCGTGCAGCGGCTTGAGCGCGACGACGAGTTGCGCCGTCGAGCAATTCGGATTGGCGATGATGCCGCGCTTGCGGAAGCCGGCAACAGCGTCGGCATTGACCTCCGGGACGATCAGCGGAACGTCGGAATCGTAGCGCCACGCTGACGAATTATCGATCACCACGGCGCCAGCAGCCGCGATCTTCGGCGACCATTCCTTGGACACGGCGCCACCCGCCGACATCAGGCAAATGTCGACGCCGGAAAAATCGAAATGGTCGAGCGCTTTGACCTTGAGCGTGCGGTCGCCGAAAGACACTTCGGTGCCCAGGCTGCGCCGCGAGGCGAGCGCGATCACTTCATCGGCGGGGAACGACCGCTCGGCGAGAATGTTGAGCATTTCGCGGCCCACATTGCCGGTCGCCCCGACCACGGCGACATTGTAACCCATTGTTAACTCTCCACCAAAAAATTCACTGCCTGTTCAGCATGCTGGAAACCGCAGCGGAAGCGCTTCTAAGCGAGAAACGTCCCTAACACAACGTTGCTGGGACGAGTGCGTGCGGCCGGCCTCCTATTCCATTCCCGATGACATCCGCGCCACCTTGGTGCGTCTTCTCGCCTATATGGGGGCTCTTGCGGCTCTTGCCGTGGCTGCCGCCAGTTTTTTCGCAGCGCCCGCGGACATCGTCGCCGCGCTCGGTTCGGCATCGGCGCCGCGGCCGGCCTGGAGCACCGTCGAGCGCCCCTACCCTGCCTTCGAGCTGTTGATGCCCGAGCTTGCCGGCAGCACTTACAATTACGCCATCCAGCGCCGGGCCAGGGACGGTGCGCGCAAGGACCTGCTGAGCTGGGGCGAGCCGGCCGAAGCCGGTCCCCAAGCCGGTCCCTATGTCATGGTCGAAATCTACCGGCCGGCCGTGGCCAGCGATCGCTTCCTCGATGCGTCGAGCGAGATCGCCGCGCGCATCGTCGATTACGCCGTCACCGACGACGTCAAACCCGACGGCCAGATCGACAGCAAGTTCGGTTCCGTAGCGCTGGTCGACTTTGCCGTGGCGCCGCAAGGCCCAATTCCTGGCAATGAGCGCCGTTGCCTCGGTTTCGCGCGGCCGTTCACAGAACCCGTCATGCAAATCGCCGGCTGGTATTGCAGCGCCGGCCACGAGGTGGTGGATCGGGCGATGGTGGCGTGCCTGCTCGACCGGCTCACCCTGGTGAACGGCGATGCCAAGCTCGCCGAAATGTTCGCCCGCGCCGAGGTCAAGCGCACCTTCTGCGGCCAGCGCAATCCGATCCTGGCGGCAACGCCGGAACGCGAGGAACACATCGCGCCGCGGCAGGCGTCGCAACTGAAGGCGGCGCTACGCGGGCGCCTTTCTCACGTCCCGTAATTCGCCGCCAAATACGCCGCGATGTCCTTGGCGTCGGTGTCGCTGATCGGCGCGCCGAATGCCTTGATCATCTTGGTAACCTCGGCGTTCCAGCCCGCCGCATTGAGGAACGGCGAGTTCATCTGGATATAAACGAGGCTGTGGCAGGCGCCGCAATTGCCTTCGACCTTGTCGAGGCCCGGGCCGGGCTTGAGCTGAATGGTCGGCTCATCGGCCAGCGCCGGAAGCGCAACAAGCGCGGCGGCGGCGAAAACGGCAAAAACGATCGTGCGCATCGTGCCCTCCCTTAAGCCGCGTTCAGCGTGATGTTTTGCATCACGTTGTTGTGGTAGCCGGCCGGATTGAACAGCAAGGCCGCGGTCTGGGTCTGGCCGATCTTGTTGGTGGCGCTGATCATAGCCGTATTTTTGCCGCGCTTGGCCTTGAGCTGAAAGCTCCAGGGCCGGAAGGCGTAGCGGCCGAGATCCTCGCCGAGCGTTGCCGCCGACCAGGTTTTGCCGCCGTCGATCGAGCCTTCGACACCGGTGATGCCGTAGCCGCCGTCCCAGGCCAAGCCGCTGACGGTGTTGTTGCCGGCCTTCACCTTGGCGCCGTCGGTATGGCTGGTGATCAGCGAGTTGACGACGATCTCGGTGATCGGCGTCGAGGTGGCGTTTTCCTGGGAGACGAAGCGCGCCACCACCGGGAACATGCCGACCGGAATGCGGTAGGCCGGGTTCATCCAGAAACCGCCCTGCGGCTTGGTCAGCGCGGTGACGCTGATGAGATGCTTCATCCAATAGGTGCCGGTCCAGCCTGGCACGATGAGGCGGGCCGGATAGCCGTTGAAATGCGGCAAGGGCGCGCCGTTCATTTCGTAGGCGATCAACGTCGATTCATCGACCGCCCGCCACAGCGGAAGGCTCTTGATGAAGTCGGGCGTCTTGTCGAAGGCCGGACCATCGGCGCCGTTAAACGCGATCTCGATCGCTTCCGGCTTGAGCCCGACCATGGCGAGCACGTCTTTCAGCCGGGCGCCTTTCCAGCGCGCGCAACCCATGGCGCCAAAACCCCATTCGACGCCGGCGACATGCGGGGTCGAGAGGCCGCGCCGGTTGCCCGAACATTGATTGACCGCGACGATTTCGGAGGCCGGCAGCTTTTTCAGATCGTCGAGCGTGAGCTCGGTCTGGCCATTGGCGCCGTCGCCGCCGACCGCGATCTTGTAGGTCGCGGCATCGACGTCGGGAATGTCGGAAAGGTGATAGCGGATGAAAAACTCGTCGTTCGGCGTGATGGGGGTGCGCAAATAATCCAGCGGGGATTCGTAGTTCGGCGGCCGGTAGGCGAGCCGGATCAGCGGCTTCTTGCCCGGCAGCGCCTCCATGGTGGCGGACTCGACAACGCCCCCGGGCACCCCCGGGCTAACCGGTGCTCCTGCAGCCCGGCTGTCGGCGAGCTTCGGCCAACCGCTGCCGGCGAGCGCCAGGCCGGCGCCGACTGTGCCCAATACGGATCGTCGCGTGAGCATGGCATATCCTCCCTCGCGCGTTTGTTGTGGCTTGGCCCTCCCTCCGAAGCGCCAAGCTATGCGATGGTTCCAGTGCATCGCCGGTCTGCAGAATAACGTGACAAAAAGTCCGCCGATACGAGGAAATTGTTCTGTAAGGGCAATTGACGGCGAGCCGGGCGGAACCCCGGGGCGCCTGAGGCCGTTGCCGGGACGCTATTGCCGGCGGCCGAAGCAGGCTACACTGGCAACTTGGAGAGCGAGGTGCCATGCGTGCATTAGCCGTCACAGCTGCTGTCTTGGCCGTATTTGCGGCCCAGGCCGGTTCCGCCGAAGCGGCGACCAAGAGGCAGCCGCCGCAGCCCCCGGTGATGCGGACCGCGAGCGGTACCGTCATCCAGCCCTCCAGGACCATCATCCACGACCAGTACGGCCGCACCACGGTGATCGTCATTCGGCCGCGCTCTTATCTGGAGACCGGCACCGAAGTGTCGGTTGGCGATCGCAAATTCACGGACTACGCGTTCCCGGCAGGTGGCGATCCTGGTCAATCGCAGTTCTGGTTCATCGGCCCCGACTTTTCCGGGAGCAACGGTTACCCGCTGCCGCGCGCCTTCGTCACCCCGGGCGCGCCGTTCTGACGTAACCGCGATCCGCGGCACTCACGGCCCTACACTGCGGCAGGGCCCGGGCTCGGCGACAACCGCTCATAGATCCCTTGCGTCGTCACAATGAAATCGATGCGGCCGTCCAACAGCGCTTTGACGCATTCCGACGGCTTGTTGACGATCGGCTCTTCGTGGACGTTGAAGCTGGTATTGACCAGCACCGGCAGGCCGGTCTCCCGCTCGAACGCGATGAGGATATCGTAGTAAAGCGGATTGGTGTCGCGCGCGATGGTCTGCGGCCGCGCCGAGCCGTCGACATGGACCACCGCCGCGATCCGCTCGCGCCATTGCGGCTTCACGTTGCAGGTGATGGTCATGAAGCGGCAGGCATAGGCGTTGACCGGATTGATGTCGAACACGCTCGCCGCTTTCTCCTCGGTGATCACCGGCGCGAACGGCATGAATTCCGAGCGTGCCAGCCGCTGGTTGAGCAGGTCATGAGTCTCTCGGCGCGACGGATTGGCGAGGATCGAGCGCGCACCTAACGCACGCGGCCCGTATTCCATGCGGCCGGTATAGATCGCGCCGAGCTGACCGGCATGAAGCCGCTTTGCGGCGCCATCGATCGGCGTTTCAGCGGTGCGGCGCACGCCGGCGCTTGCTTTGAGCGTATCATCGATCGCGCCGGTGTAATCGCGGCCGAAATACATGTCGCGCAGGCGCCGGCGCTGCGCCAGCCAATGGCGCAGACCGTCACGTTGCAGCAGATAACAAAGCGCGCCGCCCGCCGGCATGCCCTCGTCGCCCATCGCCGGGAAGACGAAGATCTCATCGAGCGGCAGCCGTTCGGCGAGCACGCGATTGAGCCGCACATTAGCGAAGACGCCGCCTGCGAGGCCAAGATGCCGCGCCTTGTGGCGCTGCAATAGCCGCTCGACCGAGCGCAGCATGGTGTCTTCCAGCACCTGCTGGATCGAAGCCGCGGCATCTTCCCGGCTCACGCTGACGGCAAGACTGCGGATGGTATCGTGCATGTCGCGAAAATCGCGGAAATCCGAACGCACGCGGCCTAAGTCATCGACAGAAAAGTGCGCACCGATTTTTCCCGCCAGGATCGGCTGGCCGAAAGCCGCGAGCCCGGTCAGCTTGCCCTCGTGGCGCCGCGGGATGAAGCCGAGCGCTCCCGTCACCGTCTCATAAGCGTGGCCCAAACTGTCGGTCGGCAGCGGCGTGAGCAGGCATTCCTCGCCGCCATAGATCGTCGTCAGCGCGCCGTCGGCGAAATGGCGGTGGCTGTAATTGACGGTATCGCCGCCGCCGTCCGCGGTGACGAGCAGCGCATCGTTCCAGTCGGTGTAGAACAGCGGCGCCAGCGCGTGCGATTCGTGATGATTGTAGAAGAACATTGCCGCATCGTCGCGGAAGCCGCCGGCGCGGCGAAATTTTGGCACGTTGAAGATGTCGTCGATCTTCGTGGTGTGGTAGCGCAAAAATTCCGGCGGCATATAGCGCCGCGCATTGCCCTCGACATATTTGCGATATTTTTCGCGGATCCAGCGCACACCGCGGATATTGCGGTAGAAGATGGTCGGAAATTCCGAGCGGCTGAAGCAGACGACGTCGACGTCTTTGCGGGTCGCGCCGGCGATCGACAGCACCTCGTCGATGGCAAGATCGGGATGCTCGCGGCCGTCGCTCTTGCGGCGCGTCAGCCGCTCGAGCTGCACCGCGGCCTTCAGCTCATAATCGACGAATACCGCGGCGACGGCGTCGTGGCTTCCCGAATGCGCGCTGAGAATGAGCTGGGACATGTCGGGCAGCGGCGACCGTGATCAGGCCGAGGGCTTCTCCAACTCGCCGACTATCGCCTCGCCCATTTCTGCGGTAGAGACGATCTTGCAGCCTTCCGACTTGATGTCGGCGGTGCGCAAGCCTTTGCCGAGCGCCGCGGCGATGGCGGCTTCGAGCTTATCGGCTTCCTTACCCATGTTGAAAGAATAGCGCATCGCCATGGCGAAGGACGCGAGCATCGCGATCGGGTTCGCCATGCCCTTGCCGGCGATGTCGGGCGCCGAGCCGTGCACCGGCTCATACATCGCCTTGCGCCGCTTGGTCTTCGGATCGAGCTCGCCCAGCGAAGCCGACGGCAGCATGCCGAGCGAGCCGGTAAGCATCGCCGCGACGTCGGACAGCATGTCGCCGAACAGGTTGTCGGTCACGATCACGTCGAACTGCTTCGGCCAGCGCACCAGCTGCATGCCGCCGGCGTCGGCCAGCATGTGCTCGAGCTGCACGTCCTTGTAGTCGCGCTCGTGCACCTGACCGACCACCTCGTGCCACAGCACACCGGTCTTCATCACGTTGCGCTTTTCCATCGAGGTGACCTTGTTGCGCCGCTTGCGCGCCAATTCGAAGCCGACGCGGGCGATGCGCTCGATCTCATAGGTGTCGTAAACTTGCGTATCGATGGCGCGCTTCTGGCCGTTGCCGAGATCGGTGATGGTTTTCGGCTCGCCAAAATAAACGCCGCCGGTGAGCTCGCGCAGGATGATGATATCGAGCCCCTCGACCGCCTCGCGCTTCAGACTCGATGCGTCGGCCAGCGCCGGATAGACGATTGCCGGGCGGATATTGGCGAACAGGCCGAGTTCTTTGCGCAAGCGAAGCAGCCCCGCCTCCGGCCGCGCCTCGAACGGCACCTTGTCCCACTTCGGCCCGCCGACGGCGCCGAAGATCACGGCGTCGGCCGCATGAGCCTTGGCCATGGTCTCTTCGGTAATGGCGACGTTGTGGGCGTCATATGCGGCACCTCCGACCAGCCCATCCTCGGTCCGGAAATCGGCAACGCCTTTCTTGGCGTAGAAGCCAAGCAGCCGCTTCACCTCGGCCATGACTTCCGGGCCAATGCCGTCACCAGCCAGCAGGAGAAGATTATAGGTCGCCATAAATCACGCCTCGTTACGATGAGGCGTGATTGCTAATGTGCGATGCTCGGCTTGGCAAGCCGAGCATCGCACGGCGTACGACCGGACTGCGCCCCCGGCCGTTACTGCCCGCTGAACCAGTTGTAGCCCTGGTTCTCCCAATAGCCGCCGGCGTCGTTGTTCTGCACCCACATGGCGGTGACGTATTTGGGGTTCTTGAAACCGAGCTTGGTCGGAATGCGGATCTTGATCGGGAAGCCGTAGGCCTGGGGCAGGATCTGGTGATCGAATTTGAGCGTCAATTGCGTCTGCGGGTGCAGCGCGGTCGGCATGTCGATGGTGTTGGAATAGCCCTCGGCGCACTGGAACCAGACATATTTGGCTTTGGTGTCGGCGCCGATCATTTTCAGGAAGTCGGACAGTTTCACGCCCTGCCAGGAGCCGATCGCGCTCCAGCCCTCGACACAAACATGCCGCGTGATCTGCGAGACTTCCGGCAGCTTGTAAAGCTCGGCCAGCGTCCACGGCTTCTTGTTGTCGACCAGGCCGCCGATCTCGAGCTGATAGGTCTCGCCGTCGACATCGGGCGCCTCGTCCTCGGCGTAATAGGCGTTGAACGGGAACGGCTGCGTGATGGCGCTTTCGGGATATTCCGGCGCCAAGGTGGTCGGGCTGAACAGGCGGGCCTGGACCCAATCGTTGAAGCGCGAGACCACGCGCAGCGCGCTCTCTGCCGTCGGCCCGTCGATGATGTCGCAGCCGGTGAGCGTGGCGAGCGCGCCGAGGCTCGCGGCGCCGCGCAGGAACAGCCGCCGCGACGGATCGGGCAACAGTTTCGCGGCGTCCTTGATCAGGAGTTTTGCATCGACGCCGGGAATTTTTCTGCGTTCACGTGGCATCGTCTGTTCCTCGCGTTACCGGCCGTAGATCATGGCACGCAGGCTCTTCGGCACGATCAGCGCCAGCGCCACGTGGATAGTCAAAAATCCCACGATCGACGCCATGGCGAAGAAATGAACGTAACGGGCGAAGTCGTAGCCGCCGAAAAACGCGGTGAGATATTTGAGCTGCACCGGCTTCCAGATCGACAAGCCCGAGAGCACGATGACGACGCCGGCGAGTATGACGCCGAGGTACAAGAGCCGCTGCACCGCGTTGTAGACCGACAGATCGTCGTGCGCGAGTTTGCCACGCAGCGCGGCGAGTATGTCTTTGACGACCTCGCGCAGCCGGATCGGCAACAGCTTGCGGCGGAAGCGGCCGGTCGCGATGCCGAGCGTCACATAGACGATGCCGTTGATGACCAGGAGCCACATCGCCGCGAAATGCCACAGCAAGGCGCCGGCGAGCCATTGCCCCAGCGCCAGCTGTGTCGGGAAATAGATGAACCGAAACAGCGGCGAGGCATCGTAGATCTGCCAGCCGGAGCCGATCATCATGAACATGGCCAGGGCGTTGATCCAGTGCGTGATACGCACCCAGCGCGGATGGATGAGGGGCCCGGTCGCGGAGGCGGGTAGCACGGGCGAGTCGCTAGTCGCTTCGATCGTCATTGCCGCAACCCTATAACAAAACGGCGGCGCACGTTCGCCTCACATTCGTGTCAGTGCCCCCTCTCCCCAAGCTGGAGGAGAGGGGTGCTTTGAAGCGTACAAATTATGGCAGCATCACCGTGTCGATGACGTGGATGACGCCGTTCGACTGCAGCACGTCGGCGGTGGTAACCATAGCCACATCGCCCTTGGCGTCGGTGATGGTGAGCTTGCCGGGGCCGGCCTGCTTCACGATCAAGTCTTCGCCGGCGACGGTCTTCAGGTGCGCTTCGCCCTCGCCGTCCTTGACCGCTTTCATCAGGTTGACGGCGGTCATGCGGCCGGGAACCACGTGATAGGTCAGCACTTTGACCAGCGTCGCCTTGTTCTCGGGCTTGAGCAGGCTATCGACCGTGCCGGCCGGCAGCTTGGCGAACGCCGCATTGGTTGGCGCGAACACGGTGAACGGCCCGGGACCGGACAGCGTATCGACCAGGCCGGCGGCCTTCACGGCTGCGACCAGCGTGGTGTGGTCTTTGGAATTGACCGAGTTCTGGATGATGTTCTTCGACGGATACATCGGCGCGCCGCCGACGGTGACGGTTTTCTCCGCCATCTGCGCGTAAACCACGGGCGCCGGCACCGCGACGGCGAAGGCGAGCGCGGCCGCAGAGGCGAGCAAAGCGAAACGCTTGGACATGACAGTCTCCATGTTGATTCATTGGGTTCGCCGCGGCGAAACCGCGGGCGAGACGATCGAGGTCGTCGTCGCATCGAGATACGGTGGGTTTTGGCGGGGGTTTCAGAGACGCGGTCACGGCTGCGTGAAGGCTTTTCCGGTCGCTGCGTGTGAGGTATGAAACGCCCCCGGAACGCCGGGCTCTCCACAGACAAGGACGAACAATGGCAAAGACCAGCCCCGGCAATTGCTTTGAAGATTTCCGTATCGGCCAGGTGATCCGCCACGCCACGCCGCGCACGGTCACGGTCGGCGATGTCGCGCTTTACACCGGCCTGTTCGGCGCGCGGTTCGCGGTGCAATCGTCGGACGCGTTCGCCGCAGCGATCGGCTATCCGCGCGCGCCGGTCGACGATCTGTTGGTGTTCCACATCGTGTTCGGCAAGACCGTGCCCGATGTCTCGCTCAATGCCGTGGCCAATCTCGGCTATGCCGGCTGTTATTTCCGCAAGCCCGTCTATCCCGGCGACACGCTGACCGCGCTCTCCGAGGTCATCGGCTTGAAGGAGAATTCGAGCCACAAGACCGGCATCGTCTATGTGCGCACCACCGGCTACAAGCAGGACGGCACGCCGGTGCTCGAATATGTGCGCTGGGTGATGGTGCGTAAACGCGACGAGGCGGCGCCCGCACCCGGCGATCACGTACCGCGCCTGCCGACCGCGGTCGAGCCGAATGTGTTGAGCGAAGCCTGTCCGCCGCTCGATATCGCCGCTTACGATCTCGCGCTCGCCGGCAGCCCCTATCGCTTTGGCGATTACGAAGTCGGCGAAAAGATCGATCATGTCGACGGCTATACGGTCGAAGAGGCCGAGCATCAGATCGCGACGCGGCTCTATCAGAACACCGCGCGCATCCATTTCGACCAGTTCAGCGCCAAGCAGGGCCGCTTCGGGCGGCGGCTGATCTATGGCGGCCACGTCATCTCGCTCGCCCGCTCGCTGACCTTCAACGGGCTGGCCAATGCCTTCCACATCGCCGCCATCAACGGCGGCCGGCACGTTGCTCCCTTGTTCGCGGGCGGGACGGTCTTTGCCTGGTCGGAAGTGTTGGCCAAGGCGGAGCTGCCCGGCCGCACCGACGTCGGCGCGCTGCGGCTGCGCACGGTCGCCACCAACGACAAGCCGTGCGGCGAATTCCCGCTCAAGACCGGCGACGATTACGATCCCGCCGTGCTGCTCGATCTCGATTACTGGGTGCTAATGCCGAGATAGAAAGCATCCCTCTAGGCTGTCGCCCGCAAATGCTCGACCAGCTGCCGGGCAAAAAGCGGCAACTCGCTCATGCTGCGAGTGCAGATCGTCAGGTCGCGCACCGCCCAGGAATCGGTGAGCGGCACGATCGCAATGGCCATGGTCTTCGACACGCGGCGCGCGGTGGTTTCCGGCACGATGCCGATGCCGACCTTGCATTCGACGAGGCGACACACCGCGTCGAAGCTGCGCAACTGCACGCGCAGCCGCAGCGGCCGGCCGATGCGTACGGCTTTGGTGGCGAGGAAGCGCTGGATGGCGCTGGCGCGATCGAGGCCGACAAAATCGTGCTCAAGCACGTCTTCAAAACCGATCCTGGCGCGCTTGCCCAACGGATGGTCTTGCGCCACCACCAGCACGAAACGGTCGCGGCGAAACGGATAGGTTTCCAGCGCGCCTGCATCGACCGTGCCGGCGACGACCCCGATATCGGCGACCCCTTCGGCGATGAGGCCGACGATTTCGTCGCTCAGGCGTTCTTCGAGATCGACGCTGACGCTCGGGTGTTCGGCCAGGAACGAGCTCAGCGCCTCGGGCAGGAACTCGGTCAGCGCGTTGGTGTTCGACAGCACGCGGATCTGCCCGGCGAGACCGCCCCCATAGGCGCCAAGATCTTCGTGCAGGCGCTCGGCCTGACGCAGGATGGTGCGCGCGTGCTGCAGCAACGTGCGGCCGGCTTGCGTCGGTGTGACGCCTTGCCGACCGCGCGTCAGCAGCGGCACGCCGAGCACATCCTCCATGTTACGGATACGCGTCGAAGCTGCGGCCAGCGCGAGATGCGCGCGCTCGGCGCCGTGGGTGATGCTGCCCGCCTCGACGACGTGGCGGAACAGGCTGAGATCGGCGAGATCGAATCGCATGGCAATGATCCTGCCTTCGGATTTGACGAAGTCAGGCTTTATACAATGCCCATTGTAATTCGATATTTCAACGCTAATCTTTCGTCTTATGCGAAATGAAGCGTGCGCCGGCGCCTTTATGTGCATGTCGCTGCATTGCGATAGCCGCGCAGATTGGCTAGGAACAGGTCCAAGCTCGGCGCCCACATCGAGCGAATTCGGATGAGCACAATGGCCGAAACCAAGGCCCCCGTCGCGCGGCCGCTGTCGCCGCACCTGCAGATTTACCGGCCGATGCTGACGATGATGATGTCGATCGTTCATCGCATCACCGGATTTGGCCTATACTTCGGCACGCTGCTCTTGGCCTGGTGGTTCATCGCCGCCGCGGGCCCGAACGGCTATGCGCGCTTCGAGTGGTTCATCGGTTCCTGGATTGGGCGCCTCATTCTGCTCGGTTACACCTGGGCGCTGATCCACCACATGCTGGGCGGTATCCGCCATCTGATCTGGGATACCGGCCGCGGCCTGGGGCCGGTCGAGCGCGAATGGCTGGTCGCCGCCAACCTGATCGGTTCGATCGTGATCACGCTGATCCTTTGGGTCATCGGGCTCCTCGCCATGGGAGGCTCGGTATGAGCGGCAATGCGCATATCCGCACGCCGCTCGCCCGCGTGCGCGGTTTTGGCACGGCGAAATCCGGCACCGGTCACTTTTGGCACCAGCGCGTCACCGCGATCGCCAATATCCCGCTGACCATCGCGGTGGTGATCATCCTGATCACGCTGTTGGGCCGCAACCAGGCTGCCGTGGCGCAGATTCTCGGCTCGCCCGCCATAGCCATCATCATGCTGCTGTTCGTCGGCTCGATCACCATCCATATGCGGATCGGAATGGCGGTGATCATCGAGGATTACGTGCACGACGAAACGGCGAAGCTTGCGCTGTTGATGGCCAACACCTTCTTCACCATCGTGGTTGGCCTCACCGCGGCTTTCGGCATCATCAAACTCTCGTTCGGATTGTGAGCATGGCGGACAACGCAACAAACGGAAAAAACGCCGCGCCCGCCATCAATGGACGCGCCTATCCGATCGAGGATCACGCCTACGACGTGGTGGTGATCGGCGCCGGCGGCTCAGGCCTGCGCGCCGTGGTCGGCTGCAGCGAGGCGGGACTGCGCACCGCCTGCATCACCAAGGTGTTTCCGACGCGCTCGCACACCGTGGCGGCGCAGGGTGGCATTGCCGCGGCGCTGGGCAATATGGGCGAGGACGACTGGCGCTGGCACATGTACGACACGGTCAAGGGCTCCGACTGGCTCGGCGACCAGGACGCCATCGAATATCTGTGCCGCAACGCGCCGGAAGCGGTCTACGAGCTGGAGCATTGGGGTCTGCCGTTCTCGCGCCGCGAGGAAGACGGCAAGATCTATCAGCGCCCGTTCGGCGGCATGACCACGCACTACGGCAAGGGCACCGCCCAGCGCACCTGCGCCGCCGCCGACCGCACCGGCCACGCCATGCTGCACACCATGTATGGCCAGGCGTTGCGCCATTCGGCGGAGTTCTTCATCGAATATTTCGCCATCGACCTGATCATGGACGACGACGGCCGCTGCCGCGGCGTGGTCGCGCTCAATCTCGACGACGGCACCATCCATCGCTTTTCCGCGCAGATGACGGTGCTGGCGACCGGCGGCTACGGCCGCATCTATGCGTCATGCACCGGTGCGCACACCCAGACCGGCGACGGCAACGCCATGGTGCTGCGCGCCGGCTTGCCGCTCCAGGACATGGAATTCATACAATTCCATCCGACCGGTGTTTATGGCGCCGGCGTGTTGATCACCGAAGGCGCCCGCGGCGAAGGCGCCTATCTGGTCAATGCCCAAGGCGAGCGCTTCATGGAGCGCTACGCGCCGTCAGCCAAGGATCTTGCCTCGCGCGACGTCGTCTCGCGCGCCATGACCATCGAGATTCGCGAAGGCCGCGGCGTCGGGCCGAAGAAGGATCACATCTTCCTGCATCTCGATCATCTCGATCCCAAAATTCTCGCCGAGCGGCTGCCGGGCATCACCGAATCAGCGCGCATCTTCGCCGGCGTCGATCTCACCCGCGAGCCGGTGCCGATCGTGCCGACGGTGCACTACAATATGGGCGGCATCGCCACCAATTATCACGGCGAGGCGCTGACCAAGAAAGACGGCAATCCCGATCACATCGTGCCCGGCATGATGGCGCTTGGCGAGGCGGCCTGCGTCTCGGTGCACGGCGCCAACCGGCTCGGCTCGAATTCGCTGATCGATCTCGTGGTGTTCGGTCGTGCGGCGGCGCTGCGTTGCGCCGAAATCCTCACCCCGAACGACAAGCAACCGGAACTGCCGAAAGACTCCGCCGAGCGCTCGCTGTCGCGGCTCGACAAATTCCGCTATGCCTCGGGCAGCACGCCGACCGCCCAGCTGCGCGCCAAGATGCAGCACATCATGCAGACCAACTGCGCCGTGTTCCGCACCGGCGAAATCCTACAGGAAGGCACCAAGCTGATCCATGAAGTGTTCGACGCCGCCGCCGACCTACGCGTCAGCGACCGCTCGCTGATCTGGAATTCCGACCTGGTCGAAACGCTGGAATTCGCCAATTTGATCGAGCAGGCCGTCGTCGCCATGGATGCCGCGGGCAATCGCACCGAAAGCCGCGGCGCCCATGCGCGCGAGGATTTCCCCGATCGCGACGACAAGAACTGGATGAAACACACCCTGACCTGGCTCGACACCAATACGGGCAAGGTCACCGTCGATTACCGGCCGGTGCACACCTACACGCTCACCAACGACGTGTCCTATATCGAGCCCAAAGCGCGGGTTTACTGAAAGCAAAAACGCGATGGTCCAATTCACGCTGCCGAAAAATTCCAAGGTCACCGACGGCAAGACCTGGCCGCATCCGGCCAAGGCCAAGGTGGAGCGCGAATACCGCGTCTATCGCTGGAATCCGGACGACGGGGCCAATCCGCGCATCGACACCTATTACGTCGACACCGGCGATTGCGGCCCGATGATTCTCGACGGGCTGATCTGGCTCAAGAACAATGTCGACGCCACCTTGACCTTCCGCCGCTCCTGCCGCGAGGGCATCTGCGGCTCCTGCGCCATGAACATCGACGGCACCAACACGCTGGCCTGCACCAAGGCGATGGCCGAGGTCAAAGGCGCGGTGCGCGTCTATCCGCTGCCGCACTGTGCGGTGGTGAAGGATTTGGTGCCCGACCTCACCAATTTCTATGCCCAGCACGCCGCGATCCAGCCCTGGCTGCAGACCGTGTCGCCGACGCCGCAGAAGGAATGGAAGCAGAGCCACGAGGACCGGGCAAAACTCGACGGTCTCTACGAATGCATTCTCTGCGCCTGCTGCTCCACCTCATGCCCGAGCTATTGGTGGAATTCCGAGCGCTATCTCGGCCCGGCGGCGCTGTTGCAGGCGCAGCGCTGGATCGTGGATTCCCGCGACGAAGCCACCGGCGAGCGGCTCGACAATCTGGAAGACCCGTTCCGCCTCTACCGCTGCCACACCATCATGAATTGCGCCAAGGCCTGCCCAAAACACCTCAATCCGGCCAAGGCCATCGCCGAGATCAAGCGCACCCTGGTCGAGCGTCAGGTGTGAGCGCGGGGCACGCTCCTCACAATTTCAGCTTCCGCTTCCTCTGCCCGAGCGTGCGCAGCCGCAGCGCGTTGAGCCGGATGAAACCTTCGGCGTCGCGCTGGTCGTAGGCGACCTTGCCGTCCTCGAACGTCACCAGGTCCTGGTCGTAGAGCGAATATTTGCTGTCGCGGCCGACGACGCCGGCATTGCCTTTGTAGAGCTTGACCCGCACCTGGCCGGTGACGAAGTCCTGGCTCTTGTCGATCGCGACTTGCAGCATTTCGCGCTCGGGCGAGAACCAGAAGCCGTAATAGATCAGCTCGGCATATTTCGGCATCAGCTCGTCCTTGAGATGCGCGGCGCCGCGGTCGAGCGTGATCGATTCGATGCCGCGATGGGCGGCGAGCAGGATGGTGCCGCCCGGCGTCTCGTACATGCCGCGCGACTTCATGCCGACGAAGCGGTTCTCGACCAGGTCGAGCCGGCCGATGCCGTGCTTGCGGCCGAGCGCATTGAGCGCCGTGAGCAGCGCCGCCGGCGACAACTTCTTGCCGTCGACCGCGACCGGATCGCCGCGCTCGAAATCGATGGTGACGTAGTCGGCCTTGTCCGGCGCTTTCTCCGGATCGTCGGTGCGCGAATAGACATAATCCGGCACTTCGCCGGACGGATCTTCAAGCACCTTGCCTTCGGACGAGGTATGCAGAAGATTGGCGTCGGTCGAAAACGGCGCCTCGCCGCGCTTGTCCTTGGCGATCGGGATTTGATTTTTCTCGGCAAAGGCCAGCAGCGCCTCGCGCGATTTAAATTCCCATTCGCGCCACGGCGCGATGACTTTTACGTCGGGTTTGAGCGCGTAATAGGCGAGCTCGAACCGCACCTGGTCGTTGCCCTTGCCGGTGGCGCCATGGGCGACCGCGTCGGCGCCGACCTTTTCGGCGATCTCGACCTGCTTCTTGGCGATCAATGGCCGCGCGATCGAGGTACCGAGCAGATATTGGCCCTCGTAGAGCGTATTGGCGCGGAACATCGGAAACACGTAATCGCGGACGAATTCCTCGCGCAGATCCTCGATGAAGATGTTCTGCGGCTTGATGCCAAGCGTCAACGCCTTGGCGCGGGCCGGCTCGAGCTCCTCGCCCTGGCCGAGATCGGCAGTGAAGGTCACCACCTCGCAGCCATACGTGGTCTGCAGCCACTTGAGGATGATCGAGGTGTCGAGCCCGCCCGAATAGGCCAGCACCACCTTTTTGACGTCGCCTTGAGGCATCGAAAAATCCTGTACGAAGCAAGAGCCTAGCCGAATTTGGCGCGGACTATAGGCGGGCTCGGGAAGGACGCAAGGCGTGCCTTGCTGCGCGGTCGGCGTATTCCGCGAGGCGATCCGTTTCCATATCGCCGGCCTGAGAGAAGACGGCATCGAAATCCCCGCGCCGAGCAGCATCGCCCGAATACATCGGGCGTAATCCCGTTCGCTGAAGAGGCGAGATGCACGCGCAGATTGGCCTGCACGTCGGTTGTCTTTTTCGTCACAATCCCACAATCTTAGCCGACGATAGATGCCCTCTCTTGGGGGCGTCATCGACGGAGTAAGGTTCATTGAGCGTGCCCGGCACACGATCCGGCTTGCCTCCCGAGCCACAGGCGGTGGTTCGGTCTTTGACGCGTGCCGCGATCTTTATTGTCGCGACGGTCAACTCCGGCGGCGCCAGTCGTGAGGCAGTCCGGTCGTTTTGCGGGGATCTCCCGGCGCTGTTACGTGCCGTCGGATTCCGCGATATCGAGGGAGACCTGTCCTGTGTGATGGGGATTGGATCCGACGCGTGGGACAGGCTCTTTGGTCAACCGCGGCCCGCGGAGCTGCATCCTTTTCGGGAATTCAAGGCCGGCTCGCGCCATGCCATCGCGACGCCAGGCGATCTCCTGTTTCACATTCGCGCCAAGCGCATGGACCTCTGTTTCGAGCTGGCAACGCAAATCATGGCCCGGCTCGGCGAGGCCGTTGCAGTAGTCGATGAAGTGCACGGTTTTCGCTATTTCGACGACCGCGATCTCATCGGCTTTGTCGACGGCACGGAGAACCCGACGGCGCAAACGGCGATCGACGCCGTTTATCTGGGCGCCGAAGATACCGTCTTCGCCGGCGGCAGCTACGTGATCGTGCAAAAATACTTGCACGATGTGGCCGGTTGGAACGCGCTGTCCACTGAAGCTCAGGAGCGCATTATCGGGCGCACCAAGCTTTCCGACATCGAGCTCGACGATGCGGTAAAGCCGACGTCGGCTCACAATGCGCTGACGACCATCATCGAGGATGGCAAGGAAATCAAAATCGTCCGCGACAACATGCCGTTCGGCCGCGTTGGCGAGAAGGAATTCGGCACCTATTTCATCGGCTACGCGCGTTCGCCACGAACTATTGAACAGATGCTGGAAAATATGTTCGTCGGCCGTCCGCCCGGCAATTACGATCGTCTGCTCGATTTCAGCGTCGCAAAGACCGGCAATCTGTTTTTCGTGCCGTCCGCGACTTTTTTGGAAAATGTCGGCGACGACGCTCCGCCAGCCGGACAAATGCTTTCGGACACGTCCGCCGACGCGGCGCCGCAGCCGGCGCCGAAGCGCGACGGTTCGCTCGGTATCGGTTCGCTTAAAGGAGACAATGGCTCATGAATAACCTTCACCGCGAGCTTGCCCCGATATCTGACGCTGCCTGGTCTCAGATCGAGGAGGAAACGTCGCGCACCATCAAACGCTACCTCGCCGGCAGGCGCGTCGTCGACGTGCAGGGCCCAAGCGGCGTCGCCACCCCCGCCATCGGCACCGGCCATTTGCGCAATGTCGCGGCGCCGGGAAGTGGCATCCTGGCGCGACAGCGCGAAGTCAAAGCGCTGGTCGAACTCCGCGTTCCTTTCGAACTCGATCGCCAACAAATCGATGACGTGGAGCGTGGCGCCAACGATTCGGATTGGCAGCCCGCGAAAGATGCGGCGCGGCTTTTGGCCTTTGCCGAAGACCGGGCGATCTTCGAAGGCTATGCCGCCGCCGGCATCGGCGGCATCCGCGAGGGGACCAGCAATCCGGTGAAGCCCCTTCCGGCCGACATACGCGCCTATCCGGACGCCATCGCGCACGCGCTCAGTCAATTGCGGCTCGCCGGTGTCAACGGTCCCTACTCAGTGTTGCTCAGTGCCGACGCCTATACGGGGCTGAGTGAGACCAGCGACCACGGCTATCCGGTCATGGAGCACATCAAACGGCTCATGGACGGACAAATCATCTGGGCTCCAGCGATTTCCGGCGCATTTGTGCTCACGACCCGCGGCGGTGATTTCGGACTGTATATCGGCGAGGATGCATCGATCGGTTACCTCAGCCATGATGATAAGAAGGTCCGGCTTTACCTCGAGGAGACATTTACTTTCCTGTTACTGACCACGGAGGCATCCGTTGCGCTGACTGCCCCCAAAACCAAAGCCGCCACCTGATGTCAGCTCATCCGAGCGTCTCGATTTAATTTATGAGTACGCGGCCTATTCAGGCGCATTGTCGGTCTTGTTGCTGGCCCGGTTCGGCCACCAGCGATAGATCAGCAAGTAGGCCGCCCAGATCAACAAATACATGAACACGCCGGCAAACACGACGTCGGTGAAAAAGTGCCCGCCGCCGGCGATGCGCAGCAGGCCGACCGCGCTGCCGAAGGCGAGCGCCGCGCCGTAGGCCAGCGCGCGCCATTGCGGCGGCGCCAGCGCCGCCGGCGCCAGGGTCCAGAACGCGCCCGCCGGTTCGCCGGCGATGAACGAGCAATTGTTCGGGCAATCGCCGCGCGGATCCCACCACGCGGTGAAGCGGCTGGCACCGCCAAATTCGGTGACGTCGATCGGCCGCGCCCGGCCCCAATGGTCCTTCAACAGCGTATTGGTGATAAGGCCGGGGCCGATCGCCAACGTCCCGATCAGGAACAGCGCGGCCTGGCATTTGATCAGCAGCGGCCGTCGCGGGAAAAGAATCTTGCCGACGAGCGCGATCCCGGCCGGCAGGATCAGAAGCGCGATCAGCCCGCGCGCCGCATCGCGGGCATTCTGCGACCATACATGCGCGTTGAGTGGAAAATCGTGGATCCTTGGGTCATAGAACGGCGTGGACGCGGCAAGATCGAGCCGCGGCCACACGCCGAAGACGACGCCTACCGCGACACCGATAGTCAGCGCGATGACAAGTCCGGTCCGGTTCATGGGCGCTGACCCGACGAGGTTGTAAAGCGAATCACTTCCAGGAGCCCGCTTTGCGGCCGGCGAACAACCAATAGACAAAACCGCCGGCAATGCCAGCGGCGGCGAGCACCTCGCGCTCGCGCACCAGAGGGTTTTCGGGATCGCCACTATAGCCGGCGAAATCGAGGCCATAGCTCAGCGACAATGCCAATACGCCGCCGAGCGCGGCGTAGATGAGGCTCGAGCGCCATGAGAATCCTTCCGTCAGCGCGATCACCAGCAGCGCCGACATCATGGCAATCCCGCCAATCACGGCGGCGCCGACCATGACGACCGCCCAGACCGCGACCGATTGCAGGCCGAGCGCGGTCAAATCATCCCATTCCGGCGTCAAGGTGCCGACGGTGAGAATGAGCGAGGCGGCGATGCAGGCCAGAACGTAGCCGAGGAAGATCATCGCGATGCGGACGAGGACGGCCATCGAGCGGCATCAATCCGTCATCGCCATGGCGCGCAGCGCCAGCCGCTCGCGGGCGGAGAGCTTTTCGGTTGCGCTCTTGAGCTGGCCGCAGGCGGCGAGAATGTCGCGGCCGCGCGGCGTGCGCACCGGCGAGGCGTAGCCGGCATTGAAGATCACCTCGGAGAATTTCTCGATCTGCTCCCAGTCCGAGCACTCGTATTGTGTGCCCGGCCACGGATTGAACGGAATGAGGTTGATCTTGGCGGGAATGCCTTTGACCAGGCGCACCAGCGCCCGCGCATCGACGAGCGAATCGTTGATGCCTTTAAGCATGACATATTCGAAGGTGATGCGCCGCGCATTAGATACGCCGGGATAGTGGCGGCAGGCATCGAGCAGTTCGCGCAGCGGATATTTGCGGTTGAGCGGCACCAGCTGATCGCGCAGTTCGTCGGTGACCGCATGCAGCGAGATCGCCAGCATGCTGCCGATCTCCGCTCCGGCGCGCGCAATATTCGGCACCACGCCGGAGGTCGACAGCGTGATGCGCCGCTTGGAAATGCTCAATCCGTCGCCGTCGGCGACGACATTGAGGCCGTCCCGCACCGCTTCGAAATTGTACAGCGGCTCGCCCATGCCCATCATGACGACGTTGGAAACGAGACGCTTTTCGCCCTCTCCGCTCGGCGATGCCGCGCGCTGCCAGTCGTTCAACCGGTCTCGCGCCAGCACGACCTGGCCGACGATTTCGCCGGGCGTGAGGTTGCGCACCAGGCGCTGCGTGCCGGTATGGCAGAATGTGCAATTGAGCGTGCAGCCGACCTGACTGGAAATGCACAGCGTGCCGCGGTCGGTTTCAGGAATGTAGACGCACTCGACCTCACAAGGCAGGCTGTCGGTTTCGCCGGGAAACCGCAATAGCCACTTGCGCGTGCCGTCGACAGAGACCTGCTCCGCGGCGATCTCCGGCCGCGCCGCCGTGAAATGTTGCGCCAGCTCGGCGCGCAATTCCTTCGACAAGGTCGTCATCGCATCAAAATCTTGCGCGCCGCGCACATAGAGCCAGTGCCAGATCTGCTGCACCCGCATGCGCTGCTGCCGCTCCGGCACGCCGATGGTGCCGAGCGCCGCGGCAAGCGCGTCGCGCGAGAGCCCGACCAGCGAAGGCTTGTCCGGCGCGACATATTGCTCGAGCGGCCGCTTCTCGATGAAAGCAGCGGACGCGGTGCCGTCGGTATGGGGTGCGGCAAGCGGAGCGGTCATGGACAATCCGAAAAGAGACGCGGCTCAGGGATAGATAGTCCCTCTTCCGTTCACGGGGAGGGCTCGCGACCGTCTACTTGCATTCCTGGCCGACGCGGTCGAGGGCTTGCGAAAGACCCTTGAGCGAGAACGTGTCGGTCGATTGCGTGCCTTTGGCCGATACACCCTTGACCACCGCGCTCTGGCCGGCGCGCATGGCGTCGACCATCTGCGCTTCGTCGGGGGCGTTCTTGATCCAGGCGCCGTCCTGCTGGGTGTAGAGCGCGTAAGTAGTCGAGCCGACCGCGGCCGAGGCCTCGGTGCCCGGCTTGAACGGATAGCCGATGATGATCGAGACCTCGTTGCTCACCTTCTCCGCCGGGCGCGAGGAAATGAACATGTAGATCGGATTGCGCGGCCGGTCGGGCGGAATGGTCTGCGACGACGTCGGCTTGGCGATGGCGAAGCAGAGCTTCTTGCCGCCGGGCGACGCCGTATAGGCGCCCCATTCGCCGTATTGGCCGAGCAAGGTTGGCTTCACGCCGCCGACGTTGGGCGGCGTGACCGGCTTGGCGGGGGCAGCCTCCGCGGCTTTTGCGGGCTTTGCGGGTGCTGCCTCGGCCGGTTTCGCGGGCGCGGTTTTGGGCTTTGCGGGCTTTTTTGCCGGCGCTGGCTTTGCTGGGGCTGGGGCCGGCGCCGTGGTATCCGGCGCGGCGGACTCAGGCTGCTGCTGGGCATTGGCCGGAACGGCCAATACCACCCCCAAAAGTAGCGGCAGGGCAATCTGCCATCGTCGATGGATGCGCATCGAGCCTCGCGAACACCCCTGGGCAATGGATAGCAAACGTTTCAAGTTTAATCCAATTCGGTCTTTTGCGGAACGCGTTCGCTAGGCTTAGCCGCCGCGACCGGCCGGCAGCCGGCAATGTGTGACCACCGACACAGCCAAGGGCTTTGCCGTCAACAATAGTGGCCAATGTCAGCAGCGCATCGCGGCCGGGGGTTTGAAGGCTGTTTCACCCCGCCTTCGCATGTGCCGAGTCAGCACGAAGGGGTACCGGGCGTGACCTCCTGGTTTCATACCGACGAACTTCAGCCCCGCCGCAAATATCGAGCGGCCAAGGGCGACGAACTGGACGATCTCCTGATGGCGGTGGGCGCCCATCGCGACGACGAGGCGTTCACCACGCTGTTCGATCATTTCCGGCCGCGCGTGCACGCGCAGATGCTCCGGCTCGGGCTGGCGCCTTTCGCTGCCGCCGACTTGACCCAGGACGTGATGGAGACGATCTGGCGCAAGGCGCATCTGTTCGATCGCCGCAAATCGGCGGCTGCCACCTGGGTGTTCCGCATCGCCCACAATCGCTGCATCGATGTCGGCCGTCGCAGCCGCGAGCACCGCTACGCGGACGCGGATCTGTTCGCCATTCCCGATCCTGCCGCGGGCAGCGACGTCGGCATCGCCACCGCACAACAGGAAGAGCGCGTCCGTGCCGCGCTCGATGCGTTGCCGCGCGAGCAGCTCAAAATGGTGCAACTCGCCTTCTTCGAAGGCCTGTCGCACGCAACCATCGCGGCTAAAACCAATTTGCCGATCGGCACGGTGAAGTCGCGCCTGCGGCTTGCGTTCTCGCGGCTGCGGCGCGCGCTGCAGGACGCCGGCGTGACCGAGGCTTTGCAGTTCGATTAGCCGCCTTCGCGGGCTCTGTTATAAGAACAGCCGCGCGCACGGAGGCGTCATGAAAGCTGTTCTCTGCACCCATTTCGGCACCGCCGACGAACTCGAACTGGCCGACATCGCCGAACCGCAAGCCGGGCCCGGCGAAGCCGTTGTCCGGGTCAAGGCCGCGGCGCTGAATTTTTTCGACACGCTGCTCATCGCCGGCAAATATCAGTACAAGCCGCCGTTTCCATTCTCGCCCGCGGCGGAATTTTCCGGCATCGTCGAAAGCGTCGGCTCGGGCGTGACCGACTTCGCGCCCGGCGACCGCGTCATGGGCCATATGGGCTGGGGCGCGGCACGCGAGGCGGTCGCCATTTCCGTGCGGCAACTCGCCAAGCTGCCCGATGCGCTCGATTTCGAACGCGCCGCCGGCCTCAACGTGATCTATGCCACGACGCTTTACGCGCTGCGCGACCGCGCAGAGCTCAAGCCTGGCGAGACTTTGGCCGTGCTCGGCGCCTCGGGCGGCACCGGGCTTGCCGCAATAGAACTCGGCAAGATGATGGGCGCGCGCGTTATCGCCTGCGCCTCGTCCGACGAAAAGCTCGCCTTCGCCCGCGCCCACGGCGCCGACGAGACGGTGAACTATGCCAGCGCGGATTTGCGCGAGGCGCTGCGGCGGCTCGGCGGCGAGCACGGCATCGACGTGGTCTATGATCCGGTCGGCGGTCCTTACACCGAGTCGGCAGTGCGTTCGCTGGCCTGGCTCGGCCGTTATCTGGTGGTCGGCTTCGCTGCCGGAGAAATCCCGAAGCTGCCGCTCAATCTGGTGCTACTGCGCGGTTGCGATATTCGCGGCGTGTTCTGGGGCGCGTGGCTCAAGCGCGAGCCGCAAGCGCAACGCGCGATCATGACCGACATCGTCAAATGGTGCGCCGACGGCAAGCTCAGCGCCCATGTGCACGCGGCCTATCCGTTGGCCGAAATCGCAATCGCGCTGAAAGCCATCAGCGACCGCAAGGTGATGGGAAAAATTCTGCTGCGGCCCTGATCACGCTTCGCCGCGCAGCCTTGCCAATGTGCGCCGCGCCGCCTCGCGATGTTCCGGCTTGATGTGCGAGGTGACGATCTTGATGGCGCCGGCAAGGACCGCGGCGTCGTCGACGTAGCCGATCACCGGAATGTAATCGGGAATCAGATCTGTCGGCAGGATGAAATAAGCGATGGCCGCGAGCAGCACCGCTTTGACATGCAGCGGCGTTTGCCGATCGAACGCGCAATTATAGGCGGCGAGCAAATCTTCCGCGAACGGCAGGTCGGCCACGGCGCCTTTGAGCTTGCGCCAGAAGTCGCGCTGCAGCTCCTGCTCGTTGCCGACCATGCGGCGCGTCAGCGCCGCGATGTCCTGCCATGAGGCGGCTTGCGCCCGGAACCACATTTGCCCCTCTTCTTACGACCAGACTTGCGACCCGACTTGCGGCCCGCTATGGGCCGAAACCGACAAAATGGCGGCGGAAGGCGGCAATCGCAAGGCGGGGAAGGCGGCTGTCCCCCGCCCCCGAAATCAGCCGGCGATCTTGTCCATGGTCTCGGCGAGCTTGACGTCGAGCTCGGTCAGGCCGCCGGCATCGTGGGTCGAAAGCGTCACCTCGACCGTCTTGTAGACGTTGAACCATTCGGGATGATGATCGAGCTTTTCCGCCACCAGCGCGGCGCGGGTCATAAAGCCGAAGGCCTGGTTGAAATCGGCAAAGACGAACTTTTTGTTGATGGCGTCGCGACCGTTGACCTCGGTCCAGCCCTTGAGCCGGGCGAGCGCACTCTTGCGCGCTTCGCCTGAGAGTTTCTGAGCCATCTTGAGAACTCCGTCTGTCAAGGCGATCGCGGCCGATCCGGCGCGTGAATATTCGGCGTGATCGCAGCTCGCCAAACACCATCACGTCGGCAACACCGCTTCAAGGGGTGGAGTTCCCGATGGTTTGCCGTGGGTCCGGCCGGATCTGGGCGGGATCGGCGTCAAAGTTGGGTCACAAGGCGGATCGAGACTGCGTTCCGGCCATCCCCTCCGGGATTAACCAAAGCGGCGATTTGGCCGATGAACCGGGGGTGACGCCATGGCGTCAAAACAGCCGACACGTGGTAGGATTAACCATGCCTCCCGGGTTGCCACATCAGCCTCTGGCCATGAGATTATGGCTGTCCCGGCGTTCGGACCGGACCGGCGGAGCCGATTCAGCGGGCAGCTCAACGGGCAGGAGCATGAGTATCGGGTCGCTCGAACATATGATGCGCAACCGGTTCAGGATGTTCCTGCGCCATACCTGGCTCGTGACCATTCTCGGCACCATCCTTCTCGTCGGTGTCGTCTGGGCGGCGTTCTATTACTCGACCAAGAATACCGTGATGCGGATTGCCACCGGGCCGGGCAGTGCGAAAATCGTACAGGTGCTCGCCAACACTTTAGGGAAGAGCCACGACCGGCTGCAGTTGCAGGTCGTCAGCACCGATAGCGCCAATGCCAGCGCGCAAGCCTTGAACAACGGCAGCGCCGATCTTGCCATCGTTCCGACCACGATCGGCAAATCGCCGGATTGGCCCGTGGTCGCGATCCTGCGGCAGAACGTGATCGCGCTGATCGTGCCGGCACCGGCGCAGGCGCCCACCCCGGCTCCGGCCGCCGCAGTCGCTGCCGCCCCGGCGCCCGCCAAGAAGGGCGCGACCCCCAAGGCGACCAAGACCGCCAAACCGGCGAAGCCGGCGAAAGCGACGAAGACCGCCAAGACCGCCAAGGACAACGACAGCGACGACGACGATTCCAGCGACGACAGCACCAAGGACAAGGACAGCAGCAAGCTCAAGGTGACGCAGCTTGCCGGCAAGCGTATCGGCATCGTCACCCGCAACGAAGCGACCGCCGATCTGCTCGGCGTCGTGCTCAATCATTACGGCGTCCCGCTCGACAAGGTGCAGCTGTCGCAAATCGATCCGGCTAATCTCTCGGACGCCGTCCAAAAAAATACCGTGGATGTGATCTTCGTCGCCGCTGCTGCGACCGGGGCCGCCATTGGCGACGCCGTCAAGGCCGCGACTCAGAACGGCGTGGCGCCGACCTTCATCGAAATCGACCAGGCGGACGGCATCGCCAAACGCAATATCGCCTTCGACTCGGTCGAGATCGACGCCGGGACTTTCGGCGGCGTTCCGCCGACGCCTGACGACAAGCTAACCAGTCTCAGCTTCCCCGAATATCTGGTGGCGCGTAAATCCTTCGACCACGCCGCCATCGCGGACTTGGCCAAGGTGATCTACACGTCGCGGCTGGCGATCGCCGCGCAGCTTGACGGCGACGTCAAGATCGAGGCGCCGTCGACCGACAAGGACGCCGACGCCTTGGTGCACCAGGGCGCGCTGGATTATCTCAATGACGATCAGAAGAGCTTCTTCGACAAATACGGCGACGACATCTTCTACGGCATGCTGATCTTCCCGGTGTTCGGATCGGCCATCGCCGGTGTGGCGAGCTATCTGCGCTCCGACAGCCGCACCCGCCGGCTACGGCTCCTGCAGCGCGTGCTCGACCTGGTCCGCAAGGTCCATGCCGCGCAAGCGCTGGAGGCCATCGAGCATCTGCAGGTCGAAGCCGACAACCTGGTAATCGCGATCATCCATCTCAGCGAGCACGAGGAGTTCGACGAATCGGTGCGCATGTCGTTCTCGTTCGCGCTCGACCAATTGCGCTTCGCCATCGCCGCGCGCCGCACCGCGATCCTCGACCACGCCCAAGGCGGCCCGGAAGCGCCCGCGAGCACCGGCACCACCGACACCAAGGCCGCGGCCGCTTAACGGAACTTGGAACAATCCCCAACAAGTCCACGACAGAGTCATCCTGTCGTCGCATAACGTTCGAGTCTTCGTCAGAATCAACGCGCATTTTCCGCCGCGTTGCGACGGCGGAGGCCCAATGGCAATGCGGCGTCGCGCGGCGCTCACGCGTCGCGCGCTCTTGAAGACTGCGACGGCGTCGGCGGCTCTCACCGCGATCGGCGGCCTCGCGCGGCCCTCGCTGAGCTTCGCGCCGGACCGGGTGCAGATCACCCACGGCGTGCAATCGGGCGACGTGTCGGTCGATTCCGGCGTGGTCTGGGCGCGCGCCGACCGTCCTTCGCGCATGCTTGTCGAGGTCGCGACCACCGATAGCTTCCGCGAGATCAAGAGCGCGGTGTTCGTCGACGCGCTTCCGGAAGCCGATTTCACCGCCAAGGCGCTGATCGAGAACCTGCCGCCGGATCAGGACATTTTCTATCGCTTGAGCTTCCAGGATTTGTCCTCGGCAGTGTTCGGTGAGGCGCAGACCGGCCATTTCCGCACGCCGCCGAAAGAACGGCGCTCGGTCTCGTTCCTGTGGTCGGGCGACACCATGGGCCAGGGCTGGGGCATCGATCTTGCGCGCGGCGGCATGCGCAGCTACGCCACCATGCGTAACAATCAGCCCGGCTTCTTCATCCATTGCGGCGACAATATTTATGCCGACTGCCCGATCGCCGCAGAGAGGACGCTGCCCGACGGCAGCGTGTGGCGCAGTATCGTCACCGAGGAGAAGTCGAAACCGGCCGAAACGCTCGCCGACTATCGCGGCAATTACAAATACAATCTGCTCGACGACAATTTGCGTGCCTTCAACGCCGCAGTGCCGACCTTTGCGCTGTGGGACAACCACGAAGTGATGGAGTCGTGGTGGCCCGACGAGCCGCTGCCGCAAAACCCGCCCGGCGAGAAGAACACGCTGGCCTTCGCCGCCCGCGCTCGCCGTGCTTTTCACGAATTCCTGCCCGTGCGCGAGACCATGGTCGAGCCCGGCCGCGTCTATCGCAAAATCGGCTACGGCCCGCTGCTCGACGTGTTCATGCTCGACTTGCGCAGCTATCGCGGCCCCGACGGGCCGCATACCGACAGCATTTTGCGGCCTGACGATTATCTGCTCGGGCCGCAGCAACTCGCCTGGCTCAAGCGCGAGCTGGCGCGTTCGCAAGCGACCTGGAAAGTGATCGCCGCCGACACGCCGATCGGCTACGCGATCAATGCAACCGGCATCGAACACGCCGACGGCCCGCGCGGCCGCGGCCTGGAGATCGGCGATCTATTGTCGTTCATAAAACAGGCCGGCGTCCGCAATACGCTGTGGCTTACCGCCGACCTGCACTACACCGCGGCGCATTATTACGACCCGAACCGCGCGGTGTTCCAAAACTTCGAGCCGTTCTGGGAATTCGTGTCCGGCCCGCTCCATGCCGGGACCTGGACGCCGGAGCCGATGGAACGCACTTTTGGCCCCCAGGTCGTATTTCAGGAAGCGTCCAGCAAGGAGCAAGGCGACAACCTCGCGCCGTGCTATGGGCTGCAATTCTTCGGCCACGTCGCGATCGACGGGGCGACCGAGACGCTGACGGTGACACTCAAGGACGTCGCGGATCGCGCGCTGTGGTCGATCACGCTCGACCCGGCGCCGCCGGCGCCGGCGCGCGTGACCATGCAACTATAAGGTCACGCCGACTTGCGCAGCGGTTCGGCCCCGAGCGTCCGCTCGCGCTTATGCGTCGAATAAAACGAGGCGTTCTGGTCACCGCGCAGCGCCTCGCGTGAAAATTCGATCAAGTGATAGGCGACAAAGCCGATGCCGAGCACGGCGTCGATCTGGCCGCGGCGGAAAGCGTGGTGCGCCGCGCGCCAGAACGCCCGGCGATAATCCGACAATAATCCGACGCGAAGCGCGATGTTGAACGCCAGCACCAGAGCGGCGCGCAGATTGGGGATGGTCAGCTTGCCGCGCACCGGCCCGATCATGCGATGGGCATAAGTGGCGTCGACCTGATGGGCAAAGCGCGCGAACAGCCGCTCGGGGTCATAGGCATAGGCGACGCAGCGCCGCCACGTCGCCACCACGTCGTCATAGGGGCGCAGGAAACGCACGTTGCTTTCGAGCCCAGAGTCGTCGGCGATCAGGCGGCCGTCGCGCTTGAGGCGATCCCACAACGGCGTCCGCGGTAGCGCCTGCAGCAGATTGATGGTGAGGATCGGAATTCCGGAAATGTCGATGAAATCTTTGAGCCGGCTCTCGCTGTCGGCGGTGTCGGTGTCGAGGCCGAGAATGATGCCGGAGGTGACTTCCAGCCCGTAGCTGTTCAGCGTCTTGATCGCCTCCATCATCGGCAGCGTAGCGTTGTGCTCCTTGCGCATGGCTTTGAGCGCGTCCGCATCGGGCGTTTCGATGCCGACGAAGACGGTGAGGAATTGCGCCTCGCGCATCAGCGCCAAAATCTCCGGCTGTTTTGCGAGATTGAGTGTCGCCTCGCAGGCAAATTGCAGCGGATAGTCGTGCTTGCGCTGCCAGGCGATCAGATGCGGCAGCATCTCGCGCGCCGCCTTGCGGTTGCCGATGAAATTATCGTCGACGAAATAGACCACCGGCGGATGCGAGGCCTGCGCCATCATGGCGTCGAGCTCGGCGGTGATCTGTTCCGCCGTCTTCAGCCGCGGCTGCCGGCCGTAGAGTGCGGGGATGTCGCAGAACTCGCAGCGATACGGACAGCCGCTGGAGAATTGCAGGCTGCCGATCAGATAACGGTCGAGCCGGATCAGATTGTAGGCGGGCAGCGGGAAGTCGGACAGCGGCAGGCGCTCATTGGTTTCGAACCGCCGCTGCGCCGAAGGCGTCGCGACACTGTCGTCGAGGCAGGCAATGAGCCGGTCGGTGGCGTCGCCGATCTCGCCGATGTGGAGGTAGTCGATTTCCGGGTAAAGCTCCGGCGCGCCGGAAACCGAGGCGCCGCCCAGCACTGTGACCTTGCCCTTAGCCTTGGCGCGCGCCGCGATATCGTGCATCTGCGGCGCCTGGATATGCATGCCGCTGACCATGACGACATCGGCCCAGGCGAAATCGGCCGCCTTGGCCGGCGCGATATTCTCGTCGATGAAGCGCACCGGCCACGACGCCGGCAGGTAAGCGGCGATCAGCAATAGGCCCTGCGGCGGCATGAGGGCGCGCACCCGGTACATCAGGCGAAAGGCGTGGGCAAACGTGCCGAACGACGGCGTATAAGCCGGGAAGACGCAAAGGACGCGTCTTTCACTCGAGATCGGTAATGAGCAGCGCATGAAACATCCGGCCGGCATGGCAATATTAAGCGAACGCCCGGCGCCTCGTCGAGTTCATGCGCTTCACGTCTTGGTGCGTTTCGCCGATTGCTTCCGGGCGGAAAGTGACTATATAGCGGGCGTGAACGGCGGGCCCCTCGGGGCTCGTTTTTGGTTTACAGCCCCAAAAAACACGGCCCATAGGCCCCATGCAGCTGCGCAATATCGCCATTATCGCCCACGTCGACCACGGCAAAACCACCCTGGTCGACCGTTTGCTGCAGCAATCCGGCTCGTTTCGCGAGAACCAGCGGGTGGCCGAGCGCGCGATGGATTCCAACGACCTGGAGCGCGAGCGGGGCATCACCATCCTGGCCAAGGCGACCTCGCTGGTCTGGAAGGACACCCGCATCAACATCGTCGACACCCCCGGCCACGCCGATTTCGGCGGCGAGGTCGAGCGCATCCTCAACATGGTCGATGGCGCGCTGGTGCTGGTCGATGCCGCGGAGGGCCCCCTGCCGCAGACTAAATTTGTCGTCTCCAAGGCGCTGAAGATGGGGCTGAAACCCATCGTCGTCATCAACAAGGTCGATCGCTCCGACGCCCGGCCCACGGAAGTCGCCAACGAGGTGTTCGACCTGTTTGCGGCGCTCGATGCGACCGAGGAGCAGCTCGATTTCCCAATCCTTTACGGCTCGGCCAAGCAGGGCTGGATGGCGGCCAGTGCCGAGGGGCCCAAAGACCAGGGCATGGCGCCGCTGTTCGATCTCGTCGTACGCCATGTCGCGCCGCCGAAGATCGAGGACGGCCCTTTCCGTATGCTGGGCACAATTCTAGAGGCCAATCCTTATCTCGGCCGCGTCGTCACTGGTCGCATTTTCGCGGGCACGATAAAACCGAATCAACCGGTCAAGGTTTTGGATCGCAACGGCAACCTGATCGAGGAAGGCCGCGTCACAAAGGTGCTGGCCTTCCGCGGCCTGGAGCGGGTACCGATCGAAGAAGGTACCGCCGGCGACATCGTCGCCATCGCCGGCCTGCCCGATGCCTTCGTCTCGCATACGCTATGCGCGCCCGAGGTGACCGAGCCGCTGCCGGCGCAGCCGATCGATCCGCCGACCTTGACCATGACGTTCCGCATCAACGATTCGCCGCTCGCCGGCACCGAGGGCGACAAGGTGCAGAGCCGCGTCATCCGCGACCGCCTGCTGCGCGAAGCCGAAGGCAACGTGGCGCTGCGGATTTCCGAATCCACCGAGAAGGATTCCATGGAAGTCGCGGGCCGCGGCGAATTGCAGCTCGGCATTCTCATCGAGACCATGCGCCGCGAAGGCTTTGAGCTTTCGGTGTCACGGCCGAAGGTGCTGTTTCAGCACGATCCGTCCGGCGAGCTGCTCGAACCGATCGAGGAAGTGCTGATCGACGTCGACGAGGGCCACTCCGGCATCGTGGTGCAGAAGATGGCGGAGCGCAAAGGCGAACTCATCGAGATGCGCCCATCCGGCGGCGGCCGGGTGCGGCTGATCTTCTTTGCGCCGACGCGCGGACTGATCGGCTATAACGGCGAGCTCCTCACCGACACCCGCGGCACCGCGGTGATGAACCGGATGTTCCACGCCTATGGCCCGCACCGCGGCGAAATCACCGGACGGCGCAACGGCGTGCTGATCTCGACCGACCAGGGCGAAGCCGTCGCCTATGCGATGTGGAACCTGGAAGACCGCGGCCCGATGATGATCGAGCCGGGCTGGAAGGTTTATCGCGGCATGATCGTCGGCGAGCACACCCGCGGCAACGACCTCGAGGTCAACGTGCTCAAGGGCAAGAAGCTGACCAACATCCGCACCCATTCCAAGGACGAGATGATTCGGCTGACGCCGCCGATCCGCATGACCTTGGAGAAGGCGCTTGCCTATATCGAGGACGACGAACTGGTCGAGGTGACGCCGAAATCGATTCGCCTGCGCAAGAAGCTGCTCGACCCGGTCGACCGCAAGCGCAGTGAGCGGCGCAAGGAAGCCGAGCGCGTCTGACCCGAGTCCAATTATGACACAGCCCGGAGCCGCTTACCTGCGGCAACGCGCGCCAACACCGCACGAAAAATCGTTTTCTCGCCGTAACTGGCGCTAAACAGCGCGCCATTGGCGGAAAATGCATCCGACCGTTGCGCTTCTGCAACAGCCTGTCGAGATTACGCATTGACCGATGTTTTTGCCCCTTCCGGCGATAGACGCCTCGCGCGATTGCGCTAATAATCCACACCGTTAACGCTTCGTGACTCTCGGTACTTGAAGGCAACTGAATCGCTTGCTTTGATCGCACCATGAGCACCATCCTCATCGAGATTCGCCGCGCCAAGGCATCGGATGCCCCGGCGGTCGCTTCTGCCCACGATGAGGCTTGGCGGATGGCTTATCAGGGCATCATCCCCGGCACCGAACTGGAAAAGCTGATCAATCGCCGCGGGCCGGCGTGGTGGGACAGCGCGATCCGCAAAGGCAGCCGCATCGCGCTCTTGCAATTCGGCGACAAGATCGCGGGCTACGCCAATTACGGCCGCAACCGGGCGCGCAGCCTCTATTACGACGGCGAGATCTACGAGCTCTATCTGCGGCCGGAATTCCAGGGGCTCGGCTTCGGCCGCCGGCTGTTCACTGCGGCGCGTCGTGACCTCGCGCAGAGCGCACTGAAATCGCTGATCGTATGGGCGCTGTCGGAAAACGAAAACGCGGTGGAGTTTTACCGGGCGCTCGGCGGCAAGGCGGTGGCGCGCTCGTCGGAAAAGTTCGGCACCCGTGTGCTCGACAAAGTCGCTTTCGGCTGGAACAGCTAAATCGGACGCCAGACGACGGACGACGGACGACAGATTGGACCGTCCTTCTTATCCGTCCTCTGTTGTCCGTCCTCTGTTGTCCGTCCTCTGTCGTCATTCTTCAGACATCGGGAGCCGGCAAACCAACCTGCATACAGGCCGCGCGTAGCGTATTGGCGAGCAGGCAGGCGATCGTCATTGGCCCGACGCCGCCCGGCACCGGTGTGATCGCGCCGGCGACTTCGACGGCTTCCGCGAAAAAGACATCGCCGACGATGCGCGATTTGCCGCCGTCGGCGGCGACGCGATTGATGCCGACATCGATGACGGTCGCACCCGGCTTGATCCAGCCGCCGCGGACGAATTCGGGACGGCCGATGGCGGCAAACAAGAGATCGGCGCGGCCGCACAAGCCGGCAAGATCGCGGGTGCGCGAATGGGCGATGGTGACGGTGGCGTTCTCGGCGAGCAATAGCTGCAGGAGTGGCTTGCCGACGATGTTGGAGCGGCCGATCACCACCGCATCGAGCCCGCTCAGCGACGCGTGCACCGCCTTGGCGAGCTTGATGCAGCCGACCGGGGTGCACGGCGCCAGCGCCGGCAAACCCGACGCCAGCCTTCCGGCATTGAGCGGATGAAAGCCGTCGACGTCCTTGGCCGGATCGACGGCGGCGATGATGCGCGACGCATCGATCTGCGGCGGCAATGGCAATTGCACCAGGATGCCATGCACGGCGGGATCGATGTTGAGCTCGCCGATGAGACCAAGGAGTTCGTTGGCGCTGGTCGTGGCCGGCAGATAAAAATCGAACGGCTTCATGCCGACTTCGACGACGGCGCGCGATTTGCTGCCGACATAGGCTTTGCTCGCCGGATTTTCGCCGATAAGGATCACCGCCAAGCCGGGTACGAGGCCATGCCCGGCCGCGAGGCGCCGCGTCTCCGCCGCCACAGAGGCGCGCAGCTCGGTAGCGATCGCCTTGCCGTCGATGATGCGGGCCGTCACGACGCAACCTTCGCCAAGCGTTGCAGCTTTTCGACGATGGCATTGGCCGCGCCGGTAATGCGGATTCGCTTCACCCGCGCGGTTGCGCCGGCGACCAACGTTACCTGTCGAGGCGCTGTGTCAAGCACGTCCGCCAACAGCCGGCATAGCGCCGCATTGGCCTGGCCTTCGAACGGCGCCGCCCGCACCCGCGCCTTGAGCACGACCCTGCCGTCGGCGCGCCGCTCAATGCCCTCGATGGCATCGCGGCCGCCCCGCGGCGTAAGCCGCACGTCGACGATCACGCCGTCCGCCGAATGAGTCCACGGCTCGTGTGCCAAGTTGCGACGCTCAGAAAACGTTCGGCAGGATGTAAAGCGCGATGACGTAGCGAATGAATATGATGATCAGGAACAGGATCACCGGCGAAATATCGATGCCGCCGAGATTGGGCATCATGTTGCGGATCGGGCGCAGCGCCGGCTCGGTAATGCGATAGAGAAAATCGCCGATCATATGGACGACCGGATTTCGCGTGTTCACCACGTTGAACGCCACCAGCCAGGAAAAGATCGCCATCGCGATCACAATCCAGATGTAGAGTTGGAGGGCGAGATCGATGACGAGAAATAGGGCGCGCATGGTTTTGGATTCGCTGGTGAAGTTGACGGAACCTAGCGGCTTAAAACGGCGCGAACAAGCCGACGCAAAAAGCCTTGGATTCACATTGAAAGCGGGGGCTGGTGGAGCCGAGGGGAGTTGAACCCCTGACCTCCTCATTGCGAACGAGGCGCTCTCCCAACTGAGCTACGGCCCCGCCAATCGGCAAAATTGCGCCTTCCGGCGAGTGCGGCCATTTAGGACCGCCGCCCCATGCTGTCAAGGATGGGGACCATGAACCGGCTGCCGCCATCGGCCGACCAAGCTGCATGCACGGAACGCTGGAGCTGACCAAGCGCGCCGCCGCGCGGCGGCGTTCGATCAAAGCGGGAATTATCGCGCTCGCCATCGTCGCCGGCATTGTTGCCGGCGCCGTGCTGGTTTACACGCCGCTGGGCGACCGGGTACTGATTTTTCTCGGTTTCACTTATCCCAAGGATTGCGGCTAGCTCGCAATCGGCGGCCGCAATGGCAAGCGAAAAGAGTTCGACCGTCGATCTGTTGCGCCACGGCGCCTATGTCCGCTTCCTCTATGTGCGGATCGCGGCGTCGATCGCGCTGCAGGTCCAGGCCGTCGCCGTCGGCTGGCTGATGTACGAGCTGACGCGCAGCCCGTTTCAGCTCGGCCTGGTCGGGCTGGTGCAATTCATCCCGAGCATCGGACTTTTCCTCGCCACCGGCCATGCGGCGGATCGCTATGACCGCCGCACCATTGTTTTCATGGCGCAGGTCTTCGAGGCACTTGCCGTCACGGTGCTGGCGTTCGCCACCGCGACCGGCCGGTTGACGCCGCATCTCCTGCTCGCCATGGCATTCTGCGTTGGCACCGGCCGCGCCTTCGAGCAGCCGAGCCTGCAAACGGCGTTGCCGAATATCGTGCCGGCGAGCGTATTGCCGCGCGCGATCGCCGGGTCGACGTCGGCGGCGCAGATTGCCATCGTTGCCGGGCCGGCGCTGGGCGGCTTATTGATCGCGCTGAGCCCGACGCTCGTCTTCGCCACCTGCGCGGTTCTGTGGCTCTCCGCCGGGATTGTCATGCGCGGCATCGTCATGGAACGGCGCATCGCGCCGCGCGAGCCGGTCGATCTCAAGCGGCTGTTCAGCGGCCTTGTCTTCATCAGCCAGCACAAGGTCGTGCTCGGCGCCATCTTGCTGGATCTGTTCGCCGTGCTGCTCGGCAATGCCACCGCGCTGCTGCCGATCTTCGTGCGCGACATTTTCATGTCCGGGCCGCTGAGTTTCGGCGCGTTGCGCGCGGCGCCGGCGGCGGGCGCGCTGGTCACCGCGCTGGCGCTGACGCGTTGGCCGATCGCGCGGCGGGTCGGGCACATCATGTTCGCCGCAGTCGCGATCTTCGGCACCGGGACGATCCTGCTGGCGTTGTCGCCCACGCTGCCCTTCGCCATGGGCGCGATGTTCATCGTCGGTGCCTCGGACACAATGAGCGTGGTGATCCGGCAATCGCTCTTGCTTCTGCACACGCCGGACCAGATGCGCGGCCGGGTCTTTGCGGTGGGTTCGATGTTCACCGGCACGTCGAACCAGCTCGGCGACTTCCGCGCCGGCGCCGCGGCGGCGGCCTTCGGCACCATTCCGGCGGTGTTGTTCGGCGGCTGTTGCACCATCGCCGTGGTGCTGGTGTCGACCCGGATTTTCCGCGAGCTTTATCAGGCCGATCGCTTTGAGCCGGCCAAGTCTGAGCCGGTCAAGTCTTAGCCAGCAAGCCATAGACCGGAAGTGCCTGTTGGGGCATCATAATCGCGACCCAATGCACTGTTTCACTCCGGGGCGCTTGGAAGGATCAAACATGCGACCCCGTATTGTTCTCCTGAAATGGATTGCCGCTTGCTGCCTGCTTTCGCTCGGCTGCATCTCGGCATCCGCACAGGCCACGGCGCCGTGCGGCGGCGATTTCGGCGCTTGGCTGCAAGGCGTCAAGACTGAGGCGGCGGCGCAGGGCATTTCGCAGCGCGCAATCCAATCCGGACTTGGAGGCATCACCCCCGATCCGGCGGTCATCGCCCGCGACCATGCTCAGGGCGTATTCCGGCAGAGCTTTGAGCAATTCTCCGGCCGCATGATACCGCCACGGCTCGCCCGCGGCGCAAAGATGCTGGCCCAATACGGCCCGACCTTCAGCAAGATCGAGCAGCAATTCGGCGTGCCGGGCGCGGTCATCGTCGCCATCTGGGGGTTGGAAACGGACTTCGGCGCCGACAACGGCAACTTCGCCACTATCCGCTCGCTCGTTTCGCTGGCCTATGATTGCCGCCGGCCGGACAAGTTCCGCGGCGAGATATTTGCCGCGCTCAAGATCGTCGACCGCGGCGACATGGCGCCAACCGACATGCACGGCGCCTGGGCCGGCGAGATCGGGCAGACCCAATTCCTGCCGTCGTCCTATCTGAAATTCGCCGTGGACTACGACGGCAACGGCCGCCGCGATCTCATTCACAGCGTGCCCGACGTGCTGGCCTCGACGGCGAATTATCTGAAAGGCTATGGCTGGCAACGCGGCCAGCCCTGGGGCGAAGGCACGCCCAATTTCCAGGTGCTGCTGCAATGGAACGCGTCGCAGGTCTATACCAAGACCGTCGCCGCCTTCGCCCAGCAGCTCGCCGACGGACGTTAGAATTTTTGTTTGAGCATGATCCGATCCGAAAACCGGTTTCCACCCCCGGATCAAGTCCGAGGGCAGGCTTTTTCGGGATCATGCTACAGCGAGCCAGCGCTCGAGGAAGACGCTGAGCCAGGCGCGCGCCGTGTAGTCGTACACCGCGCGATCGGCGAAATGGCTGTCGCGCGGCTTTGCTCCCGGAAGCTGCATGCGGTCGTGACCCCGCGTCGTCCATTTGTGCATCATGGCGTGGGTCACGTCGGGGTGAAATTGCAGCGCATAGCCCGAGCCGTAGCGGATCGCCTGCACCTCGAAAGTGTCGCCTTCGGCCAGCAGTTCGGCGCCGCGCGGCAGGTCGAACCCTTCGCGGTGCCATTGGTAGACGCATTCCGGCCAGTGCTCGACGACGGAAAGTCCCGCGGCGGTGGGGCGGATCGGGTAGTAGCCGATCTCGGCGCGGCCCTCGGGATGGCGAAACACCTTGCCGCCGAGCTGGCGCGCGAACATTTGCGCGCCGAGGCAGATGCCGAGATAGGGCTTGTTCTCGCGCAGCGGCACGGCGGTCCAATCGATCTCGCGCCGGATGAAGTCATCCTGGTCGTTGGCGCTCATCGGACCGCCGAAGATGATGCCGGCTGAATGATCGGCCATGGTTGGCGGCAGCGGATCGCCGAATCGCGGCCGGCGCACGTCGAGCCGGTAGCCGAGCTCGCGCAAGGCATTGCCGACACGACCGGGCGTGGAATGCTCCTGGTGCAGGATTATCAGGATCGACTGCTGCATGACTTATGCCATTCGAACGTGTGCAAAACACGTCCTATCGCGTCCGGCTGCGATTTTGAAGGTTGCGTGACCCAGCTATGAATTGCCACGCGGGTCGCGCATGTGTCGCTCGACCACCGGCAGCACGAGCGCATGCGGCGTCAGGCGCAGCAAGGCCACCGCGATCTTGTTGGCCAGACCGGCGACGACGACGCGTTTGCCCCGCATAAGACCGTCGTAGCCGATTTGCGCTACGCGATCCGCCGGCAACGTCAGAAGCTGTTGCGACCGGTCGACCCGCATGCCGGAGCGGGCCTGGAATTCGGTCGGCACCGGGCCAGGGCACAGCGCGGTGACGCGGATCCCGCGTGGCTTCAGCTCGCGATGCAGCGCCTCGCTGAATGACAGCACGTAGGCCTTGCTGGCGTAATAGACCGCCATGCTCGGGCCTGGCAGGAAGGCGGCAACCGAGGCCACGTTGAGAATGCCGCCGCGGTGGCGGGCGAGGCTGCCGACAAAGTTAAGCGACAATTCGGTGAGCGCGCGGATATTGAGGTCGATCATGCCGAGCTGTTCGGCATGGCTGAGATCGGCGGCCGCGCCGGCCAATCCGAAGCCGGCATTGTTGACCACGATCGCGGGCTCAAGGCCGCGCGACGCAAGCTCCGCCGCAATGCGCCCGACCGCGTCGCGTTGTTCGAGATCGATCGCCAGCACCGCCGGCCGCGGCCGGCCGGCCGAGGCGATTTCATCGGCGAGCGCGATGAGGCGATCTTCGCGCCGCGCCACCAGGACGAGCTCGTGGCCGTTTCGCGCAAAAACACGCACCAGCTCCGCGCCGATGCCAGCCGAGGCGCCGGTGATCAGCGCGACCGGTGTCATGTCTCGCCGCCGATGCGGCGGCGCAGCGCGATGCGTTCGTGCGCCGACACACCGAGCAGATCGGCGGCGCGCCAGATCAGATTATCCTCGAGCTCGTCGCGCTGGCCGTCGGCATAGACGATTTCCCACATCATCTCGACGACCTTGGCGCGGCCGTCATCATCGAGCGCACGGTTGAGCTGATGGGTGAAATGATAAAGGTCGACCGCCTCGTGCTCGGCCGCGGTGGCCTTGGTGATCAATTCGTCGGTCGTGGCATCGTCGAGCGCGAAGCGCTGCTTGATGACGGCGTGCAGCTTGTCGCGTTCGCTTTGCGACATTTCGCCGTCGATCGCCGCGGCGTGCACCAGCATGGCGGCCGCGGCGAGCCGGTAATCGTCCTCGGCGAATTGATCCGGATGCTTTTCGCCGTCGACGAATTCGGCAATGAAGTTTTTGAACGATTCGAACATGAAATTCTCGTAAGGTCGCCGGTTTCGGCGCGACCTCAATCCCACGTTCATATCGCGACGTAAAGCGGGCCGTTCAAGGCTTGGCCCGGCGGGCAACGCGCCGCCTTACTGGATGGCCCGGCCGTTGTGGTAGCTCTCTTCAAGCAATTGCAGATTGGCCTGGACATAGGGGTTGGCCGGGTCCTTGGCCTGCGCTTCCTGGAGCTTCTTTTTGGCGCGGGCATAGTCGCCGCGCAGCATGTAGGAGAAGCCCTGGTCGTTGAGGATTTCCGACGTCGGGCCGATGAGGCGCAGCGCCGCGGCATAGGCGCGATCGGCGAGATCGAAACGGTGCAACCGGTCATAGGATGCGGCGAGCCCGACCCAGGCGCCGGCGTCGTTCGGATGCTTTTCCACGGCGCTGCGGAAGCTGTTCTCGGCGAGACCGAAATTATTGCTGCGGAAATATTTCTTGCCGCGTTGTACGTCGTCGTTGGGATCGTCGCCGACCAGGCCTGGATGCGACAGCGGCGCCACCGGCTCACCGCTCGGTCCGGGTTCCGCCGGCTGAACCTGCACGGAGCCCGTCGTGTCGCCGGCGTCGGCGGTCTTGTCTTTCTTCGACGGCCACAGATCGCTGAGCAGACCCGTGACGCCGCCGTCCTTCGGCGCTGCGCTTGATGTTTCGTCGTTGAGTTTCGGCGCGGTCGAGCAGGCGCTTAGGCCCATCAGGCACGCCGCCCCGACGATCAGGATCCGCGCCACTCGGATACTCATCACGCGCTCCGGACCACAACCTACCCGGATTCCCCCGCCCCACGCGCGGATGGGCCGTCCGGGCCACCGGCCGGACAGCACCGGACGAGCCAAGCTAGGCGACGATCGTTAAGGAAGTCCTCGCAGTGGCCTTTCCCGGCCGGGCGGGGCAATGGCGCTCACCAGGTGCCGGTCACCATGCGCACGATGACAGGGCACAGGATGACGATGAACAGCACCGGGAAGATGCAGACCATCATCGGAATGGCGAGCTTGGCGGGGAGGCTATAGGCTTTCTCCTCGGCGCGCGACAGCCGCTTGTGGCGCATGTCGTCGCTGTAGACGCGCAGTGCATCGCTGATGCTGGAGCCGAGCTCGTCGGACTGCTGGATCAGGGTGGCGAATGAGCGCGCCTCCTCAAGGCCGAGCCGGTCGCCGAGGTGCTCGAGCGCTTCCGTCATGGTGCGCCCGGCGCGGATTTCGAGATTGGCCATATGGATGTTGGCGGCGAGCGAGGGATAGGAGACGCCAAGCTCACGGCCGACCCGGTCCAGCGCCGCCTCCATGCTCAAGCCAGCGTCGGCGCAGACGACCAGAAGATCCATGAAATCGGGGAAGCCGGACTGGTGCTCGAGGCGCTTTCCCTTGATGCGGCGGTCGAGATAAAAGCTCGGCACCAGATAGCCGAGCACGCCGCCGGCCATGACGAACAGCCAGAACGACAGCTTGGTGACGATGCCGAACATCGGCAGGACAAAGAACGCAGCCAAGGCAAGCCCTAGCGCACCGGCGCCACGCGCCAAGAAGAAATAGGCCGCGCCGTGGGGATTGTAGACGCCGGCCTGGACCAAGCGCGCGCGGAGCATTTTCACGTCTTTGCTGTCGACCGACGAATAATGCTTGGTCGTGTAAGCCACCAGCTTTTGCGCGGCGCGCACGCCCGAATAGCGCAGCGAACGCCGGCCGCTGCCGGCCGGGTCGTCGTCGATGTTGACGCGCGCGGCGCGGCGGCGCACCGCCTCGCGGGCGCGGATGCCGAGCATGACCGCAAAGGCAAGCGTGCCGGTGGCAAGGAATACCAGCGCGCTCAGCATCGTCGTCGCGCTGTCGCCAAACACGGCAAAGGTCGAGCTTGTGTCCATCGCTCAGATCTTGAAGTTGACCATCTTGAACATGATGATGTTGCCGACGCTCATCCAGCCGGCGGCACCGAACAGCAGCACTTTGGTCAGGTGCTCGTGCCACATCGAGCCGTAGAAGTCGGGCGCGATCACCTGAATGACGATGAACATGCCGATGGGCAGCGCCGAGAGGATCATCGCCGAAGCGCGGCCTTCGGCCGCCAGCGCGCGGATTTTTCGCCGCATCTTGAAACGCTGGCGGATGACGCCGGAAAGATTTTCCAGAATCTCGCCGAGATTGCCGCCGGTGGCGCCCTGGATAGCGACCGCGGTCACGAACAGCGGGAGATCGTCGGAGCCGATGCGGGCATACAGGTTGCGCATCGCCGTTTCCAGGTCGGCGCCGTAGGTGATCTCGTCGGACACGATGCCGAATTCACTGCCGATCGGATCGGGCATTTCGCGGCCCACCATGGCGATGGCGATCGGCACCGGATGGCCGGCACGCAGGCTGCGCACGATGATGTCGAGGGCATCGGGAAACTGGGCGCCGAATTTCTTCTGCCGCCGCGAACGCAGCACGCGCAGCACGAAATACGGCAGCGCCGTGGCGCTGAACAGCGCTCCCAGCGCGGCTTCGAGGAGGCTGCCCCGGAACACCATCAGGGCGGCAAAGACAATGACGGCGATGATGCCGAAGATGATGAACAGCCGCGCGAAACCGAGCGTGACGCCCGATTGCAGAACAAGCCGGTTGAGCGCGACCAGGCCGAGCTGGTAATCGCCGCCGCTGGTCAGCCCGCGCTCGCGCCGCAACTCGACGAGCACGTTTTCGCGGCTGATAGCGTCCTTCGACAGCATCAAACGCCGATTGATCCGGCTGCGATAGGACGCCGCCGAATAGCACATCAGGTAGATCGCCTCGACGGTGAGCCCCGCCGAGACCGCGACGAACAGCCAGACCAGATAGATCGGATCGAGGTCGAACAACATGCTTACAGGGGCTGCGAGGGGTCGAAATAGGCGCCTGGGATTTTGATGCCCATGGCGATGAGATCGTTGAGGAAGCGCGGGCGCACGCCGGTGGCCTGGAAATGGCCCTGCACGGCGCCGTCCGGCGCGGTGCCGGTGCGCACGAACTTGTAGACCTCTTGCATCTGGATGATGTCGCCTTCGAGACCAGTGATTTCGGCGATGCTCATGACGCGGCGCTTGCCGTCGGACAGCCGCGACAGCTGCACGATGATCCTGATCGCGGCGGCGATCTGGCCGCGGATCGAGGCCACCGTCATCGGCAGGCCGGCCATGCCGATCATCTGCTCCAGACGCGAGATGGCGTCGCGCGGCGTATTGGCGTGGACCGTCGCCATCGAGCCTTCGTGACCGGTATTCATGGCTTGGAGCATGTCGAAGGCTTCCTCGCCGCGACACTCACCCAAGATCACGCGGTCGGGTCGCATACGCAACGCGTTCTTGACCAGGTCGCGCTGCCGGATTTCGCCTTTGCCTTCGATGCTCGGCGGCCGCGTCTCCATGCGGCCGACGTGAGGCTGCTGCAATTGCAGCTCGGCGGCATCCTCGATGGTGAGCAACCGCTCCTTCTCCGAGATGAATGCGGACAGCGCGTTGAGCATCGTGGTCTTGCCCGAGCCGGTGCCGCCGGAAATGATCAACGTGACGCGCGCCCGCACCGCCGCCGCCAGCAATTCCGCCATTTGCGGCCGCAGCGCGCCGACGTCGACCAGCTTGTTCAGGTTGAACGGCTTCTTGGAAAACTTGCGGATCGACATCAGCGGGCCATCGATGGCGACCGGCCGCACCGCCACGTTGACGCGCGAGCCGTCGAGGAGGCGCGCGTCGCACATCGGATGCGATTCATCGACCCGGCGGCCGACCGCGGAGACGATCTTGTTGATGATGCGCAACAGATGCGCCTCGTCCTTGAAGCGCACGCCGGTCGGCTCGAGGATGCCGAGCCGCTCGACATAGACGCACTCATGGCCGTTGATGAGAATGTCGTTGACCGTCGGATCCTTGAGCAGCGGCTCGAGCGGGCCGAGCCCGGTCATCTCGTCGAGGATTTCCAGGACGAAGTCGTTGAGCTCTTGCGTGTTGAGCGCCAGCCGCTCGGTCAGCACGTATTGCGACACCAGCCCTTGAATGTGGCTGCGCATTTCCTCTTCCGGCAACTTTTCCAGCGCCGAAAGGTTGATCTCCTCGATCAAGCGGCGATGCAGGCGCACCTTGGCGTCGAGGAGTTTTTCGGTGAGCAGCGGATTGGCGGAGGGCGGCGGCGCTGGCGGCTCAGGAGCGGGCTCGGGCAAGCCCGTCAACGAGACGGTTTCGGCCAAAGCCTCCTCGACCGCCGGCACCAGGGCCGGCGCGGCGACACGGTGCGTTGAGAAGCGGCCTGCCATATCAATATCCTACGATGCGGACGAAGCGGCCGCGGCTCGACTCTAAGACCGCGCCCACGACAGCATTAGTTTTTTGCCGGCGACCGCGGTCTCTTTCGAGGCGGTGTTTTGGCCTTGCGGCACGATCAGCTTCTTGAGCTGCAGCGTGATCTTGTTGCCTTTCTTGACGTCATCGAGCGGTACGCCGCGGTCGATGGCCTCGCGCACCAGCGCATAGTCGTTGGGGATGCAGGCCAGGAATGCGTCGCCGATCGCCTGCTCGATATCGGCGCGGCGCAAGCTCGACGAAAACATCTTCGCCACGAAGCGATTGATGATGACCTGCGGCTTCGGGCCGTCACCAAGCCGCTCGCGGATGGCGTCGACCAGCTGCTTGGCCTGGCGCAGTCCGGGCACCGTCGTCTCGCTGACGACAAACAGCCTGTTGGAGCCCAACAAAACGCTGTCGGTCCAGGAGAACCAGGTGCGCGGCATGTCGAACACCACGTAGTCGAAATGCGACGACACCAGATCGAGGAGCCGGGTGACGACGTCGGGATCGAACGAGCGCATTTCCGCCGGGCGATTGGGCGCGGCAATAACCGCAAGACCGGAGGGATGCTGCGACAGCATGACTTCGAGCAATTGCCGGTCGAGGCGCTCGGGGCGTGGCTCGATTTCATTCAGATTGAGCCGCGGCTCGATGTCGAGATAATCGGCGCAAGCGCCGTGCTGGAAATCGAGATCGACCAGGCAGGTCGAGCTTTTGCCACGCGCACCGCTGTTGAGCAGCAGCATGGCGGTCTGCACCGCAAGCGTCGTGACGCCGGCGCCGCCGACTGCGGGCAGAAAGGTGAAAATCTGCGCTTCGGTGGTCTCGCTGGCGGCCGGCGATTTGGCGACCCGCGCACAGGCGCGCACCAGCTCGACCGGCGACACCGGCTTGACCAGAAAATCCGCCACGCGCATCTGCATCAGGCGCCGCGCGACGCTTTCGTCGAAAGTCTGCGTGATCGCCACCACCGGCGGCCAATTGCCGATCCGCAGCATCAGCCGTTCGAGCGCCAGCATTTCGGCGGCATCGCCGGCATCGATGTCGACGACGACGACGGTTGCGCCCTCAAGCGCGATGCCGTCGGCACTGCCGGCCAATGTGCCGGCGATCACGTCGAGCGCGATTTGCGGACTGGCGCTGAACGTGGTGCGGACGGAGTCCTCAAATGCCGGGTCGGCGGTCAGGACGACCACCCTTGCCTGCATCGCTGGAGCTGTGGATCGGCCGGCGCGCATGGTTCAGGCTCCCATGACGGCGTTACTTGTACGTCGAGGTGGCGGCGGCAGCGCCACCGATCGCGGTGCCGGCTGCCGCTTGCGCGCTACCCTGCTCCATCTTGCCCGCGCACATTCCGCTTGGCGCCGGCAGTGCCGCATCGGTCGACGGATCGAGGTCGACCGGCTGGGTGACCTTGTCGATGCGATAGCATTCCACCGCCCGCTGCATGCGCTCGCCGTTGAAGGTGAGGTTCTTGTTGCTGGAGTTCGGCGGCCACGGATCGACCATTTGCTCGACCTGATTGGCGGCCACCGCATCGCCAGCACCGAGCGCAATCGATTCGCGCCGGGCGAAGTAGACGTCGGAGCAGCCGGCAAGCAGCGCGCCGAGCAGCACCGTGGCGGCGATTGCCCGACCTGCACCACTAAGTCTTGCACCATTAATCCCGGGCTGAGACATAGACGCCTCCATTTTTCGGCAGGTCGATGATGTGACCGACATAGGGCCGGTTGAGCGCGCCGACGGCCAACCGGGCGAGCGCCGGACTGACTTCCGCCTGACCCATCAGGAAAAAGTCGACGTCATTGCCGGGCAGCGTGCCGTCGAGCGGCGTTTGGATAGGATCGGCCGGCGTCAGCGGCCGCACGATATGCGGCGTCACCACGATGACCAGATCGGTCTCGTTCTTCTGATAGGCGGCGCTGCGGAACAGCGCGCCGAGCACCGGAACGTCGCCGATCCAGGGCAGCTGATCCTGGCTGGTCTGGCTGGTGTTGAGCAACAAGCCGCCGAGCATGAAGCTCTGGCCGTCGCGCAGTTCCATTGTGGTCGACGCCTCGCGCACGATCAGCGCCGGCACCGAGACGCCGCCGGTGATCGACACGCCATGGGTCGGATCGAGCTGGCTCACGTTCGGCTTGACCACGAGATTGATCTGGCCGTTATTGAGCACGGTCGGCGTAAACGCGAGACCGACGCCGTATTTCTTGTATTCGATCGCGGTCTGGCCGAGCGAGCCCGGCACCGGGATCGGATATTCGCCGCCGGCGAGGAAGCTCGCGGTGTCGCCCGACAGCGCCACCAGGTTGGGCTGCGCCAGATCGCGGGCCAAACCCTTCTGCTCGAGCGCATTGAGCTCGACGTCCAGCGGGTTTTGGCCGCCGACCAGGCGACCTACCAGGAAGCCGAACGGGGAAGCGCCCGACAGCACGCCGGCCGACACGATCGGCGAGATGGTCGTGGCACTCGGACTGACATTGAGACCGCCGACAGCGGTGCCGGGCTGCTGAAACGAGCCTCCGGGCGACGTGATCGGCAGTTGGCCAGCCGCCGTTTGATCGCCGATATTGGCCAGCGCGCGGTTGCCGAACACGTTCCACTGCACGCCGAGCTCACGGCTGGCCTGACGCGACGCTTCGATGAAGCGCACTTCCAGCATGATCTGCTGCGCCTGCATCACCTGAACCGTATTGATGATGTCCGGCGCGAACTGTTTGGCGATGGTGACCGCCTTGTCCAGCGTGACGGCGTCTGGCGAGGTGCCGCTGAGCATGATGCGGCCGTCGATGGAAGACACCTTGATGCCGCCGCCGGTGAAGCGTGCGATCTCCGCGGAGAGCCGCGACACGTCGTAGGACACCTCGATGTCGAAAATGCCGACGACCTTCTTGTCCTGGCCATAGACCGTGACCCGCGTGGTGCCGATCTTCTTGCCGAGGATCGACAGCGCGTGGTCGGTCAGCGGATTGACGTCGGCAACGTCCGGATCGCCGACCATGATGTCGACCAGGCTTTGATCGATGTGGACGTCCTGGGATTTGCCGACCGTCACGGTCACCGTCACGGTGCGCGCATTGGCGAACGTGATCTTCTGCTGTGCCCGCGCGGTGACCGGCACGAGCGCCGCGGCAAACGCGAATGCCAGCGCCAGCCAGATCGCGGCGCAACGCAGCAGCGCACCCATTGCCATGCCCCCGTCCGAATGTCGTGGGCTTTCGCCCGCGATGATTGTGGTGTCGTACTGGCTATTCACTTCGGCCTCCCCGGCTCTCATTGTCCCCAAAACCTAAAAGTCCCATCCACTCCGCTTGACGCACCCCGAGTTCTAGTTGCGCGCCGGCTGTTGATTGACGAGCGCAGCGGAATGCGCGTCGTTCTCCTCAACCGGCACGGTGTATTCGACGCGCTCGCCCTTGGACGGCCGCGTGACGCTGATGGTGACGAAATGCGATTCCTGAGCGGGCGCGGTCATCAGATCGTGCGTCGTGACGCGGCGCGTATCGCCGGCGACCGCGTCGCCGGCCTTGCGCAGCAACAGCGACAGCGTGCCGACGGTGGCCGCCAGCGCGACCTTCTGCCCTTCGGTCGGATCGACTTCGATGGTGACCGCCTTGACCACGGACGGCTTGTCGGCGCGCTGGTCGGCGAGCTGATCGACCGCCAGCACCCGCACGTCCTGGATCACGACATCGTTGACCGCGTTATTCTTCTCGCCGGTCCGCGTCAGCAAGATATCGACGCGGTCGCCCGGCAGCACGAAGCCGGCGACGCCTTCGACGTCGTTGACGCGGATGGTGACCGCCTTCATGCCGTCGCTGAGCATTGCCGACAGCGTGGCGCGCTGGCCGGGGCCGGTGATCTTCGACGCCAGCACCGCTTCATTGACGTCGATCGGCATCAGCACGACGCGCTTGCCCGACGTCAGGTCGGCGATCTTGCCGAACGCGCCGGCCGGCAGCGCATTGTCGGGCCACGGCATTTCGCGAAGCGCGGCCGACGTCAGCTCGTCGCCGAAGCGCAGCGGTTTATTCGCCACGACGATGCTGCGCGCCGGCGGCGCGGCTTTGCGCTGCGCTTCGATGCTCTTCAGGCGCTCATCGGCCTGATTGTTGAGCCATATCTGCGCCAGGAATACAGCGAGCAGTCCGAACAGGACTGCGAAGCCGATCATGACGAAGGTACTGGTGCGCACGCGGTGTCCCCTGAATGACGCCAGGTATTCTTGTTTCGTCGTAACGACTATTGGGCCGCGGGTGGTGTGGAATTGGTGAAACTACGGACGGTCTTTCCCCTATGCTGAAGATTGCTTGAAGCGGTATTCTTTACGCCGCGTGTATCGCTTCGATCGAAGTGAAGGGATATCCTTTACGAAACCTGCGCCACGCCGTTGCGCGCGCCTGCGACAATCGCGAAACCGGCGCAGGATGGGCGTTCTTTTCATCGCCCCGGCCGCCGATGGTGTTGCAAATCCCAGGTGCGGCTTTTAACGAAATGCGGTAGTACGGCATTAACGACACGCGACGGACGTCGCCAACAGCCGGAGAAAATCCCGATGAAGCAGCCACGCATCAGCTACGTCGACCCGGCAATGGTCACGGACAAGGCGATGCTTGCCGAGTTCGAGCGTTGCGCGCGAGAGGGCACGCCGCGCCCGGAAAGCCAGGCGATCCGGGCGCACGTGCCGGCGGTGTTCTGGTCGTTCGCCAATTCCTGGCGCGACGTGTTCAAGAACGGCGTCGCCGACCACGACATCAAGGAATTGTGCAGGGTCTACGTTTCGCGCTCGGTGAAATGCGAGTTCTGCGGCGACCAGCGCTCGATGAAGGCGGCGTCGCAGGGCCTGGTCGAGGACGACTATCGCGACCTGATCAACTTCGAATCCTCGCAGCATTACGACGAGCGGCAGAAGGCGGCGCTGTCCTATGCCGAGGCGATCACCTGGGATTTGCCCGTGGACGACGTGTTCTGGGCGCGGCTGAAGAAGCATTTCAGCGAACCGGAACTGGTCGAGATCGGCTATTTCGTCGCGCTGACCATGGGCCAGCAGCGCTGGCTGCGCACGCTCGATATCGAACACCACCAAATCATGGCCGGCACCGACGCGTCGATGGCGCCGGGTTTCGAGACCGCGGAAGCGCTGGCGGTCTCGAAGGAACGCCCCGATTACTGGGCGCGCAGCAATGTCGCGGCGGCGCGGGCAGCCGAGTAACGTTCAGACGCGGACAAAACCGCGCGGGATGGCGTGGAACGGCTCGATCCCGGTCTTGGTGATCAGCACCATTTCGCCGGTCTGCACGCCGGCCTTGCCGTCCGTCGTCACCACGTTGGGCTGAATGACGACCACCATGCCGGCGCGGAACGGCTCATCGGGAACGTGCGCGCTCGGCCGGCTGCGTGAGCCGAGAATCGGCGGCAGGTAGCCGCCGCCGTAGCCGTGCAACAAATCGTCGATGATGGTGAAGCCGGCAGCTTCGATAACCTCCGCCGCGTCGATCACCTGTTGTGGCAGCGCTCCGTCCTTGAGCACCGCGGCGACGGCGGCGAACGCCGCATCGGCGACCGCGTGTAAAGCGCGATAAAGATTTGGCGGCTCATCATCGACGGCAAAACTACGCAGGACCTGGCCGGGATGTTCCCAGAACGCGGCGCTGATTTCGGCAAAGACGATATCGCCGCGCCCGACCTTGCGGTTGGCGACGAATTGCGTCGGCACGCCGAGATCCGGATTCGCCATCGGCGTGACGCCGAAAAAATGGATCACGTTGGTGCCGCCGAGTGCGATGTAGGCACGCTCGACGATGTCGGCGAGATCGCGTTCGCTCAGGCCCGGCCGCAGGTTGTCGCGCAGCGCCATCATGCCGCGATCGGTCAGCGCCGCACCGATCCGCATCCAGTCGATTTCCTCCGCCGACTTGACCTGGCGCAGCCGCGTGTAGGGGCGATTGAGATTGGCGATGGCGCCGAATTTTTCCGCAAGCATCGCGTGCTGCTCGAAGGTCATCGGGCCGATGACGCCGACCTTGCCGGCGCGCGCTCCACGCTTCGCCAAGACCGCGACGGCGGCGCCGATCGACGAACCGCCGCCCCACGCAACCTCCGCCCGATCGGCAATCCGCCGCGCCATCGGCGCGTGATTGACGTGCTGCACGAACATCACGTCGGGTTCGCCGGGGGTGAGCACGCCGACGGCTTCGGTGGTCACCGGCCAGCCGGTCAGCCATTGCACCGCGGAGCCGAAACGGTTGGCGCCGCAGAATACCAGATGGTCGAGGCCGGCCTCGCCGAGCAAATCCTCGATCGCGCGCCGGCGCCGCGTCATTTCCGCATCGGAAAAGCGCGGATATTCGGCGTCGACAACGGCCTGCAAACGCGGCGGCAGCGCAAGACTGTCTGGCTTGACCGGCACCTATTACTCCTGTCATTGCCCCGAAGAGGCGTGGCATCCCCGCAGCCGGATGATGCCACGCTACCAGGAGAATTGCGCCCATGCCCACGTCACTGATCGATTCCGCCGTATTCCGCGACATCTTCTCGACCGAGGCGATGCGGCGGGTGTTTTCCGACGGCAACCGCGTGCAGAAATATCTCGATTTCGAGGCGGCGCTGGCGCGGGCGCAGGCGCGGCTCGGCATCATCCCGAACGAGGCGGCGGAAGAAATCGTCAAGTACTGCAACGTCGCCGAGATCGATTTTGCCAAACTCAAAACCCAGACCGAGCGCATCGGCTATCCGGTGTTGCCGGTGGTGCAGCAGCTCGTGGCGCTGTGCCGCGACGGCTTGGGCGAATGGTGCCATTGGGGGGCAACGACCCAGGACATCACCGACAGCGCAACTGTGATGCAGATCCGCGAAGGGCTTAATTTGGTCGAGGCCGACTTGAACGGAATTTGCGATGCGCTCGCCGGGCTGGCGCGCAAATACCGCGACACGCCGATGGCCGGGCGCAGCAACCTGCAGCAGGCGGTGCCGATCACCTTCGGCTACAAAATGGCGACCGTGCTCTCCGCCTTCGAGCGCCACAAGCAGCGCCTGAAGGAGCTGCGCGCGCGCGTGCTGGTCGGCGAGTTCGGCGGCGCCGCCGGCACGCTGTCTTCGCTCGCCGGCCGCGGCCTCGAGACCCAAGTCGAATTGATGAAGGAGCTCAAGCTGGGCCAGCCGGCGATCGCCTGGCACACGGTGCGCGACACCATCGCCGAGGTCGGCTGCTTCCTCGGCCTCGTCACCGGCAGCTGCGGCAAGATCGCCTTCGACCTCAAGCTGATGATGCAGACCGAGGTGGAGGAGGTTTACGAGCCGTTCCACGAAGGCCGCGGCTCGTCGTCGACCATGCCGCAAAAGCGCAATCCGATCTCGTCGGTCTACATCACCGCGCTGACCTCCGTGGTGCGCCAGCAGACCGCGGCGCTGCTCGACGCCATGGTCGAGGACCACGAGCGCGCCACCGGCCCGTGGGAGATCGAGTGGATCGTGCTGCCGGAGATTTTCTGTCTCAGCGCCGGCGCGTTGGCGCAGACGCTGTTCGTGCTCACCGGGCTACAGGTCGACGAGAAAAAGATGCGCGCCAATCTCGACCTGACCAAAGGGCTGATCGTTTCGGAAGCGGTGATGATGGGGCTCGGCCCCTATCTCGGCCGCCAATATGCCCACGACCTCGTCTACGACATCTGCCGCAAGGTGGTCGCCACCGGCCGGCCGCTCGTCGATCTGCTCGCCGAAAACGCGGAAATCACCAAGCACCTCGACCGCGCTTCGCTGGCCAAACTGTGTGATCCGGCGAATTATCTCGGCGAGGCCGGCGCCATGGTCGATCGGGTGCTGGCGATGCGCGGCGGCGGATAACTCACTCTGCCGCAGCCGCCTTTGCCGCCGCCTGTTCGCGGACGAATTTCTGCACCGCCAACTGGTCGACCTTGCCGGAGCCGAGCAGCGGCAGCTTGTCGAGCACGACGATCTCGGACGGGAACATCAGTTCGGAAGCGTGCCTCGTTCGCGCATAGGCGATGAAATCCGAGCGCGTCGCGCCGTGCTTGTCGGTGACCATGACGAGCCGCTCGCCCTTGCGCGGATCGGGTAACGCCGCGACTGCCGTCAAATTGTCCGGCCACAGGTCGCCCGCCAGCATCTCAACCGCGGCCAGCGACACCATCTCGCCGCCGACCTTGGCGAAGCGCTTGGCGCGGCCCTTGATGGCGATGAAGCCTTGCTCGTCGATGGTGACGATGTCGCCGGTATCGTGCCAGCCCTCCGGCGGCGGCTCGAGTACGCCCGGTTTGTCGGCGCGCACATAGCCGAGCATCACGTTCGGTCCCTTGACATAGAGCCGCCCGCCATCGTCGACGCCCTCGACCTTTTCGAGTTTCGCCGTCATGCCGGGCAGCAGGCGGCCGACGGTACCGAACTTGTTGAACATCGGCGTGTTGAGCGCCATCACCGGCGCGGTCTCGGTGACGCCATAGCCTTCGAGAATGCGCAGGCCGAATTTCTCCAGATAAATCTGCCGCGTCGCTTCCTTGACCGGCTCGGCGCCGGCCAGCACGTAGCGCAGCGAGCGGAAGTCGTAAGGATTGGCGGAGCGCGCATAGCCGTTGAGGAAGGTGTCGGTGCCGAACAGCACGGTGGCGCAAACGCCGTAGACCAACTCCGGCACGGTGCGGTAATGCAGCGGCGATGGATAAAGATAGGTCGAGACGCCGGAGACGAGCGGCAGCACCGTGCCTGCCGTCAGGCCGAATGAATGGAATATCGGCAGCACGTTGAACAATTTGTCTTCGCGGCCGAAATCGATGCGGGCCGCGGCCTGCGCCACGTTGGCCAGCATGTTGCGATGGGACAGCACGACGCCCTTGGGCGTGCCTTCCGAGCCGGAGGTGAACAGGATCGCCGCCCAATCGTCGGGCTTGCGCGCAACCAGCGGCTCCTTCCAATGCAACGCGCCGCGCAGCTTGTCGAGGAAGGTGATTGTCGGACGAATGTCTTCCAGGTAGACGATGCGCACTTGTTTGCTGAGTTCCCCGACGACATGGTCGAGCCTGCCCTTTTCGACGAAAGCGCGCGAGGTGAGGATGGTGTCGAGGTCGGCAGCCCGGCAGGCGGCGAGAATATTGGCGGCGCCGGCGGTGAAATTGATCATGGCCGGCACACGCCCGGCCGACATCACCGCGAACAAGGTGACGACACCGCCGTTCGACGTCGGCAACATGACGCCGAGCGAGCGGCCTTCGAGCGCCAGCGGCATCAGCTTCCTGCCGAGCACCGCGGCGGCCTGCAACAGCCGCTTATAGCTCATCTGGCCGCTGACCGGATCCTCGATCGCCAGCCAGTTCGGGCCATGGATTTTCGCCGCGTCGATCAGCGCTTCGACCACGGTGCGGTCGGTCGAGGTGGTCCGGAAGATCAGGTCCGACATGATCGTATAAAGCGCGGCGCCCGCGGCCTGCCGCCGCTTGCGGCCCTTGAGATCGAGATCGACATTAAGCTTGACCGGTTCAAGGATTGTGACGGTGATCTTCGGGAACCAGCGGCGCCGCACTTGCGAGCGCTTGAGCCGGCTGAAGATCGTCGCCTCCGGCCCCTCGATGCGCACCGGCACCACCATGGCGTCCGACTTGTCGGCGATCATGCCGGCGCCGTCATAGACCTTCATCAGGCTGCCGGTGACGGTGATGCGGCCTTCCGGGAAGATCACCAGCGTGTCGCCGTCGCGCACCGCATTGATGATGTCGCGCACCGAAAACGGCTTGAGCGGATCGAGCGCCATGGTGCGCATGACTTTGAGCACCGGCTGGATCCACCAGCGCTGCGATATCCCCACGTCGACGGCGAAGACCGGCCGCTTGGGCAGTACCGCCGTCGCCAGCGGCGGATCGAGGAAGCTGACGTGATTGAGCGCGATGATGGTTCTGGGACCGGCCTTGTCGAAGTTCTCCAGGCCTTTGACCTCGAGCCGGAAGAAGGCGCGGAACACCATGGAGAGGAAATCGTTCATCCAGCTCGCCGGCATGGTGCGGCCGATGATGATGGCGACGACCAGGCTGGCGACGCCGAGCAGCACGAAACTCATCGGCACGCTCAGCCCCGCACCTTTCTGCAGCGCGGCGAACACCACGGAGCCGCCGACCATGAAGGCCGCATTGAGCACGTTGACGCCCGCCACGACACGAGCGCGGCGATCAGCGCCGGCCCATGCCTGTACCGCGGCGAAAGTCGGCACCACGAACAACCCCCCGGCGATGGCAAGGCCGGCGAGATCGATGCCGATGTGAATGCCGCCCGGCGTTGCGAAGAAGCCGGCGATCCCCAGCGGGGCCGCCCCATGCACGAAGACGTGGCTCGTCCAACCGAGATCAACCGCGAATAAGCCGAGCAGCACGGCGCCGATCAGCGTCGGCAAAATAATGATGCGCCCGGCCGCGAGCCACGCAGCGAGACCGGAACCGAGGGCCACCGCAATCGAAAAAATCGTCAGAAACACCGTGACCACCGCCTCGGTGCCGCCAAGGTCGGATTGCACCAGCGGCAGCAGCAACGACATGACAACCACGCCCACCAGCCAAAACCAGCTCGTGACCAGCCCGCCCCACCACAGCCGCGGATCGGCGCGCAATTGTTTGATCAGGGAGCCGGTGGATACGAAGATGTTGTGATTGATCTTGAGCTCGGGCGCGCCCTCGCCCGTACGCGGGATGTAAGTGGCCGATAGCCAGCTCACGAACGCGGTCAAGATCATCAGCCAGGCGAAATGGATCGGATTGCTGCTGCCCTTGGCGGCAACGCCGGCCGCAATCGTGCCAAGCAGGATCGCAAGGAAAGTACCGCCCTCGACGAGCGCATTGCCGGCCGCCAATTCCTCGCGGGCGAGAAGGTCCGGCAGGATGCCGTATTTGACCGGCCCGAACAGCGAACCCAGCACCCCGAATAGGAACAGCGCAACGAAAAGCAGGCTCAGCGAATGAAAGGCAAAGCCGGCGACAGCCAATACTGCAACGCCTATCTCGACGAATTTTATCCGCTGCGCGACCCATGCTTTGTCGAAGCGATCGGCAAATTCGCCGCCGAGGCCGGAGAGGAAAAAGTACGGCGCGATGAAAATCGCGGCGGCGAGTTGAACCAGTGCCGGCGAATCGGCGCCGGACAGCTGATACACAATGAGAAATCCGAGCGCGGTCTTGAGGAAGTTGTCGCCGAACGCGGCGAAGAACTGGCACAGGAACAGCGGCGCAAACCGACGCGTCGACATCAAGGACGTAAACATGGGCCTCCCGCCGTCTGCCTTCCGCCCGGCCCGCGCCGGCTCATTCGGTTTAGTTTAGACGGCGCCGGGCGGGTTGGCGACGCGATAGCGCGGGCATCTTATTTATGCAATAACGTCAAGCGTTTACCGCAGAATTGAAGGTCGGGAAGGAACACAGTAATGAAGCTCAAGGATCAGGTGGCGATCGTAACCGGCGCCGGACGCAATATCGGCGAGGAAATCGCCAAACTGTTCGCCGCCGAAGGCGCCAAGGTCGCCATCGTCGATCTCGACAAGTCGCGCGGCGAGCGCGTCGCGGGCGCCATCAAGGCCGCGGGCGGCAACGCGACGCTGTTCATGGCCGATGTCTCCAAGGGCGCTGACGTCGCGGCATTGGTCAAGGACGTCGTCGCCCGCTACGGCCGCATCGATATTCTCGTCAATAATGTCGCCATCTCCGACAACAAGCACATCTTCGACATCACCGAAGAGGAATGGGACCGCGTGCTGGCGGTGACGTTGAAGAGTCAGTTCCTGATGGGCAAGCATGTCGGCCAGCAGATGGCGGCGCAAGGCGGCGGCCGCATCGTCAATATCGGCTCGACCTCGGGTTTTACGGGCCGCAGCCGCGCCATCGCCTATTCGGCCGCCAAGGGTGGCGTCGCCAACTTGACGCGCGCCATGGCGGCGCAACTCGCCCCGCACAAGATCCGGGTCAACGCCATCGTGCCGAACAAGATCGGCTCGCCGGTCGGCAAGGACGAGTTCGATGCGTCGCGCCCGGTGCCGAACATGGCAAAGCGCCCGGGCGAACCGGCGGAAGCGGCGAAGGCCGTGCTGTTCCTGGTGACCGACGATTCGTCGTTCGTCTGGGGCGCCAACTTGTTCGTCGACGGCGGCGTCTCGGCGATGGATTTGTCTTAGCGCTTTACCCGTACTTCACCGGCCCTTTGCCGGTCCCGTTCGGCGGATTGCTCGCCTTGATGCGGCGCGCCTCTTTGACCAGTTCCTTGATCGCGCCGGTGATCGGCAGCGACAGGCCGGCTTTGTCGGTCATGTCGGCGACAATCTGCATGTCCTTGAGCGCCCAGGTGAACGAGATCATGTCCCATTCCTTGAGCGCGTCGGAGGCGCCGGAGCTCATCAGCAGCGCCTCGCGCAATTTGACGAGATCGATGCCGGTGGTCTCGGCGAGTTTTCCGGCTTCCAGAAGTCCGACCGCGTTCACCCAGAGCAAAAGATTGTTCATGGTCTTGCCGACCTGGCCGTGGCCGACGTCGCCGAGATGCACGATGTCGGACGCAAATGTGCCGTAGACCGGCCGGGCGCGGCCGACCACTTCAGGCTTGCCGCCAACCAGCGCCAACAGCGTGCCTTCGTCGGCGGCGAACCGGCCGCGGCAGATCGGCGCGTCGAGCACCTCGATGCCCTTTTCGGCAACGCGCGTGGCGACGGCTTTGACGGTGTCGGGCTTCGCCGTCGACGACACGGCGATGATCGAGCCGGGCGCCATGGTCTCCAGCAAGCCGTTGTTGCCGAACACGACGTCGTTGACCTCGTCGTCGTAGCCGACGCCCAAGATGACGATATCGCTCGCCTTGCCGACCTCCGCCGGAGTCGCGGCGATTGACGCGCCAACGGCGCGCGCAGCCTCGCGCTGCTTCTCGCCGATGTCGCAGACCGTGACCGCGTAGCCTTTCTTGACCAAGTGCTTGAGCATGGACAATCCCATGCGCCCGGCACCGACGATGCCAACCCGTTCTTTCTTGCCATCCGCCATGACGATCAATCCTTGCTGCCGTAGTCGCGCTCGGCCGAAGCGGCCGAGACGTAGCCCTCCGCGATATCGCGCTTAAGCGCCGCGCGGTCGCGTTTTTTCGCATCGCCGTAGCCGCCGCCGCCGGCGCTTTGCAACAGGAAGCGCTCGCCGGCGCGCAATTCGTAGCGGCCGGAGGCCGGCGTTTCGCGCTCGCCGTCGGCACCCAAATGAATGACAAAGCGACTGCGGCTGCCGGGCTTGCCGCCGGCGACGCCGTTCGGCGGAAATCTCGCCCGGTCATAGCGGCGCACCACGCTGGCGTCCTGCAGCAATTCGTAGATGCGCCGGAACGCCAGCCCGCCGCGGAATTCGCCGGCGCCGCAGGAATCCTGCACCATGTCGAATTCGACAATGCGGCAGGGAAATTCGGTTTCGAGAATCTCGATCGGCGTGATGTGCAAATTGCTGGTGTGAGTGGCGACCGCCGAGGCACCGTCATTGCCGTTGCCGCCGCCATAGGCCGAGCCGAGGATTTCATATTGCAGCGACGGCTGGCCCGGCCGGCCGCCGTCCTTCCAGGAGATCAGCATGGCGCCGCTCGAGCCGCTATTGGCGAGCGCGCGCTCGGGGCGGAACGGCGCCAGTGCTTCGAGGATCACGTCGGTGAGCTTCTGGTTCGCCGCCTGATAGGAGCTGACCGGCGCCGGCGCGCTGGCATTGGTGACGGTGTTGGGCGCGTAGACGAACTGCACCACATCGCGCATGCCGTCGTTGAATGCCAGTTTCGGATCGAGCGCGCCGATCAGCGAATAGAACACGCAGGCCTCGATCATCGACGGCCGCAAATTGATCGGCCCCTTGGCCTGGCGGTCGCTCTTGGTGAAATCGAAGGTGATGTCGCCGTTCTGCACGCGCACGGTGCAGGCGAAGCGCACCGGACGGTCGAGCTCGACGCCGTCATTGTCCATGAAGCCTTCGGCGGACGCCTCGCCGTCGGGCAGAGCCTTGATCGCGGCGCGCAGCTCGGCGGCAGCGCCGGCGAGCAGCGCCGCGAATGCGTCCATGATCGCCGTGGCGCCGAACCGCTCGCAGGTCTCCAAGATGCGCGTGGCACCCATCTGCGTCGCCGCCATCTGCGCATGCATGTCGCCGCGCACCAGCTCCGGCTGCCGGCTGTTGGCGAGGATCAGACGCTCGAGATCGTCGTTGTAGACGCCGCGCGCATAGATTTTCACCGGCGGCAGCAGCAGGCCTTCCTGGAAGATCTCTGTTGCGTTCGCCGAGGTCGAGCCGGGATTGGTGCCGCCGACGTCGGCCTTGTGGGCGATCGATCCGGCGAAGCCGACCAGCGTCGTACCCGAGATGATCGGCGCGACGAAAGCCATGTCGGAAACATGCGGCAACCCGCCCTCATAGGGATGATTGCAGACGAACATGTCCCCGTCGGCGATATCGTCGCCGTGCAGCGCGAATATCTTCGCCACCAGATGCCGATAAACCGGCGCGTGAAAGAACATCGGCGGCGCCACGATCAATCCGCCGTGGCGGTCGAGGATCACGCAGGAGAAATCGCGCGACTCGCGGATGATGGTCGAATAGCCGGAGCGGTAGAAATGATAGTGCATCTCCTGCATCAGGCTGCCGATGCGGTTGCGCACGACTTGTGTGGTAATGGCGTCGACCATGGCGCTCAATCTTTGCGTTCGAGGATCAGGTTGCCGTAGCGATCGACGGAAGCGTGCCAGCCGGGCGGCACGACCGTCGTGGCATCGAACTGCTCGACGATTGCCGGGCCGGTGAAAGTGACGCCGACCGACAGCTTGTCGCGATCATAAATGGTCGCGTCGAGCGCCTTGCCGGCACCGAACGACACGCGCCGCGTGCCCTTGATCGAAGCCGGCTGCGGCGCTGACGCAGCACCAGTCGGCAAGGCTTGCGGTACGTATTTCGGCACGGCGACGCGCACGCGCAGCCGATAGCTGACGACTTCGACGCTCTTTTCCTTAGCGGCGTGGCCGTGAATTTTGGCATGCACCGCGTCGAAGCGCTGGCGCGCCGCCTTCAGCGCCTCGCCGTCAAGCGCGTTGTGCCAAAGCCCGCTCAAAGGCACGCGCAACTCATAGCCCTGCCCGGCATAGCGCATGTCGAGATCGCGCTCGAACACGGCCGCGCTCGGATCGAGGCCTTCTTCGGCCAGCTCGCTCGCCGCCTTGGCCTCGATGTCGCGGAACAATTGCTCGGCGTGCGCCGGATCGAGCCGGTCGAGCGCGCCAAGCTCGGAGCGGATGTAATCGTGCAGCACGTCGGTGCAGAGCAGCCCGAGCGCTGAGAACGCGCCGGGCCGGGCCGGCACGACGATGCGGCGCATGCCGAGCTCTTCGGCGACCGCGGCGGCGTGCACCGCACCGGCGCCGCCGAACGGCAAAAGCGCAAATTCGCTCAAATCCACGCCGCGCCGCGCCGCGAACACCCGCACCTCGTCGGCCATGCGCATGTCGACGATGCGGCGGATGCCGGCCGCCGCTTCGGCCAATGTCATTTTCATCGGCGTGGCGATTTTGTTCTCGAGCGCGGCGTGCGCCGCCGCCGCATCGAGCTTTTGCGTGCCGCCCAAAAAATAATCCGGATTGAGCAAGCCGCAGACGACATCGGCATCGGTCACGGTCGGGTTATCGCCGCCGCGGCCGTAGCACACCGGCCCCGGATCGGCGCCGGCGCTTTGCGGGCCGACTGTCAAGAAGCCGGCGCGGTCGATCCACACGATCGAGCCGCCGCCGGCCGAGATCGTCGTCAAATCGAGCGCCGGGACGTCGAGCTGCCGCCGCGCCACGGTGCCTTCGGTGACTTCGAGCGGCGCGCCGCCTTCGATGAAGGCGATGTCGCAACTGGTGCCGCCCATGTCGAGGGTGACGATGCCGCGCCCGCCCGCGCCGCCGTCTTCGCGCGGCAGATAGGCGCTGGCCCGCGCACCCGCCGCCGGCCCGGACAATAGACTGTGGACGGTCTTGTGGCCGGTCACCGCCGCCGCAAACGGCATCACGCCGCCGTTCGATTGCATCAGGAAGCGTTGCTGCGTGGTCACGCCGGACGCGTTGAGGCGCGTTTCCAGGTCGGCGATATAGGTGACCAGCACCGGCGCCAGATAGGCATTGAGCAGCGTCGCCGACATGCGCGGCCATTCGCGCACCCGCGACAGCACTTCCGACGACAACGAAATATGCGCCTCGGGGAAAATCTCGCGGATCAGCGCGCCGGTGCGCTCTTCGTGCGCAGGATTCATGAAGGCGAACAGGTAGCATACCGCGATCGAAACGACGCCGGCCGCTTTCAGCTCCGCCGCCGCACGCCGCACCGCATCCTCGTCGAGCGGCTCGAGCACGGCGCCGGTGTAATCGATGCGGCCGCCGATCTCGCGCGTGAGACTCTGCGGCGCGATCGGTGGCGGTTTTTGGAAAAAATAATCGAACACGTTGCCGTCGCGCGCCTGGCCTTGCGTCTCCTGAATGGCGCGAAAGCCGCGATTGATGAGGAGGCCCACTTTGGCGCCGCGCATTTCGAGCAGCGCGTTGGTGGTGATGGTGGTGCCGTGGGAAAAAAATTCGATGCCGGACAGATCGACGCCGCGCGCGGCAAAGTTGCCGATGCCGCGCATAATGCCGAGCGCGGGATTTTTCGGCGTCGTCGCCACCTTCTCCACGGCGAGCGAGCCGTCGGCGACGTCGAGTAGCACCAGGTCGGTATGGGTGCCGCCGACGTCGACGCCCAATCGATATTTCCTTGTCGTCATCGCTTGGACGCTTTTCCCTCGACTTGCCCGGGCAATACGCCGCGGGACGCGAGTGCCGCCGGGCCTTGGCTCGCACTCCGAGGTTTTTCTATAGTCGCCGGCGCCATTTGCGCAAATGCGTAAATCCGAGGATCGACATGCCGAGACTACGTGACTTCGTTCTGGCCCTGTTTTTCGCGGTGCTCGCGACCACCGCAGGCCGCGCCCAGGAGCCCTACCCGACGCGTGTCGTGAAGATCGTCCTTCCGGTGGCGCCGGGATCGACCACCGATATCCTGGCGCGGCTGATTGCCGATCAGCTCAGCCAGAAATGGGGCAAGCCGGTCATCGTCGAGAATATGCCGGGCGCGGCGATGAATATCGGCTCCGAATACGTGGCGCGGGCCGATGCCGACGGCTACACGCTATTGCTATGCCCGCCGTCGCCGCTGGCGATCCAGCAGTTGCTGTATCACAACCTCAAATACGACCCGACCAAGTTCGTGCCGATCGCGCTATTGGCCAAGATTGCCAACGTGCTGGCGGTGCGCCCGGATTTCCCGGCCAAATCGGTCGAGGAGCTGATCGCCTACGGCAAGGCCAATCCGGGCAAGCTCACCTTCGCCTCGCAGGGCGTCGGCTCGACCGCGCATCTGTCGGGCAGCGAGCTTGAAGTGCTTGGCGGCATCAAGATGGTGCACGTGCCCTATCACGGCGCGCAGCCGGCGCTCACTGATGTCATGTCCGGCAATGTCGACATGTTCTTCGACACGCTCACCACGTCTGTGCCGCTCTACCGCGCCGGCAAGTTGAAGCTCCTTGGCGTCGCCAGCGCCGAACGCTCCAAGGATGTGCCGGAAATCCCCACCGTCGCCGAACAGGGCATTCCCGGCTTCCGCTCGATCACCTGGTTCGCCATCGCTGGGCCACCCGGACTACCCGCGCCGCTCGCCGACAAGATCAATCGCGACGTCGCGGAGATTTTGCAAAAGCCCGAGATCATCGCAAAAATTCAGGCGCTCCGCCTCGAGCCGATGGGCGGCACCACCGGTGACGCGGTGAAATTCATCGGCGACGAGACCCAATTGTGGGGTCGCGTCATAAAAGAGGCCAACATCACCTTACAGTAGCGCCGCGAACCAACATGCGGAGCTACGTCATGTTTTTCACCGCGGCTTTGCTGTGTGCGTCTTTGCTCGGGGTCGGCGTACCAGCGCACGCCGCCGACGATGCGCCGCCGATTCCGAAAGAGTGGCTCGACAAGAAGATCAGCGTCGCCGAGGCCGAAGCGACGCACCCCGGCCTCAACGACGAACGGGTGCAGGGCACGCCGGAAGTCGCCAAGCCGTTCGGCTTCCGCAACAGCCAATGGGAAGCACTGAAAGCCGAAATGCAGCCGGGCGATGAGCTCTGGACCTTCAGCAGTCCCGCCGAGTCCTGGAAGTATCTTGCCGGCAGGGCCGGCGTCGCCTTGGTGCGTGACGGCAAGCCAATCAAGGTGGTGATCACCCTCATGAATTGACGCAGCCGCGTGCTGGCGCGGTCAAAACCCCGGCGCGCGCTCGACCTGGTCGTACCAGTCAAAGCCCATGTCTTTGACGATGCGGTTCGACATGACGATGATGCGGCATTCCTGGCCGGCATTGGCGAAGTGCTGGTGCATGGTGAAGGGCGGGATGTAGACGTAGTCGCCGACCGTCCATTCGAATTTCTTCGGCGCCTCGGCCCATTGCCAGTCGAAGGCTTCGAGGCAGTCCCATTTCAGGTCCCAATGCAGGTCGTAGCCGGAGCCCTCGACGACAAAGAACAACTCTTCCCACATGTGACGGTGCTTGCCGGAGCGCTCGCCATCTTTCAGGAACTGCATATAGGCTTCGATGCAGCACTCGCGCGTGTGCATCTTCTGGTTCACAAGGTGCTTGATCAGGCCGTCGGGCGAGCGCTCCCACGGCATGTCCTTGGCCTTGATGACGTTCGGCAGCGTGGCGTAATCGGCGCGGAATTTTTCCGACTCGACCATCGCCTCGGCGAGGAATGCGCTGGTGTTGTCTCCGGACAGCGCGGCCTGTTTGTCTTCGAACAATGTCATGATGCCCTCGGCGCTCAAATTTCCGTCGGCGGATGGAATTCCTTGACGCCGGGCGGCAGCTTGTCGGTCGGCCATTCCACCATCTTCTGGAACAGGAGATGCATGAACAGGAACAGCGGCTTGGCCTTGAACACCAACAGGATGCAGGATTCCTTCTCGTCGTCGTTGAAGTGCTGGTGCACGCAGCCGTTCTCGACCAGCATCACGTCGCCGGCTTCCCATTTCATGTAGCGGCCGTCGTGCACGTCATGGCCGTGGCCCTTGAGCACGTAGAACACCGCGCTGTTGAGATGGCCGTGCTTCTGGCCGGCATTGAGCGGCGCGTAGCACTCGATATGCGATTCGATCGACTGCACGACGCTGACCGCTTGCGGCGAGATGATGTGCTTGCCGTACATCGCCGGCCCGCCCTTCCACGGATGGTCCTTGGAGGAATAGACCCGCGGCTCTTCGAGCAGCTTCTTGTAGAGATGGCTGTAGGTGCCTTCGAGGGCGCGGACGAAGGTGCGCTTCTTCGACCAGCGCTCCCATTTGCCGTGCTTGATCTCGTCGGCGTCTTCCTCGGACGGCTTGTTATGGCCGAGCCCGGGCATTTCGTGTTCCAGCATTCCCGTCATGGCGCGCTCCTTTATTTCTTCGCCGCGCTCCGCCCGCAAGCAGGCCGCCCTCCATGCTCACAGCGGAAAACGCGTTGGCGCTTCGTGCCGGTCGTTTAAGGGATTTCGGTCATGGGTGCAATGTCATGGCTGCGGAGCAAGGCGCCGCGCCATGCCGGCAACTCAGATCAATCCGGTATAGGCGCGCAACTCGGGAAACAGATCGCCGAGCAGCGATTGCGGCCAGGCGACGCCGAGCGCCCAGTGAAACACCACCCAGCACAGCAGCGTGGTGGCGGCGGCGTAGCCCAGCGAGGGCAGCGGCGGCTCGCCGAAGCCGAGCGCCATATAGGCGAACACGAATACGGCGATCGCCGGAATGAAGCCGATCAGCACCACGGCGCCGATGAACAGCGCCATCCAGACAAAAAAGAGGGTCGCGCGGCGGCGCAGCAGGTCGGGTGCTATGCCGATATCTTCGACGGCTGCGCGTACCGCCACGGTGGCATCGGCATGAGCGACTTGGGCCTGCTCGCGGCCGAACAGCTCGTTGACGAGATTGAGCACGGCGGCGACCAGCGCCATGCCGCAGGCAGTCAGCGGCACGATCTTGGCGTCGTGCGGCCAGCCGGCCGACGAGGCGATAGCGGCGACGATGAGCACGATGACGGCGAGCGAAAACGCCGGCGCGGCGCCGAACCGCGGCTTGCGGCCGCCGACCTCGCGCAACTGGCCGATCAAGGTCACGGCGATCTGCGACAGCGGCCGGTACAGTGCCCAGACCACGCAAGCGAGGATCGCCAGCACCGCCGGCCGCCACAGCCAACCCCAGCCGTAAAGCTGGGTCGAGATAAAAAGGTAGCGCTCGAAGATCGCGCCGACGACGATGCCGAGCACCATCGGCGGCCGCGGCCAGCCGAGCCGCTTCATGATCCAACCGATGACGCCGAAGAACACCAAGGCATAGAGATCGCCCCAATCGTGCTCGCCCTCGAAGGCGGCGACAAACACCAGCGCGATGATGATCGGCAGCAGGATTTCCGGCCGGATGCGCGAGATCTGCGCGAGATAGCGGCTGCACGCTAGACAAATAACGGCGCCGATGACGTGCGCGAGCGTGAGACTCCACACGATCATGTAGGTGAGGTCGAGATGCTTGGTCAGCATCTCCGGCCCCGGCGTCAGCCCGTGCATCAGAAAGGCGCCGAGCAGGATCGCCATCGACGCGCCGGCCGGCACGCCGAACGCGATGGTCGGCACCAGATGGCCGCCCTCCTTGGCGTTGTTGGAGCTTTCCGGCGCGATGACGCCGCGCACGTCGCCGGTGCCAAAGGTCTCGGCGTTCTTCTCGGTACGCTGGGCGTAACCGTAGGCGATCCAATCGATCACAGCGGAGCCGATGCCCGGAATGGCGCCGAGCCCGGTGCCGAGCACGCTACAGCGCAGCACCAGCCACCAATTCTCGGCCACGTCGCGCACGCCTTGCCATTGGCTGGAGAGATTGATGTTCGGCGCGTTGTCGCCGGCGATGCGCTTGCGCGACACCGCAAGCTCGCAGAGCTCCGGCAGCGCGAAAATGCCGAGCGTCGCCGGAATGAGCGGCACGCCGTCCCACAGATAGAGCCAACCGAAGGTCCAGCGCAGCGTGCCGGTCTGCGAGCGCGAGCCGACCATGGCGATCATCAGGCCGAGGCCGGCGGCGGTCAGCCCCTTGAGCGGCGCGCGGCCGGACAATGTCGCCACCATCGACATGCCGAACAGGGTGAAGGCCAAAAGCTCGGGCGAGCCGATCGACAGCATCAGCGGCCGCAAGATCGGAATGCTGATGGCGAGCACGATGGCGCCGACTACACCGCCGGCAAGCGAGGCGGCAAAACCGGCGCCAAAAGCGCGCCCGGCTTCGCCCTTGCGCGCCATAGCGTGGCCGTCGATCACGGTCGCGGCGGCGCCGACATGGCCAGGCACGCCGAACAACACCGCGGTGATGAAATCCGAAGACGTGATCACCGCCGCCATGCCGAGCAAGAGCGCAAAGGCGGTGTATTCATCGAGATTGTAGGTGAACGGGATCAGCATCGCCAAGCCGACGATGCCGCTCAAGCCTGGCAGTACGCCGATGGCAAGCCCGATCAAGACGCCGAGAAACAGCAGCAACAGCCGCGTCGGCTCAAGCAGGAGATGCAGCGCGTGCACGGCGCTCGCGATCATATCCGGCTGCATCGAGCGGCTTCCCCCTATCCACGGCCGGCATCGCGCACCAAAGGCGCCGATGCGTCAAGTCATACAAGAATGTTGCGTTGCCGCACCGTTTGCCGCAAACAACGCGGAACGCCCGCGCATTTGAGTGCGTTACGAGGAGGATCATGAGACTTTCGCAAAATCATATTGCCATTGCCGCAGCGCTGCTGCTGTTCGCGTCATCAGGTTTCGCCACCGCGCAACAAAGCCCGGCCGATTTCTACAAAAATCGCAATGTCGACGAATATATCGGCTACTCGACCGGCGGCGCCTACGACTTCTATGCCCGCGTCATCGGCCGCCACATGGGCGCGCATATTCCCGGCAATCCGACCTTGGTGCCGCGCAACATGGAAGGCGCAGGCTCGCTCCGCCTCGCCAATTGGCTCTATCGCGTGGCGCCGCAGGACGGCTCGGCCTTCGGCACCATCGGCCGCGGCATCGCCTTTGATCCGCTGTTGATCGGCAAGGGCGACCAATTCGACGCGCAGAAATTCAACTGGCTCGGCAGCGCCAACAACGAGGTCAGCGTCTGCGTGGCGCTGAAGGATTCCGGCATCACCAAATTCGAGGATTTGTTCACCAAGGAGCTTGCCGTCGGCGGCACCGGCACCAGCGCCGACACCGATCAGTTCCCGCGCGTGCTCAACAACGTGCTCGGCACGCATTTCAAGATCGTCGAAGGCTATCCCGGCGGCAACGACGTGGTGCTGGCGATGGAGCGCGGCGAGGTCAGCGGCCGCTGCGGCTGGTCGTGGTCGAGCGTGAAGTCGACGCACAAATCTTGGATCGACGAGAAGAAGATGATCGTGCTGGTCCAGCTCTCGCTCAACAAACATCCCGAGCTGCCCGACGTGCCGTCGGTGCTCGATTTCGCCAAGACCGACGAGCAGCGCGCGATCCTCAAGATGATCTTCGCCCGCCAGGTGATGGGACGGCCCTATGTGGCGCCGCCCAACCTTCCGGCCGACAGGCTCGCGGTGTTGCGCCAAGCCTTTATGGAGACGATGCAGGACAAGGATTTTCTCGCCGAAGCCGACAAGACCCAGCTCGAGGTCAATCCGGTCTCCGGCGAGGAGGTCGACAAGCTGGTGAAGGAGATTTACGCCACACCCGCCGACATCGTCGCCAAGGCCAAAGAAGCGGCGAAGTAAGCTGCAAAATAGCAGCGCAATCGCAAGGCTTCGCGGCCGTTATTGCGGCCGCGTCCGGCCGGCAGAACCATTTGTTAACCATGATTTTCTAGATGTAATCGGGGGCAATTCCCGACTGTTCGCGAGTTGCCGAGCAGTCGCCGGGAAGGCAATTTTGGTGATCGCCTCCGACCTCATCTGCGACAGCGCAAAGGGCGGGCACACCGCTCATGGTCGGCATGCCCGTGGGCTCGCGGCGAAGGCGGCGCTGGCGAGCGACGTCGCCGATTTGATCTCAGGGGACGCGCTGAAGAATGCGGCGCTTGAATTCGCAAGCGCGATGCGCGCAAAGGTCGAATGCGAGCAAAACGGCCTGCACAGCATCTTCGACAGCTGGTTTGCCCGCGTCGTCAAGCGCCTGCTGGCTTTCGATCCGGCCCGCTCGTGGGAAGATAGCGTCCGCGACAATGTCTTGCACGCTCCCGCGCAGGACCAGAGCCTGCCATGGGACCTGCTGCGGCTGCGTCTGTTCCTCGACCGCTGGCGGCAGGGACGTTTCGTGGAATTCCGCCAACGCGAGCAGTCGGGCGTTCATTATCACCCGCGCTTCGGCACCGAGTTCGGGGTCGATGTGCTGCTGACCTGTCAGGGCGCACCTTCGCTGATGCGCTGGCGCGGCATGCCGCTAATGAAGAACGTCTTCGATTTCGCCATGTACCCGGCGCTGCTCGCCGAGCTTCGCCCGCGCACGGTGTTCGAGATCGGCTCCGGGTCGGGGGCCAGCGCCGCCTGGTTCGCCGATAGTCTTGCGCTTTGCGGCGTCGAAACCCGCATCCATTCGGTCGATCTGGTCAAGGCCGGGATGGACCATCCGCACGTCAGCTATTACCGCGGCGACTGCGCCGAGCCCGAACGGCTGTTCTCGGCCGAGCTTTTGCACGCGGAACCGCATCCCTGGCTCGTCGTCGAAGATGCGCACCATAACGTGACTGCAGTTCTGCAGCAGTTTCACCGCTTTCTCGCGCCCGGCGATTACCTCGTGGTCGAAGACAGCGACGTCAAGCGCGAAGCGATCCGGCAGTTTCTCGGCAGCCATCCCGGCGACTATCTGGTGGACACGCGGTTTACCGACTTTTTCGGCAGGAACGCGACCTGCGCCGCCGATTCGATATTCGTGCGGACCAAGCCGGATCGAACCGCGCCGGCAATCGTTCCGGCGCCGGCAAACGGAAAAGCCTCTTCCACTCATGGAGCTACCATGCTCAACAGCACCGCCCCGCAGCATCAGATTACTTTAGGCGACCCGGTGCCGTGGTTCAGTGCCGCCACGGTGACGGGCGGCAGCTTCAACCTGCAGGTCGCCGCCGGCCGCTGGATCGTGCTCTGCTTCCCCGGTCCGGCTGACGGTGCTCAGGCACGACAGAAGCTCGCGGAGCTGCTGCGTGACACCGATTTGTTCGACGAAGACCGGCTCACCGCGCACGTTATCCTGACGACACCGCCCGAGGAGCCGCTTGCGGACAGCGGCAACCCGGCGGTCTCGTTCCTGGCCGACTACGATGGCGCGCTGTCGCGATCCTATGGCGCAGTCGAAACGGCGCGTACCGTCGTGCTCGATCCGATGTTGCGCGCCATTGCCAATATTGCGTGGGACCGTCTGGACGACCATCTCGGCGGACTGCATGAGATGTTACGCGGCTTGCCGCGCGTCGACGACGCGGCCGGCGTGCCGATGAATGCGCCGGTCCTGATTGTGCCGCGGGTGTTCGACTTTGCGTTCTGCGAGCTCTTGGTCAAGCTCTATGACCGGATGGGCGGCAAGGATTCCGGCTTCATGTTCGATGTCGCCGGCAAGAGCCAAACGGTGATCGACTATCGGCTCAAGCGCCGCAACGATCTGCTGCTGGTGGCGCCCGAGCTGCGCGAGACGGTATGCGATCAGCTTCGCCGGCGCCTGCTGCCGGCTATAAAAGCGTATTTCCAGTTCGCCGCGACCCGCATGGATCGCCACATCGTGGCTTGTTACGACAGCGCCGTCGGCGGCCATTTCTACCGGCATCGCGACAACGTCAATGCCGGCGCCGAGCATCGGCGCTTCGCCGTCACCATCAATCTCAATAAGGACTATGACGGCTGCGACCTGCAGTTTCCGGAATTTGGCCGCAAGGTCTATCGCGCGCCGGTCGGCGGTGCGGTTGTTTTTTCATGCGGCGCGCTGCATCAGGTGACGCCGATCACGCGAGGGCGGCGCTACGCCTTCCTGGCCTTCCTGTACGGCGAGGCCGACGCCGCGCTGCGGCAAGCCAATAACGAGCGGCTGCGAGACGGCGAAGCGCGCTATAGCGGCCTGAGCGATTGTCTTTTCCCGGTGCCTGCGCAGAGCTAGCTAGCAACTGGGCGCCGGTCCTCAGTCTTAGTTCGGCGGTCGCGCCCGCCCGATCCGCCGCGGGCCGGTATCGGTCACTCCAAGATGCTTCTCCAGCGCCGCGCGATCGGCGATCAGTGTCGCGCTATCAGCACTGTGAACCACGCAGCCGCGCTCGATGATGATGGCGTTGTCGGTAACGCCGAGGATTTTTTTCGCGTTCTGCTCGACCAGGATCGCCGACATACCTTCGTCGCGGATGACGCGGCGCAGCGCCGCCAGCAATTCCTCGACGATGATCGGCGCCAGCCCTTCGAGCGGCTCGTCGAGCAGCATGACCCGCGGATTGAGCACTAATGCGCGCGCCACCGCGAGCATCTGCTGCTCGCCGCCGGACAGCTGATTGCCGAGATTGCCGCGCCGCTCCATAAGCCGCGGAAACAGCGCGTAGACTTTTGTCGTGCTCCACGGCCCCGGCTGCGCCACCGCGGTGAGGTTCTCGTGCACCGTGAGCGATTTGAAGATGTTGCGCTCCTGCGGCACCCAGCCGATGCCGATATGGGCGCGCTGGTCGGGGCGCAGTTTTGTGATATCGGCGCCGTCGAGCACGATAGTGCCGCCGAAATACCGCGTGACGCCGACCACGGTATTGACCAGCGTGGTCTTGCCCATGCCATTGCGACCGAGCAGCGCCAGCGATTGGCCTTCGGCGAGGTTGAGCGAGACATTCGACAGCACCACGGCTTCGCCGTAGCCGGCCGACAGATTTTCGATGCGCAAAAGCTCACGCATCGGCTTCCTCGCCAAGATAGACCGCCTTGACGCGCGGATCGCGCGCAACCTCTTCGGGCGCGCCGTCAACGAACAGCGCGCCGTTGACCAGCACCGAGATGCGGTCGGCGAACGAGAACACCAGATCCATGTCGTGCTCGATCAACAGCACGGTGACTTCGGCCGGCAGCGCGGCGATGGTGGCGAGCAATTCGTGACGCTCTGCTTCGGGCACGCCGGCGGCAGGCTCGTCGAGGAGGAGCACATGGGGCCGGCAAGCGAAGGCGAGCGCGATTTCGAGAAGCCGCTGCTTGCCGTAGGGCAGGATCGCGGTGCGCTCGTGCATCACGTCGGCAAGGCGGAAGCGCTCGACGATTTCGACGATCTCGTCGGTCACCGCGGCTTTGCTGCCGACCAGCCGCCACCAGTCGCCACCCGAGCCGAGGCGCTCGGAGACCGCAAGCCCGATGGTCTCGAGCGGCGTCAGATCGAGGAACAGCTGGTTGATCTGAAAGGTGCGCGCCATGCCGAGCCGGACGCGCTGATGCGGATCGAGCGCGGTGATGTCGCGGCCGTCGAGCACGATGCGGCCGGCGGTCGGCTTGAGCACGCCGGTGAGCAGATTGATCACCGTGGTCTTGCCGGCGCCATTCGGCCCGATCAGCGCGTGGCGGGCGCCCTTCTCGACGGCGAGCGAAACGTCATGCGCCGCGACGATGCCGCCGAAGCGCTTTTCCAGGCCGATGGTTTCCAGGATCGCCATGGCTCAGGTCCCATCGGGCGCGGCGCCGCGGAGCGCGGCCGGCCGCGGCATCAGCCGCGTGCAGAGACGATAGATCGTGTTGCGCACCGCCTCGTTGCCGGCGCCGATCCGATCGCGGCCGACCAGGACGATCACCACCAGAACGAGGCCGATCCAGAACTGCCAATATTGCGGCGTCAGCGTCGAGATCCAGTCCTGCAGGAATCGGTAGATCACCGCGCCGATCAGGCCGCCATAGAGATAGCCGGTGCCGCCGATGATCAGCACCAGAAGAAGATCGGCGGAGCGATCAAGCGAGAACACGTCGAGCGAGCAGAACGCGGTGGTCTGGGTGAGCAGCGCGCCGGCGATGCCGGCGAAACCCGCCGAGATCGTATAAATCGCGACCAGCCGCCATTTCACCGGAATGCCGATCGCCGCCGCGCGCAACGAATTGCCTTTGACCGCGCGCAGCGACAGGCCGAACGGCGAATAGACGATGCGGCGCGCGATGACGAAGCAGACGAACATCACGATCAGGCAATAGACATAGCCGTTGTGGCCGTAGAGATCGAAACGGAACAGGCCGAGGATCGGCTCGACGGTGACGCCTTGCAGCCCGTCGGCGCCGCCGGTGAGATCGGAATAGCGGTTGGCGACTTCGCCCAGCATCAGCGAGACGCCGAGCGTCACCATGAGCCGGGTGAGGTCGGAGCCGCGCAAAACGAGAAAGCTCGTGACAAAGCCGAGCGCGGCCGCGACCAAGCCGCCGAGAATCAACGCGATGACCGGCTCGTTGATGATGCCATATTTGGCGATGAGGCCGGAAAAATATCCGGCAATGCCGAAAAACGCCGCCTGCCCCAGCGACAGGATGCCGGCATAGCCGAGAATGAGGTCGAGCGACAGCGCGAACAGCGCCAGGATCGCCGTATCCTTCATGATCAGATATTTGCCGGGAAACAGCCAGATGGTGGCGAAGGCGAAAATCCAGAACGCGATCTCGAGCGGCGACCAGCGGGCGCGCTGCTTGAGATAAGCGGAGACGTCGTCGGCGAGCGGCATCATCGCGCTCACCGTGCCGCGCTGCGGGCGAACAGGCCCTGCGGCCGCCACAGCAGCACCGCGATCATGATGGCGTAGATGACGAAGGCGCCTAGTTTCGGCACGTAATATTTGCCGGCGACGTCGCCGATGCCGAGCAGAATGGAGGCGAGAAACGGTCCGGTGATGCTCGAGGTGCCGCCGACCGTGACCACGATCAGAAAGTAGATCATGTATTTCAGCGGGAAGGTCGGATCGAGGCCGAGAATTTCGGCACCGAGCGCCCCGCCCAGCCCGGCGAGCCCGGAGCCAAACGCGAAGGTGACGGCGAAAACCGCGCCGACATTGATGCCGAGCCCGCGCGCCACGCGCTGGTCGTCGACTGCTGCGCGAAGGCGGCTGCCGAACCGCGTCTTGGTCAGAATGAGCTGCAGCGCGACCGTCAGCAGCCCGCACACCACGATGATGAGGAGGCGGTATTTGCCCATGCCGATGCCAAACACGTTGAACTGGCCCTGCAGTGCTTCCGGGATCTGCACGAATTGCTGCGACGAGCCCATCACGTAGTCGGTGGCCGCGACCGACATGAACACCAGCCCGATTGTGAACAGCACCTGGTCTAGATGGGGTTTGGCATAGACGTGAACATAGAGTGTGCGCTCGAAGAGGCCGCCGATAAGCGCCGTCACCAGGAAAGCGATCGGCAGGCCAAGCGCGAACGGCACGCCGAAGCGGTTGACGACGATCACGGTGCAATAGCCGCCGGCCATGGCGAAGGCGCCGTGGGCGAGATTGATGAAATTCATCAGCCCGAGCGTGACCGACAGGCCGCACGCCAAGACAAACAACAACATGCCGTAGGCAATTCCGTCGAACAGGATTGTCAGCATGTTGCCCCGAGCGCTGGCGCCGCCATTTCCCGTCCCCGAATTCGGCGAGCCCGGGCGCCGCTGCGGCGCATCCCAACATTACGCCCCGCCATTGTCCAGCGACCGGGTCCAGCGACCGGTCGCCTCACCTGTCGCGGCGGCGGCGCTGTGGTAGCATCGGCTGCGATGGGGCTCGGCTGATCCCGCGAGAGGTTTAAGATGGCCAAAATCGTGCTCGGCGCCGGAAGCTCGCACACGCCGATGCTGCTCGCCTCGGACGAGACGCTGCCGCGCTTCCAGGAGACCGACCAGAAGATCAAGCACCGCGACAAGGAGGGCCGGCCTACCACCTATGCGGAACTTCTGGAAAAGGCCGATCCGAAGATGGCCGAGATGGTCGCGCCGGCCGAGCTGGTAGCGCGGCAGAACAAGGTGCGCGCCGCCATGGCGCGTTTGAGCAAGACGCTCAACGGTGCCGGGCTCGATGCACTCATCGTCATGAGCGACGACCAGGACGAGGCTTATCTCGAAGACGCGCGCCCCACTTTCGCGATCTATTACGGCGACACCATCCTCAACAGCAACGAGCAGCACGAGCTATACCGCCAGCGCTACCCGGAATGGTACGTGAAGAACCGGCAGGGTTTTTTCGAGGAGAACAAGCCGCGCGCCTATCCGGTCGATGCCAAGCTGGCGCTGCACCTGATCGACTGGCTGATGGACCACGGTTTCGATCCGGCGTCGTCCAAGCGCATGCGCGAGGGCGAGGGCGAAGGCCACGGCATGGCCTATGTGCACCGCCGGCTGATGGACGAGCAAAAACCGATTCCGATCGTGCCGGTGTTCCTCAACACTTATTTCCCGCCGAACCAGCCGCGGCCGCGGCGCTGCTATGAGCTCGGCCAGGCCATCCGCCAGGCGGTCGAGGCCTACGCGAGCGATGCGCGCATCGGCATCATCGCCTCGGGGGGCTTGAGCCATTTTCTGGTCGATGAGGACTTCGACCGCGCCATCCTCAAAGCCTGCGCCGACAAGGACGCCAAGTTCCTGCAGACCCTGCCGCGCAACAAGCTGCATTCCGGCAGTTCGGAAATCCTCAACTGGGTCGGCGTCGCCGGCGCCGCCGAGCATCTCGACCTGAATTGGTTCGAATATGTGCCCGGCTACCGCACGCCGGCCGGCACCGGCACGGGATTAAGCTTCGCGACCTGGGCGTAACATTATCTCGCCGCCGTCCTCCTTGCGCGACGAAGACCCGCACCGCCGCGGCTGGACTTCGCTTGCGCCATTTCCGGCTTTCGCCCTACTATCGCATTCTGCGGCTGCCCACTGAAATCGAGCCGAAATTTCCGGAAATCTGGGAGGATTTTTGATGTCCAAACGAATGATCGCGGCCGTTGCCGCAACCGCCGTCGCGGCCGGCATGGCCATGGTGCAGGCGGCATCGGCGCAGGAAGTGAAAGTCGGCGTCATCCTGCCCTATACCGGCGTCGGCGCCGAGCTTGCCCAGCAGATCGAGCGCGGCATGGAGCTTTATCTCAAGCTCAATGCCGATCAGGTGAAGCCCTACACGATCACGCTGGTCAAACGCGATTCCAAGGCGCCGGACGGCGCCGCCGCCAAGATCGCTGCGCAGGAATTGCTCACCCAGGACAAGGTCGACGTGCTGGCGGGCTGGGTCTATTCGCCCGACGCCATCGCCTCGGCACCCGTCGTCAATGCCGGCAAGAAGCTCGCGGTGATCATGAATGCGGCAACCTCGTTCATCACCAATCTCTCGGGCGATTACGTGCGCACCTCTTTCACCATGTGGCATTCGAGCTACGCGCTCGGCGCCGCTGCGGCCAAGCAGCTGCATGCCAAGACCGCGGTCGTCGCCTATACCGACTATCCTCCCGGCAAGGACAGTCTTGAAGCGTTCAAGAACGCGTTCGAGGCCAATGGCGGCCACGTCATCGACGCCATCCCGGCCGGCGGCCCGGGCGCGGTGCCCGACTTCACGCCGTTCTTCCAGCGCGCCAAGGACGAGAAGCCCGATGTGATGTTCGTATTCGTGCCGGCCGGCGATCACGCCACCGCCGTGGTCAAGACCTACGGCGCGCTCGGCATGGCGGCCGCCGGCATCAAGCTGATCGGACCGGGCGACATCGTCCAGGACATCAAGCTGCAAGGCATGGGCGACGCCGCGATCGGCCTCATCACCATGCATCACTACAATGCCGACCTCGACAACCCGCAGAACAAGAAATTCGTCGCCGCTTGGAAGACAGCCTACGGCGCCGACTCGACGCCCGACTTCACCGCCGTCGGCGGCTATGACGGCATGGCGGCCATCGTGCACGCGGTGCAAGCCACCAAAGGCAAGATGGACGGCGACGACGCGGTGAAATCGCTGCTCGGCTGGAAGTTCAACAGCCCGCAGGGCCCGATCATGATCGATCCGGAAACCCGCGACATCATCATGAACGAATATCTGTCTGAAGTGGTGAAAGGACCGGACGGCAAGCTGCACGAGAAGCAGCTCGCCGTGGTCAACAGCGTCAAGGACGAGTGCAAGGTGCTGGCGCTCGGCCCGTGCGCGCCGAAGAAGTAATCGGCGAGCGTTGAAAATATGTTTCCCGGATGCGATGCAGCGCGAAGCGGTGCGTCGCTGATCCGGGATCGCTCCGGGCTCGGCGTCTGTAACGATCCCGGGTCAGCAGCGCACCACCATAGCGCGCGCAAGACGCGCGTGAACGCGCTTATGGTGCTGCGCTGCGCCCGGGAAACGTATTTCGGGTAACCCGTGGACTTTGCCGCTAACTTCGCCGGTATCTTGTTGGGCGGGCTGTCCGCCGGCACCGTGCTGTTCATCGTCTCGGTCGGACTGTCCGTCACCATGGGGCTGATGGGCTTCGTCAATCTCGCCCACGGCGCTTTCGCCATGTTCGGCGGCTATGTGATCGTCTTGTCGATGAACCGGGCGCATTTCGGCTTCGCCGCCGCCTTGGCGCTCGGCTTCGTCGCCACCGCGGCAATCAGCGTGGTGCTGGAGCGCACGCTCTATCGCCGCCTCTACCGCGCCAGCGAGCTCGATCAGGTGCTGTTCACCATCGGGCTGATTTTCATTTTCATCGCCGGCGCCATCATCGTGGTCGGTCCGGAAAGCCAGACCTTGCAGCTGCCTGCCGCTTTGCGCGGCCAGATCAATCTCGGCTTCCTGCAGTACCGCACCTACAGCATCTTCCTCATCGTGGTCGGCTTCCTGATCGGGCTCGGCATCTCGCTAGCCTTCGAGCGCACCCGCATCGGCGCCCAGATCCGCGCCACCGTCGACAACCGCCGCATGGCGGAATCGCTCGGCATCAATGTCGACCGGCTGTTCACCATCACCTTCGCTTTCGGCAGCGGCATGGCCGGGATCGGCGGCGGGCTGGGCGCCGAATTTTTGGGTCTCGATCCGCAATACGGGCTCAAATATCTGGTGTATTTTTTGATCGCGGTATCGGTCGGCGGGCTCGGCAGCGTGATGGGCGTCTATTACGCCTCGCTGATTCTGGGCGTGCTGGATTTTGTGCTAAAACTCTATCTGCCCAAGGGCGGCACCCTCTTCATCTATGCGCTCACCATCCTGCTGCTGCTGTGGCGGCCGCAGGGCCTGTTCGGCAGGAAAGAAACGTGAGCGCCGCCGCCTCGACCGCCACCGATGATCCGGGCGCCCGCGACCTCGTCACGCGCCATCGCCTGCGCTGGTGGGAGGCACTGCCGTGGATCATCGGGCTGGGCTTTTATTTCGCGTTTCCCGATTACCTCGGCTTCGGCGCCGAGCTGTTGGCCATGATCCTGTTCGCGCTGTCGCTCGATCTGGCGCTCGGCTATGCCGGTATCGTCACGCTCGGTCATGCGGCGTTCTTCGGCGCCGGCGCCTATACGGTCGGCATGCTGGCGTTCTACGATATTTGGACCGAGCCGATCACCAGCCTGCTGCTGGCGGCGCTGGCGGCGGCCGGCATCGGTTTTTTGTCGGGCCTCGTGCTGTTGCGCACCCGCGGGCTGACGCTGCTCATGCTCACGCTCTGCACCATGGCGCTCCTGCAAGAAGCCGCCAACATGGCGCGCGCCTATACCGGCGGCTTCGACGGCTTGCCCGATCTGGCCATCGCGCCGGTGTTCGGCGTGTTCGAGTTCAACCCGCTCTACGCCAACACCCAATATCTCTACAGCCTCGGTGTGCTGCTGGTCTGCTTCATATTCGTGCGCACGCTGATCTACTCGCCGTTCGGACAAAGCCTGACCGGCATCCGCGAGAATCTTTTGCGCATGCATGCGATCGGTTCGCCGGTGCGGCTCAGACTCGTCATCTGCTACACCATCTCGGCGGCGCTCGCCGGCATCGCCGGCGGCATGTGGGCGCAGACCAATGCCTATGTGAACCTGAGCGCGCTCGATCTCGACCGCGCCGCGACCGTGTTCATCGTGCTCACCCTCGGCGGCTACGGGCGGCTCTACGGCGCCTTCGTCGGCGCCGTCGTCTACATGGCGCTCGAGCACTTCCTCGCCAAAATCTATCCGACCGCCTGGCAGCTCGGGCTCGGTCTGCTCCTGGTCATGATCGCGCTGTTCGCCCGCAACGGCATTTTGGGCATCGGCGAGGCGCTGTGGCAGCGCTATGGCGCGCGGCGCAAGACGCCATGAGCGAGCCTAGTCTCGAAACGCAGGCGCTCAGCCGCAATTTCGGCGCGCTCCGGGCCGTGCAAAATATCGACTTCAAGCTTGAAGCCGGCGCGCGCCATGCCCTGATCGGTCCCAACGGCGCCGGCAAGACCACGTTCATCAATCTCCTGACCGGGGTGTTGCCGCCGACGGAAGGGCGCGTGCTGCTCGCCGGCCGCGACATCACCGGCAAGGGTCAGGCCGAGCGGGTCAAGCTCGGCGTCGCGCGCACGTTCCAGATCAACCGGCTGTTCCGCGGCCTGTCGGTTCTGGAAAATGTCAGCATCGCAGTGGCCGAGCGCCAAGGCGTGGCGTGGTCGATGCTTTATCCGGTCGGCCGGCGCGCCGACGTGATTGCCGAATCGATCGGGCTTCTGGAGACGCTCAAGCTCGCCGACGTCGCCAGCCACCGCGTCTCGGAATTGCCCTATGGCCGCCAGCGCCTGGTCGAGCTGGCGATCACGCTGGCGCTCAAGCCCGAAGTGCTGCTGCTCGACGAGCCCGCCGCCGGCGTGCCGAGCGCGGAAAGCCACATCATCCTCGACGCCATCGAGGCGCTGCCCAAAGACATCGCCGTGCTCATCATCGAGCACGACATGGACGTGGTGTTCCGCTTCGCCAAACAAGTCACGGTGATGGTGAGCGGCGCGGTTTTCGCTTCAGGCACGCCGCGCGACATCGAGGCGAATCCGCAAGTGCGCGCGGTCTATCTCGGGCAGGCCGCAAGAAGCTCAAACAATGGCTAGCGCGCTCGAGCTCCGGCAAGTCTCGGCGGGCTACGGCGAGACCGTAGTACTCGAGGACATCGATCTCAAGCTTGCGCCCGGCGAATGCATCAGCGTGATCGGCCGGAACGGCGTCGGCAAGACGACGCTATTGTCGACCATCATGGGCCATACCACCTTGCATTCAGGCGAGGTCATGCTGGATGGGCAAAAGCTCGACGGCATGCCGAGCTATCGCCGCGCGCTGGCCGGCCTCGGCTTCGTGCCGCAGGAGCGGGAGATTTTTCCCTCGCTGACGGTGCGCGAGAATCTCGACATCGGCGCGCGGCTGGGCCATTGGACGCTACCGCGGGTGTTCGAGCTGTTCCCGAGACTGCAAGAGCGGCTCGGCAATATGGGCAATCAGCTCTCCGGCGGCGAGCAGCAGATGCTGTCGATCGCGCGCGCGCTTTTGACCAACCCGAAAATCCTGTTGATGGACGAGCCGACCGAAGGCCTGGCGCCGGTCCTGGTCGACACTTTGATCGACGTGCTGGCAAAACTACGCGCCGAAAGCGCGCTGTCGATCATCCTGGTCGAACAGAACAGCCGCGTCGCGTTTGCCTTCTCGCCGCGCACCGTGATTCTCGACAAGGGCCGCATCGTCTACGACGGCTATTCCGAG
>JBEKKM010000001.1:0-109279 GCA_050010715.1 Xanthobacteraceae bacterium | reverse complement strand
TGCCACCTGAAATGTTCGCGCCAGGCCATGGCCGCAAATGTCGTAGGGCCGCAGTCCCACGATCTCGCGACCGAAGGCCGACACCGAACCCGAATCCGGCCGATGAAAGCCGGTGATCAGATTGAAGCTCGTGGTCTTGCCGGCGCCGTTGGGTCCGATCAGCGCAACGGTCTCGTTCTCGGCCACCGAAAAGCTCAAGTCCTGCACGGCGCGCAGGCCGCCGAACCGCTTGCTGAGATGACGGACAACCAGCGCCTCAGCCATCGATGGCCGCCTCGCTGGCGCGCGCCGAATCGGCATGCACGATGCGTCCGTAAGCCTCGGTGAGAACGCCGATGAGCCCGGTCGGCCGCCATAAGATCACGGCGATGAGAATGAGACTGTAGACGGTCAGCTGCACGCCGCCGAGCGAACTGCCGAGCCAGCTTTGCAGGAGCGCAGACGTCGCTTCCAGCAGCACGGTACCGATCACCGGACCCCACAGCGTTCCAATGCCGCCGACGATCGACACCAGAGCCGCTTCAACCGAGATGTTGAAGCTGAATGCGGTCGCCGGATCGATGAAGTAGATGTATTGAACGTAGAAAGTGCCGGCGAGCGCCGTGAGAAATGCGCTGACCATATAGATGTCGCGCTTGATCCGCAGCGCGTTCACGCCGATCGCCTCGGCGGCGTCCTCATCCTCGCCGATGGCGACCAAATAATATCCCACCCACGATCGCTCGATCCGCCACGTGATCGCAAGCCCGATCGCCAGCAAGCCGAGCGCGATATAGTAATACGCGGCCTTGGCATCGAACTGCATCATCAGCGGCGCATTGCCCAGATTGGGAATGGTCGTGCCCTCGGCACCCCAGGCGAAATCGCGAAATTTTAAAAACAACAGCATCAGGACCTGGGCGGTGGCAATGGTGGCGATGGCGAAATACGGCCCGCGCAAACGGAAGCACAGCGCGCCGATCGGCAGGCTCGCCAGCATCGCGACGCCGCCGCCGGCGACCATCCCGATCCAGGGCGAGATGCCGAATCGAATCTGCAATATCGTCGAGGTGTAGGCTCCGAGCCCGAAATAAGCGGCGTGCCCCAAGGAGAGCTGTTTGGCGTAGCCGCCCATGAGATTCCAGGCGACGCCGATAAAGGCGAACAGCAGGACCCTGATGAAAATGTCGATCGCGAACCGGCTCGTCACCACCAAGGGCAGTGCGAGCATGACCGCCGCGAGGAGAAAAAGCCAAAGCACGCCCGGATGACGGAGCCCGCGCATCATCGCGCAGCTCCACCGGCCAGGCCGCTCGGTCGAAACGCCAGCGTCAGAAGCAGCATCAGGAAAACCACGATCAATCCTGAATCGGCGCCGACGAACTGAATGCCGAGCGACTCGGCGACGCCCATCATCAGACTGGCGATCAGCGCGCCTTTGACATTGCCCAGCGTTCCTAAGACCACGGCCACGAACGCCATCAGCACGAAGACTTGGCCGGCCATCGGCGAAGCCGGGTAGAACGGCATGAGCAGCGAGCCGGCCGCACCTGCCAGCGCCAGCGATACCCCGACCGCGACGCAGAACACGCGATTGGTATTGATGCCCATCAGCATCGCTACTTCAGGCTTCTGCGCGGCGGCGCGCATGGCCTTGCCCATATCCGTCGAGCGCAGGAAGACCCAGAGCGCGCCGCTGAGCGCCATCGCCAGGACGAAGGCGATGAGCTTTGCAACGGGGATATAGAGCGGACCGAGATAAAGCGCCGAGTCGGAATACGGCGTCTGCACCGTCCGATAGTTGGCCGTGAACAACAGCAATGCCAGGTTCATCAAGAGCAACGACAGCGCGAAGGTAAGAAAGATCTGCGGCATGTCGCCAAGTCCGAGCACGCGGCGGATCAGGAAATGCTGCAACCCGACCCCGATCAGAAACAGCACCGGCATGGACACCGCAAGCGACAATAGCGGATCGATGCCGTAGCGCGTGGCGAGGAAGAAGCTGATATACATGCCGATCATCACGAACTCGCCCTGGGCGAAGTTCACGATTTTTACGACGCCGAAGATCAGCGTCACGCCGATGCTCACCAGCGCATAGATGCCGCCGATGAGCAGGCCGTTCACGACGGCCTGTGCCAGTGTCGCCAGCATCGGACCCTTGATGGGGTTTCAGGTTTTGATCAGCGGGGCGCGCGCATCGTCTTTCGGAAACACGCTCGCCAGATCGCCGTTCTGCCATTGCACGCCGACAGGATGGGCGTAAATGTTCTTGCCGTCCGGACCGAACTTCACCCGGCCGCCGGGACCCATCGCGGCATAGCCCGACGACACGTCGAGCGCCGCCAGCGCATCACGCACTTTTTCCGGATCGGTCGACGCAGCCCGCTCCAGCGCATCGGCGAGCATGAAAGTCTGCGCGACCAGGCCGCCGGCATACTCGAACAGAAACTCGCCATACTGCTTCTTGTAGACGGCGTTGACCTTCTCGGCCTCGACGCTGCAATCGTGATTCCAGTGCGCGACGCCCTGCAAGCCCTCGGCCAGCGTCCCCACGCTCTTGTAGAAATCGGGAATGACGAACCCGCCGGAGCCGCCGTTGAGCGCAATCTTGAGGCCGACTTGCTTGATGGTGCGCACGATCAGAATGAGATCGTTCAAGTAGGACACCGAGAACAGCGCATCGGCGCCGGACGCCTTGACCTTGTTGATGAGCGGACCGGCATCGGCGAAGCCCGCCGAGTACGGCTCGAACATGACGATCTCGACGCCCTCGGCCGGCGCCTTTTCCCGCAGGCCGTTCGAGGTCGAGGTGCCGAACGCCGTGTTCTCGAATATGACCGCGACTTTCGGCTTGTCGCTCACCAGTTTCGACATTTGCAGTTGCGCCTGGGCGAACTGCGAAGCGCGCGCGAACGGCGTGAAAGTATAGTGGCGATCCTTGTTGAGCTGATCGGTGCTCGACCCGGTGATGAGCGGCACTTTTGCGCGTTCGGCCACCTCGCTTGCGATCAGGGTGAGCGCGCTGGCAAAGCAGCCGTGAATTGCCGCAAGCTTATAGCCGTTGATCAGGCGGTCGGTTTCGGTGCGCGTGACGGTGGTGTCGCTTTGCACATCCGAGACGATCAGGTTGAGCTTGGCGCCGCCGAGCGATTTGATGCCGCCGGCATCGTTGACCATCTGTACCGCAAGTTTGGCGGCATTGACGCAGCCCTGGCCGATCTGGGCCATGCTTCCGGTGACCGGGTAAAGCGCCCCGATGTTCACGGGCTCCGCGGCCCGCAGTCGCAGCGGGAACGCGGCAATTGCCGTCGAGGCGAGCGCCCCGCCCGCGGTCTTGATGAGAAAATCCCTGCGGCGCTGCCGCTGTTGCGCTGTCCGACCCCGGCCGTTCTTCATCGTCACCTCCCATGGCGTTTGCGCGCGCGGCGGCGCGAACCCTGACAAAAGCTTTTTCACCAAGCGACTTTGGCGCTTGTAGTGCCCCTTGCGAGCGGGAGCCGACAAATTGTATACAAAATTATATGTAAGATTGCAAACAGCCAGCGTTTGCCTTATTCAAGCCCCCGCGGGCCCGACGGCACCGATCGACAGGACAGGGATTTCCGGGTTCCCCCATGACCAGGACACAGCGAGAAAAGCCGGCGCAGCGCCGCGCAACCGCGCCGGCGAAACGCCGCTTGCGTCAAGTGGCGGCGAAACGCGGCGCGCGCGGACCGGCCATTGCCGAGCTCATCGCCACGCGGCTCGAAGAAGACATCGTGCTGGGTCGGCGCCATCCGCGCGAGCGGCTCATCGAGCAGGACCTTTGCCAGCAATTCAACACCCACCGTGCCGACGTTCGGCTGGCTTTTTTCGAACTCGAGAAAAAGGGAATTATTCAACGCATTCCAAACCGCGGCGCGATGGTGCGCGACCTTTCCCCGCAAGAGGTCACGGAAATCTACGCGGTGCGCGAAGAACTGGAGGTCATGGCGGTGCGGATTCTGCCATTTCCCGTGGCGCGCGGCGATCTCGACAAGCTCGATGACATCCAGCGCAAGTACAGCGCGGCAATCGACAGCGGTGATTTGCTCAACGTCTTCTACGGCAACCTGCATTTTCACCGCACCTTGTACGAGCTTTGCGGCAACACCTGCCTCATCGAGACGATCGAGCAGCTTGCGCAAAAGGTCTACGGCATAAGATCCTACGCCAATGCCTACCCGGATGCGCTCGATCGAGCGCGCCGCGACCACCTCGCCATGATCGCCGCGTTGCGCACTTCAAATCGCGACGCGTTGATTGCATTGACGCGGCGGCATCTGGAACCGTCGCCGCAAGCCTATATTCGGGCCTATCAACGTCGCTTCGGCGATGGCAGGCCGGCACCACGCCAGTAGGATGGCACTATCGAGGATTCTGTTTTCTCTACTTGTCTAGGATTTCCGCAGGTACCCTACCGCTTGCCGCTGCGCCACCGCTTCGGGCGTGGCATAGGCTTCCTGCAGATCGACGCTCCAGTAGCGCAATTCCTCGAGCGGAATGGCGACGCCGGTCACCGCGCAGCGCACGAAGGCGCCGGGCCGCACCACGCGGAAATCGCCGTCGAGATATTTGACGTCGGCCTCGCCGGGCATCGGGGCCGGGCGATCGGTACGATTGAGCAAGTGCGCCTCCGACTGCTTCGTCAAAGTTCTGTTTCGTCAAAGATTTGGGCCGGCCCCCGACTCGCGCGAATGGCCCGCAACCCGCGCAACATAATCATTCCGCCGCCAAGGCGAAACCCTCTTACTTTTGATCGCGCGGACACTGCGCCGGCCGCGTACTCCGTGATACGCTGCCGTCCGGCAACGCCGGCCGCGGCCGCGAACTCGCATTGGCAGATATGAACTTTCGAAAATTCATCCTCGCGTTTGCCGGCTTGGCCTTCGGCGCCGTCACAGCCCTTGGCGCCGCGCCGGAGCACGTCGATATCCCCGCCGACAATGTGACGCTCCACGGCACGCTTTACCGGCCCGAAGGCGACGGACCGTTTCCTGCCGTTGTGGCGATGCACGATTGCGGCGGGCTGATCCGCCGTCCGGCGATGCAGGTGCAGCTCTACAACGAATGGGCCAATCTGTTGGTCGGCAAGGGCTTTGTCGTGCTGTTCCCGGACTCCTTCGGCTCGCGGGGACTTGGGCCGCAATGCCGCGAAGCCAACCGCAAGGTTCATGCCCGGCGCGAGCGCGTTGCCGATGCCAATGCGGCGCGGCGCTGGCTGCAGACGCAAAGCTACGTCAAGGCCGATCACATTTCGCTGCTCGGCTGGTCCAACGGCGGCGTGGCGGCGCTGTGGACGGTGCGCCCGACCACCATGCCCCATGACGGCGGCGCGGATTTCCGCTCGGCGGTCGTGCTCTATCCGAGCTGCCGCCGCTTGCGCGAGACCGCGTGGAGCGCGCGCGTGCCGACGCTGATCCTGGTCGGCGGCGCCGACGACTGGACGCCGGCCGCGATCTGCCAGCAAATGGTCGCCGGCGCCCACGGCCGCAGCGCCCGCGCCGAGATCATCGTCTATCCCGGCGCCTATCACGAGTTCGACCGTGCCAATGCGCCGATCCGGCTGCGCACCGGCCTGGTCAACACCGTCGATCCCTCCGGCAAGGCGCACGGCGGCACCAACCCGGCGGCGCGCAACGACGCGCTCAAGCGCGTGCCGGCGTGGCTGGAGAAATAACTCGCGAGCGCGGCGTTTATTTACAAATAACCTGTGCCGATTTCGGCGGCGAAACGCGCCGGCTCGCCTTCCCAGACGATGCGGGCATGTTCGAGCACATAGACGCGGTCGGCGTGCGGCAGCGCGAAGGTAACGTTCTGCTCGCCGAGCAGCACCGTGATCGGCGTGGTCTGCCGCAAGCGCTCCAAGGCCTTGGACAATTGCTCGAGGATGACCGGCGCCAGCCCGAGGGTCGGCTCGTCGAGGATGAGCAATTTCGGCTTCATCATCAGCGCACGCGCGATGGTCAGCATCTGCTGCTCGCCTCCGGACAAGGTGCCGGCGGCCTGCTTCTGGCGGTCACGCAGGATCGGAAACAGGTCGAACAGCCAGGCGATTTGTACTGCGCACTGCGCCGGCGGCAAATGCTGGCCGCCGAGATCGAGATTTTCGCGTACCGACATATCGACGAACAGCTCGCGGCCCTCCGGGCATTGCACGATGCCGTTACGCGCGATGGTCGCCGCGGAGAGCCCGCGCAATGACGCGCCCTCGCGGCGGATGTCGCCGGCATAGGGCAAAAAGCCGGAGATTGTATTGAACAACGTGGTCTTACCGGCGCCGTTCAAGCCGACCACCGAGACGAATTCGCCGGCATGGACATGGATCGACACGTCGTCGAGCGCCTGCGCCTTGCCGTAATGCACGCTGACATTCTTGACCTCGAGGAACGGCGTGGTCGTGTCGCGGAACGAGGATTCCGGCCGCGCCGCAGTTTCCACGCTGCCGCCGAGATAGACGCGCCGTACCGTTTCGTTGCGCATCACCTCGTCGGCGCTGCCCTCGGCGATGCGCTCGCCAACATACATGGCGAGCACGCGGTCGACGAGGCGCGCCACGCTTTTGACGTTGTGATCAACCAGCAGGACGGCGCGGCCGTCGTCGCGCAACTCGCAGATCAGATCGGAGAATGCCGCGGTCTCCTTCGACGTCAGGCCGGCGAAAGGCTCGTCGATCAGCAGCACCTGCGGATCCCGCGCGATCGCCTTGGCAATCTCGATCTTGCGCAGATCGGCGAACGGCAACGTCGCCGGCCGGCGGTCGAGCACGGCGCTCAAGCCCACGCGCGCGGCGATGGCGCGGGCTTTGGTGTCGGTTTCCGGATCGGCCAAGAGCCGCGTGAGCTTGTCGGGGAGCAAGGCCAGTTTGATATTCTCCAGTACGGTCTGGCGATGCAGCGGCCGCGAATGCTGAAACACGATGCCGGCGCCCATGCGCGCGACCTTGTGCGACGGCCAGCCGGCGACCTCGGTGCCATTGATCCGCACCGAGCCGGCATCGGGCCGCTCGATGCCCATGATCAGCTTCATCACCGTCGACTTGCCGGAGCCGTTCGGGCCGATCAGCCCCAAGATTTTTCCGGCTTCGACGCTGAGCGCCATGTCCTTGACGGCGACCAGGCCGCCGAAGCGCTTGGTCAGGCCCGACACTTCGAGATGCGCGGCCATGCTCACGAGGTCTCTTTGTTGCGGGTGAGCAGGCCGAAGAAGCCGTTCGGAAACACCAGCACGACGAAGAGCGCCATGGCGAAGACGATGAAGTTCGCCAGATCGCCGACCGGGCGTAGCGCTTCGCTCATGGCGATGATGAATATCGCGCCGAGCACGCCGCCGAGAATGGTGCGCCGGCCGCCGATCACGGCGGCGATGATGATCTGCACGCCGACGGTGATGTCGATGAAGGTGCCGACCGAGGCCGAGCCGAGATAGAACACGAGCAGCGCGCCGGCCTGCACCGCGTCCTGACCGCTCGCCTGCAGAATGAGCCCGACCGGCGAGCGCGACAGGGCGTACAGGATGGCGCCGCTTATGGCCATGAACCACAGCGCGATCTCGTAATTCTTTGCGTCGCTGATGGTGATGACATCGGGCACAGTCAGGCCGATCTCGCCGCCGGTGAGGCCCGCGCGGACGACGACGAAGTTCTGCAGTATCAACACCGCGACCAGCGTAGTCAGCCCGAAATAAGGGCCGCGCACGCGCAACGCCGGCAACGCCAACACCACGCCGCCGGCGACAGCGGCAAGGGCGCCCGCGGCAACGCAGAGCCAGATCGGCGGCTGGTATAGATTATCGAGGATGCCCGCCGTATAGGCGCCGGTGCCGATCAGAAAGGTCGGACCGAAATTGACTTCGCCGGCGAAACCGAAAAGCAAATCCCACGCCATGGCGAAGACGCCGAAATAATAGGCGATGGTGAGCAGGCCGAGGATATAGCCGGAGACGCCGAGCGGCAGGAACGAAGCTAGCCCGACCGCGATGAGGCCGATGAGCAGCACGCGCGTGGTCGAATGGCCGCCCATTCAGCGGCGCCCCAACAGTCCGCGCGGGCTGACATACATCACGACGACGAGAAGGAGCAGCGCCGGAATGGTGCGATAGGAAGGGTCGTACAGATAAGCAGTGAGGGTTTCCAGATAGCCGACGATATAGGCGGCGATCAGCGCGCCGGAGACGCTGCCCAGCCCGCCGAGCACGACGATGGAAAACGCGCTCGCGGTCAGCGGCCCGACGCTATAGGAGGACACGCCGAGAAACATGCCGAGCAGCACGCCGGCGACACCGACCAGCACGCCGTAGATCGCCCACACCGCGATATAGACCTGCGACAGCTCGACGCCCAACAAGGTCACGCCGCGCGGATTCATCGACGCCGCCAGCACCGCCTTGCCGGCGCGGGTGCGGTTGACGAGGAGCCACAATATGCCGATCACCAGCCAGCACACCACCGCGGTGAAAATCTCATTCGACGGCGTGCGCACGCCGACGATCCGCACCACGCCTTCGACGATCGGCGCCACGGTTTTCGCATTGTTGGTGTAGAAATAGGCGATCAGCTCCTGCAGCATGATGCCCCAGAGCAGCGTCGCGGTGAGGATGAAGATCTCCTTTTCCTCCTCGCGGATTTTGCGCGACTGCTGCAGCGGCCGCACAATCAGGAAATAAGTGATCATGGAAGCGACAAGGCCGACGGCGACGCCGATCGTGGCGCCCGCATAGGGTCCGACATGCAGATCGTTGCCGGCGGCCCAGGCGGCGACCACCGCCGCCACCATCAGCGCGCCGTGCGACAGATTGAGCACGCCGGAGACGCCGAAGATCAGCGCGAACCCCGTTGCGCCGAGCGCGTAGAGCGAACTGATCGCGAAGCCGTCGATCAGGATTTGCCAGAACAGCATCGGTCAGACACCACGATCACGCACTCTCGTCCCAACAGCATTCTCCCCGCTCGCGGGCGCGGGCGGGGAGAATTTAGGAAAGCGTCGATCGTCCCCCGTCAGTTGGCCGCGCCAACCTTGATGAACTTCGGGAACTTCATCTTGCCGTTGGCGACCTTGGCCGGCCACAGATTGGTCTGCTTGCCGTCCTGCCATTGCAGCATCAGGCCGGTGATGGTGTCGGGGCCGATCATGAGCGCGTGCGGATTGGGCGAGTCCTTGCCCTTGAATTTCACGCGACCGATGGTGCCGACATAGTCGGTCTTTTCCAGCGCATCGACCAACTTGTCGGGATCGGTCGAGCCGGCGCGTCTGAAGGCGTCGGCGAGGTAATAGACCTCGTCATAGGCGGTGTAGCCGCAATAGGACGGGTTGTTGCCGAAGCGCTTGTTGAACGCCGCGACGAACGGCAGCGTCTTCGGTGTCACCGCGACGCCCGGACCGGCAAAGGCCTGATACAGCACGCCTTCGACCGCGCCGTTGGTGTCGTTCCAGAAGCTGGAATTGGTGGCCTGTGAAGACACGCCGAACATCGGGATCGGCACTTCCTGCTGCTTCCACTGCACCGTGGGCTGGACGCCGACATGAGAAATGCCGGTAATGATCACGTCCGGCTTCTCGCCCTCGATCTTGTTGAAGATCGGCGTGAAATCGGTGGTGTCGGGCGACATCCGGATGTGATCGACGACCTTGATGCCGATATTGGGCAGGCACTTGAGATATTCCTCGTCGAGCGGCGTCGTCCACGCCGCATCCTCGCTCATCACCACGGCCGACTTCATGTGCAGCTGGTTGACCAAGAGATCCTTCGCGGCGTCGCAGGTCGCATCCGCGATGCTGGTCGACGTCGAATAGCCGTGGAAGGTGTATTTGAGGTGGTCGTAATCCTTGGCGATATTCTGCGTGATCACGTCGGAGGCGGCGCCCGGCGTCACCATCACGGTCTTCAAGCGGCCGGTCCACGGCTCGAGCGCCAGCACCACCTCGCTGATATAGCTGGCGATCACCGCGTTGACGTGATCTTCGTTGGCGGCGCGCTGGAACGCGCGCACGGATTCGGCGGCGGAGGAATGATTGTCGTAAGTGACGATCTCGATCTTCTTGCCGTTGACGCCGCCCGCGGCGTTGATCTCGTCGGCGGCAAGCTGCGCGGCCTGCGGGATCGAGGAGCCGGCGACCGCCTGCGCCTCGGCGATGACGCCGATCTTGATGGTGTCTTCGGCGTAGCCCGGCGTCGCCAGCACCAGCGCGAGACAGGTCGCGCCGGCTGCGACAATGGCGCGTTTATCGAGCATTCTCATCGTCATTACCTCCCTGGGAAATTAAGGTCGTCTCATCCCGGACGACCGCTTGGCCGGCAGTCTAGCCCATCGCCTTAGGCCGGCAAGCGCGTTTTTGTCGCGCAAATCTCATGCTTTAGGCGGATAGCCGAGCCCTCGGCCGACCTGCTAGTCGCCGCGCGCCAATGTCCGTTATGCTGGCACAATAACGCCGCACCAGAACCAAACGTCCTTAAGCGCATATTGGATAGGGGCAGGATGAGACAGCTCAGCATCGGCGACGTCACCATCACCAGCATCATCGAACGCGACGGGCCGTGGCGGAAGCCGGAGGAGATGTTCCCGGCTTACGATCCCGACATCGGCCGGCGCCATCTCACAGCGCTGGATTCGGAAGTGTTCGATCCGGTCTCAGGCCGCATGGTCATCACTTATCAGACCTACGTGGTGCGCACGCCAAAACACACCATCCTGATCGACACCTGCACCGGCGAGGACAAGGGCTATCCGCCGCCGATGGATTTCCCGAAAAAGCCTTGGCTCGACGGCTTCCACGCCGCAGGCTTGCGCTTCGAGGACATCGATTACGTGTTCTGCACCCACCTGCACATTGACCACACCGGCTGGAACACGATGCTGCGCAACGGCCGCTGGGTGCCGACATTTCCGAAAGCGAAATACATCTTCCACAAACGCGAATATGCCGCGTGGGAGGACGAAGCCAGACGCGGCGGCAATCGGCCCGGCGGCAGCGGCAATGTGTGGCCGTTCAATTGCGAGCCGGTGGTCGCGGCGGGGCAAGCGCTTCTGGTCGACGACGATTATCAGCTCGACGATACGTTCTGGTTGACGCCGACGCCCGGCCATTCGCCCTGCCATTGCTGCGTCAATATCCGCTCGCGCGGGCAGCAAGCGGTCGTGGTCGGCGACCTGATGCATCACGCGCTGCAATGCCGCGAGCCGGACTGGTCGACGGTGTTCGACTGGGACCCGGCACAGGCCGCGCAGTCGCGCCGCAAATTTTTAAACGACACTGCCGGCACCGGCCGGTTCGTGCTGCCGATCCACTTTCCGCATCCAACCACGGGCCTGATCGAGGCGGACGGCGCGCGGTTTCATTACAAGTTCGTGCGCTAAAGCGCGGACTCATATTGGCCGCAAGCCCGCCTTTCGGAGGTCCGCGTCATGTTATTTCTCGTCGTCTCGACGCCACGGCCCGAGCGGCCTTCCGATCTCGCGGAGCGCCGGCAATCGTTCTGGCCATGGATTGCCAAATACGAGGCGAGCGGGGTGTGCCGGCACATCTACGCCCGTGCCGGGCGCGGCGCGATCGCCGTCCTCGACGTCACAAGCAATGAGGCCTTGCATCAAATCCTGAACGAGTGGGCCGATATCATTCCCGCACATTTCGATACTTATCCGCTTGTCGACTTGGAGGCGACAAAGCGGATGCTTGCCGCGCAGGTGGCGGCGAAGAATTGAACCACGTATTTGTGGGCGGCTTCCGTTTCGCGCTACTCTGCCGGCAGGGAGAAAACGCGCCATGGCACAAAGGCAGGATTCCGAACGCTTCGATTACATCGTCGTCGGCGCCGGCTCGGCCGGCTGCGTGCTGGCCAACCGGCTGACCGCGTCGGGACGCCATCGCGTGCTGCTCTTGGAAGCCGGCGGCCATGACCGCCATTTCTGGATCCATGTGCCGCTCGGCTTCGCCAAGCTGTTCGACAATGCCAAGGTCAATTGGCGCTACAAATCCGAGCCGGAGCCGGAGCTTAACAACCGGCAAATCATCCAGCCGCGGGGCAAGGTGCTGGGCGGGTCGAGCTCGATCAACGGGCTGTTGTACATTCGCGGCCAGCACGAGGATTACGATCACTGGCGGCAGCTCGGCAATGCCGGCTGGGCCTTCGCCGACGTGCTGCCCTATTTCCGGCGCGCCGAGGATCAGGAGCGCGGCGCCGACGAGCTGCATGGCGCCGGCGGCCCGCTTGCGGTTTCCAATGTATGCGAGCCGCACCCGTTGTGCGAAGCCTTCCTCGAAGCGGCGCAGCAAACCGGCATTCCGCGCAACGACGATTTCAACGGGCCGACCCAGGAAGGCGCCGGTTACTTCCAGCTCACCGCGAAAAACGGCCGCCGCTGGTCGACGGCGGCCGGCTATCTGAAACAGGCGCGCAAGCGGCCCAATCTCAAGGTCGAGCTCAATGCGCTGGCGACGCGAGTCCTGTTCGAGGGCCGCCGCGCCGTCGGCATCGAATATCGCCAAGGCTCAGCGACCCGCACCGCTTACGCCGACGGCGAAGTCATCCTCTCAGGCGGCGCGTTCAATTCGCCGCAGCTTTTACAACTCTCCGGGGTCGGACCCGCTGAGCTATTACGCAACCACGGCATCGCGGTGCTCGCCGACTTGCCGGGCGTCGGCTCCGACCTGCAAGACCATCTTCAGGTGCGCATGCAATTCCGCTGCACCGAACCGATCACCGCCAACGACGTGATCAACAATTGGCGTTACCGCTACGGCGCCGGCATCCGCTATATGCTGTCGCGCAAGGGGCTGTTGAGCGTCGGCGCCGGCTATGCCGGCGCGTTCTTCCGCACCCGGCCCGATCTGGCGACGCCGGACGTGCAGATTCACTTCCTCATCTTTTCGACCGAGACCGCGGGCGCCGCGGTGCATCCGTTCTCTGGCTTCATGGCGTCGATCTGCCAGTTGCGGCCGGAGAGCCGCGGCACCGTGCGCATCAAATCCAATAATCCCGCCGACGCGCCTGCGATCCAGCCGCGCTACCTCTCGGCGCGCACCGATTGCGATACCGTGGTCGCGGGCCTGAACGTGCTGCGCAAGGTCATGAGCCGACCGGTGATGCGCAAGTTGATCGCCGAGGAACGCGCGCCAGGTCCGCAATGCGACAGCGACGCCGATCTCTTGGCCTACGCACGCGCCACCGGGACCACGGTCTATCATCCGACATCGACCTGCCGCATGGGACCTGATTCAGCTGCAGTTGTCGACGAGCGCCTGCGCGTGCGCGGCTTCGAACGCCTGCGCGTGGTCGATGCCTCGATCATGCCGACCGTGGTGTCCGGCAACACCAATGCGGCGGCGGTCATGATCGGCGAAAAAGGCTCGGACATGATCCTGCAGGATGCCGGTGCCAGCGCCCCGATCGCGATGTCGGCGTGAAACTTAACCGGCCGCTTGTAGGCGATCGACTTCGGCGGCACCGGCTTTTATGCGCGGAATAAGCTCGCGGCCGTACTCGACGGTGTCGTTCATCGGATCAAAACCGCGGATCAGCACCGAGCCGACGCCGAGCTTGTAATATTCCAGGATCGCCGCGGCGACCTGCTCGGCGGTGCCGACCAGGCACGACGTATTGCCGAGCGCGCCGGTGGCCCGCGCGATCGGCATCCACAGCCGCTCGTCGTGCACGTCGCGCTCAAGCGCAAAGCTCATCAGCCGCTTCCCGGCGTTGTCCACCGGCCCCGACATCGCTTCCTGCCGGCTCCAGCCTTTGTTGCCGGACACGCCGGCCAAAATCCTGTTCGCCTTGTCCCACGCCGCGCCTTCGCTCACGGCGATGATCGGGCGCACCGAGACGTTGAAGCCCGGCGTGCGGCCGAACGCGGCGGCGCGGGCGCGAAAGTCCCGCATGCGCTCGCGGGTCGATTTGAGCGGCTCGGCGTAGATGGCATAGACGTCGCACAACCGCGCGCCCATTTCGAGCGCGCCGTCCGACGCGCCGCCGAAGAAGATGAGCGGATGCGGTTTTTGCAACGGCCGCACGTCGGAATGCGCGCCCTTGACTTTGTAGAAGTCGCCGGCGAAATCGAATGGCCGCTCGTTCGCCCAGGCAAGCTTCATCAGTTCGAGATACTCCGCGGCGCGGCGATAGCGCTCGGCTTTCGGCGTGAAGTCGCCATCGCCCTCCTGCTCGTCGTCGGTCTTACCGGTGATGACGTGCAAGACGAGCCGGCCCTGGGTCAGATGATCGAAGGTCGCGATCTTGCGCGCCATCAAGGTCGGCGCCACGAAGCCCGGCCGATGCGCGATGAGATAACCGAGCCGTTCGGTGCGCGCCGCCGCGTGCAGCGCGACCAGAAAACCCTCGGCCGAGGACGACGAATAGCCGACCAGCACCAGATCAAAGCCTGACGCTTCATGGGCGCGCGCGGCCTGCGTCACGTAATCCGGCGACAGCCCGCCCTCGATGACATGCAAGGTGGCGTCGCTGCGCGGCGGCGTGACGCCGATCATACCGATGATTTTGATGGGCATTGTGCGCTCGCCGTTATCTGACTACTGGCCGGCCGCCATAGTAGCATTTTTTTGGCGCCTTTGGGCCGGCGGGTCTAATGCACGCCGCCGCCTTGCTTGAGTCGCGCAATCGCGGCGCGGATCGGCGCGAACGGCCCATATTTGTGTTGCAGCGCGCTGAACTTGTCGAAGTAAGGACCATACGGCGCGTCCACCGGCTTCGTCAGCAAGTTGGGAAAGTCATGCGCGAGATCGGCGCGGTGCGGCCGCGGCTGCGCCTCCACATAAGCGGCGATGTCCCACGCCTCTTCGACGCTGAGCCGCGCATCGAGATAATCGGTGCCGTGCGGCATGTTGAAGTGGATGAAATTGGCGAGTGTGATGATGCGCGCCATCCCAGCGCCGTCGTTGAACGAATCCGGGCCCCACAGCGGCGGATTGAGGTAGCCGAGATCGGTGCCCGCCGTGCCGCGGCGAATACCCGATCCATCGGTATTGTGGCAGCTGGCGCAAACGCGCGCGAAAATCGGCTCGCCGCGTTTCGGATCGGCGGCGCGGTTGAGCTCCGGCATATGACCGGTGCCGAGACCGGGCAATCGCTCGCCGGGCGCCACGCCAGTAGAGAGGAATTTGATATAGGCGACGATGGCCTGCATCTCCGGCGCGTCGTTCGGCAGCGCGCGGCCGTTCATGCTCCGCGTCATGCAGGAATTGATGCGGTCCTCGATGCTGATCTCGCCGCCGGATTGGGCGCTGTATTGCGGAAAATCGCCGAACAGGCCGAACAACGGCAAGCCGAATTTCTTGGTGCCGGCCTCGAGGTGGCAGTTGGCGCAGGCGAGATTGTTGCCGGCATAGCGTTTCGCCGCATCGGGCACATCCGGCCCGATATAGGCATAGGTCGCGGTGACGAGATCGCGGCCTGCGCGGACTTGAAGGCCGTGCGCATCGCGCGGCAAGGCGCCGATTTCAGGCACCGTCCACAACGGCGCGCTTTGGGGCCATACCGGCACGCTGAACGCGCCGACGATGACAAGCGCCGCGGCCAATCGCATGATTGCAGCGCTGGCGGACAGATATCTCATGGCGATCTGAGGCGCGCGGTCTCGGCCAGATCGATCTCGCCCCGCGCATCGATGACCACGCCGTAATCGCGCCGCGCTTCTTCGGCCGTGATCAAGCCGTCGAGCACGTCGTCGCACACGCTCTGCGGATCGCGCCGGCGCGGATCGCCGAAGCCGCCGCCGCCGGGCAGATGCAGCTGGATGGCATCGCGCGGCGGCACCGTCTGCCGGCCCTTTGGCCGGATCGGGCGGCCCGAGCGCAGCGCCACGGTGCCGGCGGCGCCGGACTTGCCGCCGTCGCGGCCGCGCGCCGGGTTTTTCACCCGTTCGAAGTTGCACAACAGCGCCACCGGATTGGCGCCGGCGCCGCCGACCTCGATCACCTGTCCAAGCCCGCCGCGGCGCGTGCCGGCGCCGCCTGAGCTTTCGCGGAATTCGCGGCGATAGAACACCACCGGCGCCACGCTTTCGGTGGCTTCTACGGGTATCGTGCGCACGCCGGACGGAAACGCGGTTGCGCTCAAGCCGTCCTTCCCCGGCCGCGCACCGGCGCCGCCGCAGTGGAAGATCACGGTGGAGAATTCCGGCAGCGTATTCGCGTCGGTGCCGTCTTCGACTTCATCGACCAGCGAGCCGCCGCCAAAAATTTGCGGATTCCACAAGGCCGACGCGCCTTCGGCCGGCACGCCGCCTGGAATGACGTTCGCCAGGCAACCGAACACCACGTCGGGCAGCATCTGGCCGACGGTGTGGCGCGCCGCCACCGGCCACGGCCGCTTGACGTTGAGGAGGCAGCCTTCCGGCGCGCTCACCGTGATCGGCTCGAGCGAGCCGGCATTGTTCGGCACTTCGGGCGCCACCAGGCATTTAACGCCAAACGCGGTGTAGGCGAGACAATAATTGTAGACGACGTTGATGCCATAGGCCGACGCCGAAGAGGTGCCTTCGAAATCGACCTGGATGCCGTCGTCGCCCACGGTCAGCGCCGCGTTCAACAACAGCGGCTTCTCGTAGCCATCGATGGTCATGCTGTTGCGATAAGTGCCCTTCGGAAGCTTGCGGATGCGCGCCAGGGTCGCCTCGCGCGAGGCTTCGAGGATGCTGTCGCCGAGCCGATCGAGATTGGCGATGTCGAACTCCTGCATCATCTCAAGGAGGCGCCGGCTGCCTTCGTCGTTGCAGGCTGCGCAGGCATAGATGTCGCCCTCGACCTGCAGCGGCTCACGCACATTGGCACGCACCAGACGCAGCAAATCCTCGTTCATGCGGCCCTCACGGGCGAGCTTCATGATCGGAATGGCGACGCCTTCCTCGAACACCTGCCGGCCGTCCGGTCCCATGCCGAGCCCGCCGATATCGACCACATGGATAGTGTTGGCGAACAGCCCGACCGCTTCGCCGCGATAAAAGCTTGGCGTCACTACGGTGATGTCATGGAGATGGCCAGCAGTCAGCCACGGATCGTTGGTGATGTAGTGGTCGCCAGGCTTCATGCCGTCGATCGGATAGACGTCGAGAAAATGCCTCACCCCGTTGGCCATGGAATTGACGTGGCCCGGCGTGCCGGTGACGGCCTGCGCCAGCATGCGGCCCTGGCGGTCGAACACGCCGGCCGAAAGATCGCCGGCCTCGCGCACCGAGGTCGAGAACGCGGTGCGGATCATGGTCTGCGCCTGCTCCTCGACCACCGCGATCAGGCGGTTCCACATGATCTGGGTATGGATTTGCGCCAGCGCGGCGTTGGGGCGTGCGATCATGGTTCAGCTCTCGCGGCGGGTGAGCTCAATATAGCCGAAGCGATCGATGCGCGCGTCAAATAGCGGGCTCACCACCGTGGAGGTGTCGTCTTCGGCAATTACCGCCGGTCCACTGACGCGCACGCCCGGCGCGAGGTCCGGCCGCCAATAGATCGGCACGTCCAGAAATTCGCCGCTCGCCGGGTCGAACACCGGTCGCCGCGATTTCGGTTTCGGCTCTGCCGGCTTGATTTCAATCGGCACCGCAAGCTCGCCTTCCGCTGGCGCAGCGACCGCGACCACCCAGCTCAAAATCTCGATCTCGACACCGGGAATGTGGCGGCTGTAGAGCCGGCTGTAGGCTTCCTCGAACAGTTTTCGCATGGTCGCGCGATCCGCAGCCGTGAAGTCTCGCACCGGAAGCTCAACTGTGATCTCGTGGCCTTGGCCGCGATAGCGCATCAGTGCCGAGCGCCGTTCGGTGAGCGCGGCATCCGGCGCACCGCGGCGCACGATCGCTTCGGCTTCCGCGCGCATTTCGGCGAGCAGGCGATTGGCCGCCGCCGCATCAAAACTTTCGAGCCGCATCAGCCGGCCGCGCACGACTTCGTAGGCCACCGGCGCGCGCAACAACCCGACCGCCGAGCCGACGCCGGCATTGGCGGGAATGAGCACACGACCGATGCCGAGCTTTTCCGCAATGCGCGCAGCGTGCAGCGGCGCGGCGCCGCCGAACGCGATCAAGGTGCGGGAGCGCAAATCCTTGCCGCTCTCGATGCCATGCACGCGGGCCGCATTCGCCATGTTCTCGTCGACCACCTCGCTGATACCCAGCGCTGCGTGCTCCGCCACGAGATCGAGCTTTTTGCCGATCCGCGCGGCGATCGCGGCCGCGGCGCCGGCGGCATCGAGCGCCAGCTTGCCACCGGAAAACGTTTGCGGATCGATGCGGCCGAGCACGAGGTCGGCGTCGGTCACAGTTGGCTCGCTGCCGCCGCGGCCATAGCACACTGGCCCGGGCTCGGAGCCGGCGCTCGCCGGGCCGACCACGATGCGATTAAGCCCGTCGACGCTGGCGATCGAGCCGCCGCCGGCGCCGATCTCGACCATCTCGATGACCGGGATGCGCAGCGGCAGGCCGCTGCCTTTGGCGAAACGGTAGATGCGCGCCACCTCGAACAGCCGCGCGGTCTGCGGCTGCGCCTTATCGATGAAGCAAATCTTTGCCGTGGTGCCGCCCATGTCGAACGACACGACCTGATCGAGGCCATGCTGGCGCGCGATGCAGGCGGCGAAAATCGCACCGCCCGCCGGCCCGGATTCGACAAGGCGCACCGGAAAGCGGATGGCGGTCTCGGCGGTGGTGATACCGCCGCCCGAGGTCATCAGCAGCATCGGGCAACGGAAGCCGGCGCGTGCCAGCTCGCGCTCGAGCTTGCCGATGTAATTCCCCATCAGCGGCTGCAGATAGGCGTTGGCGCAAGCGGTGGAGAAGCGCTCGTATTCGCGCATTTCCGGCGAGACATCGGAGGAGAGCGTCACGGCGATATTCGGCAGCCGCCGCGCGATCGCCTCGCCGACCCGGCGCTCGTGCTCCGGATTGGTGAAGCTGTGCAAAAATCCGACCGCCACGGCTTCGACCTGTTGCGCAGCAAGCGTATCGATGGCGCTTTCGACACTCGCCGCATCGAGCGGCACCAGCACCGCACCCTGCGCATCGATGCGTTCGCGCACCGGCAGCCGCAGCCGGCGCGCAACCAGCGGCGGCGGCAGATCGATATTGAGGTCGTACTGCTCGAAGCGGTTCTCGTGGCGGATTTCGACCACGTCGCGAAAGCCCTCGGTGGTGAGAAGCGCGGTCTTGGCGCCCTTGCGCTCGATCAGCGCATTGGTGGCGAGCGTGGTGCCGTGGATGATCAGGCGCACGTCGCCGGGCGCGATGCCGGCCTCGGCGATGACAGAATGCAAGATGGCGAGCACGCCATCTTCCGGCGCGCGCGGCGTCGTCAAGCCCTTCGCGGTATAGCGCTTGTCGCCGACTTCGAGCGCCACATCGGTGAAGGTGCCGCCGATGTCGACACCGAGCCTGACGTCTTGCACGTTACGCCGCAAGATTGCCGAAGCGGGCCAGGTTTTGTTTCTGCTTGTCGTTGCGCGGCGGCAGCTTGAACAGCCGCGCCGCGGTGCCGCCGAGGATATTGTGCTTGGCCTTCTCGCCAAGGAACGGCAGGTCCCACACCGTCGACGGCAGGTCGAAATCCCAGTGCGGATAGTCGGAGGCGTACATCAGCTGAGTCTCGGCATTGATCATGCGGAACGTGCATTCCAGCGCAAGCATGTCGACGCGCTCCATGGGCTGCGAGGCGTAATACATGTCGCGCATGTAGTCGGACGGTTTCTTCTTGAGCAGCGGAAATTCGGATGCGCGCAGCATGAATTCATGGTCAAGCCGTTGCATCAAAAACGGCACCCAGGCGAGCCCGCCTTCGATCCAGATCACCGGCAGCTTGGGAAAGCGCTCGCCGAGCCCGTTGGTGATCCAATTGGTCATGTGCAAAATGTTGAAGAACGGGAAGCCCAATGCGTGCACGGCGGCGAAACGGTTGAGCCCCCTGAACACCGGCTCGCCGATATTGATGGCCGAGTGGAAAGCGAGCGCCAGCCCGCGCTCCTCGATGGCGCGGAACACCTTCATGTTCGAATTGTGATGAATTGGCAGCGTGCGCGCCGAGGTCACGAGAAATCCGGTGACGTGCTTGCAGTCGCCGAATTTTTCGATCTGGCGCAAGGCTTCGTCGGGCTCGGAGATCGGCAGCGACAGCATCGAATAGAGCCGCCCATCGCCTGCGGGCAGCACGTGCTCGGTGAGCCAGCGGTTGTACGAGAAGCACAACTCGATCTCCATCTCGGTCGATGGATGCAGCCCCACGGCCAGCAGCAAGGTCGGGAACAGGCAGGAATAGTCGACGCTCATCGCGTCCATCCAGCGCTGGCCCAATTCGACGTCGCGCAGCTTGCCGGCCGCCGTCTTTTCTGACGCGCGCAGCGGGTAGCGGGTGATGCGGCCGCCCATGTCCTGAAAACTGACCTGGCTCGGAGTGAGCGCCTGCCGCCCCTTGGCGCGGCCGGCCAGCACGAGGTGGCGCAGCACGTCGTTCTCGATGAAGGGCAGGAACTCGTCGAAACATTCGTTCTCGTAATGATGCGAATCGACGTCGGCGATCAAAATGTCGTCGAGATTGCGCTCATGCGCCTGCTTGCGGGCATGGGCCAGGAGCCTAGAGGTATTGAGCTCTTCGATCGGCACGCGGCGGCCGCGATCGGCAAGAAGATCCATGATTGCCCTCCGGCGGGATTGAGCCATGCGCAAAAGCCAAGCGCCGCACCGACTGTCGTCGGCGCGGCGCCAGATTGACGCGTTTTGCCCGAAAAAGCCACAGCGCGGCTCAATCGAATTCGTCTATGACCTCCGCGTCAGGAGCGCGGCATTCTCACCAAGCACAGTGACGGTGGCCCCAGCGGCCGATCCAGCAGTGGTGATGGTGCCACCACACTTGGGTAAGGCCGCTGTTGTCCTGGGTAACACCCGACGGCAGTGGAGCAATCGGCGCAGCTTGTGAAGTCCCGGAAACGGCGGCGAAGAGCAAACCCGCAACCGTCATCGCAAACATAGTCCGTAGCATCTTGGTCCTCCTTGGACGCGAATCGTGTTCGCCGAGGCCATAACACACCAGCATGATGGCGGTTCCAGGACGCTGGAATGAACGAACTGACAGGATTAGTTCAATCAACCGAGATCAAACAACGCCATCGCGTTGGTGCGACCGATTTTCACACGGTCGGTCTCGGCGATCTCGGCTGAGTCGAACCACGCGCAGCCTTGCATGTGATCCTCGAACGGATAGTCGACCGCAAACAGCACGCGGTCGGCGCCGACGGTCAGCATCGCCGCGATGAGCGATGGGGTGCAGAAGTGGCCGCTGGTGGTGATGTGAAAATTATTGCGGAAATAATCGCCCATGGTGCGCTTGGCCGGGCGGTTCGGCACTTTGTTCAGGCGATGATCGAGCCGCCATAGATCGTACGGAATGCGTTCGCCGAGATGGCCGAGCACGATCTGTAATTTGGGAAAGTCGTCGAACAGACCAGAACCCATCAGGCGGAGCGCATGAATCGCCGTCTCGTCGGCAAAGCCCCACGGCGATCCGACCAGCCACGGATGGCCTTCGTAAGCCTGCCGTCGGCTTGCCAACTGATCGCGCGGATGCAGGTAGAACGGCACGCCGAGCCGTTCCACCTCGGCCCAGAACGGCCGGTATTGCGGCAGATCGTAATAGACCGCGGTGTCGGCCGCTCCGGCTTGCGAAAAGCCATTGACCAATGCGCCCTTGAATTTCAGCTCGCGCACGCAGCGACGAAGCTCCTCGGCGGCGGCCTGCGGATCCTGCATCGGCAACGCGCCCAAGCCAGCGAAGCGGTCCGGGCGCTTGGCGACGGCTTCCGCCAAGGCGTCGTTTGCCTTGCAGGCGATCTCGATTGCCTTGGCAAGGTCGGGGATGCCCTGGACAGCGTTAGAGTTGAGCGAAATGACTTCGATTTCGATATCGGTCTTGTCCATCTCGGCAAGCCGCACGTCATGGATGTCGAGAAGCTTCGCCGAGAGCCCCGCCCAGTAAGGGCCGGGATAACGCCCTTCGCTGCCGGTCGTCTCGGCGATGCGGAAATGTTCCTCGACTGCGATCTTGCCCTGCATCGCTGCGCCACCCTCGCTAGAACAGATCGCCCTGCCCCGGACCGCCACCGCGCTTGGTCCGTGGCTTGGCACCTGACATATCCGTCGATGGCGCGCCATCGGCGCGGGCGCCGACGCGGCCGTCGGAGAACTCGATCTCGATCGGCATGCCTGCGGCTATGGCCGTAGCGCTATGCAACGGCTGGCCAGCGGCGTCGCGGATGAGGGCAAAGCCGCGCGCAAGCACGCCGCGGTAGGAAAAAGCCGCGAGCAATTGGCCATCGCGCTCGCAGCGGGCGAGCCGCGTCGCGATCAGCGTGCGCACGGCGCGCTCGGCGCGTTGCGCGAACACGCCGACACGCTCGCGCTGGCTCGCGATCCGCGTCCGATAGGTCTCGATATTCGCCGCCACGCTGGCGCGCAGCCGGTGCGCGATGCCGGTATAGCGCTCGCGCCGGCGCTCGACATTGGTGCGCAACAATTGCCGGCTCAAGCGACCACCGATCCGCGAAAACTCGACACGATGGATTTGCGCATTGGCGCGCAGCGCGCGAGCGAGCGCGGCGGCGGCGTGATCGAGCCGCTGCCGCGGCAGCGCCAAGACTTCATCGGCGTCAGGCAGCGCGCGGGCTGCCGAGCGCAGCTCGGTGCGGCGCGCTTCCTGATTGCGCCGCCAACAAGCGAGCGCGCGCCGCGCCAGCGAATCGATAGCGACCAGAAGGTCGGCGCGCACCGGCACCGCCATTTCCGCAGCCGCCGTCGGCGTCGGCGCGCGGCGGTCGGCGGCAAAATCGATCAAGGTCACGTCGGTCTCGTGGCCGACCGCGGCGATCAGCGGGATCATGCTGGCGGCAGCCGCACGCACCACGATCTCCTCGTTGAAAGACCACAAATCTTCCAGCGAGCCGCCGCCGCGGGCGACGATCAAAAGGTCGGGCCGACGCAGCGCGCCCTGCTCCGGGAACGCATTGAAGCCTTCGATGGCGGCGGCAACCTCGGCGGCCGAGCCTTCGCCCTGCACCTTCACCGGCCAAAGCAGCACGTGGCGCGGAAAGCGGTCGGCGAGCCTATGCAAAATATCGCGGATGACGGCACCGGTCGGCGAGGTGATGACGCCGATCACCGTCGGCAGATATGGCAACAGCTGCTTGCGCGCCTCGTCGAACAAACCCTCAGCGATGAATTTCTTGCGGCGCTCCTCGAGCAGCGCCATCAACGCGCCCAGCCCAGCCGGCTCCAGCGTCTCGACCACGATCTGGTACTGCGAGCGGCCGGGGTAAGTGGTCAGCCGGCCGGTGATCACCACTTCAAGGCCGGCTTCGAGCTTGAGCTTGATGCGCGGCGCGGTGCTGCGCCAGATCACGCCGGCAATCGAAGCGCGGTCGTCCTTGAGATCGAAATAGACGTGGCCGTTGCCGTGGTAGCTCACCTTGCCGAGTTCGCCGCGCACGCGCACGTAACCGTAGGCGTCCTCGATGGTGCGCTTGAGCGCCGTCGACAGCTCGGAGACGGTCAGTTCCGGCAGATTGAGCCGCGGTTCATTCAAAGCCATTGTCCCTTGAATAGTCCCGTCGATTTATCGGCCAATCATTGCCGGTCGACATTGGTCAGCGTCGGACATTCGCGTTTATCCAGCGGTTGATCGAATGGCGCGTAATTAGTTTTGTCGACGACCAACGGCTTGAGAATAAGCTCGCGCGGAACGTCCTGTTTGCGCACGCTGCGTACCGCCATTTCGACGGCGAGGCAGCCCTGAGCGAAGGTATCGTAATCGCCGCTGCCAATGATGTCGCCGGATTTGATGAAATCCATCACCTCCCGGCTGGCATTGATGCCGACGACCAAAGCCTTCTGCTTCGCTGTCTTCAGCGCGTCGACCGCGCCAATCGCCATCGGATCGTTGGCGGCGAGAATGCCGTCGACATGCGCGAGTTTGCTCAAGAACCCGGCGACGACCTGTTTGGCCTGCGCGCGCTGATAATTGGCGGGCCTGCCGTCAAGGAGTTTTACGTCGGGAAACTCCTTGATGATGTCGCGAAACCCTTGGCCGCGGCCTTCGGCGGAGAAGCTCTTGTCCGGTCCGTCGAGGATCACGACATTGCCGCTCCCGTTCATCGCCTTGAGCAGGTAACGGCCGGTCTCGCGCGCCAGCGAGACGTCGTTGGTGCCGACATAGCCGACGACGCTGGCATTGACGAGCGGCTCGTTGGCGTTGACAAGCGGAATTTGTGCGGCATTGATCTTGTTCACCGCACTCTCGGCTTGCGTGAAATTGACCGGCACGAAGACGATGGCGTCCGGCTTATCCTTGATGGCGTCGTCGACCAGCTTATTCTGCTCGGCCACGCTGTCCGGCGTCGACGGCACGTAATTGACCAATTGCACGCCGAGGTTTTTCGCCGCGACCGCGGCGCCGGCGCGCAACGCGGCAAAGATCGGGCCCTGGTTCTTGGTGAAAACCGCGATGGTCTCGCCGTGTGCGTGCGATTGCCCGCCAACGCAAAGCGCCAGCAGCAATGCCACACCGGCAGCCGGACGGTTCATCGCGCTCTCCAGATGTCCCGGCCGGGGCGAAATGTGGATGGCCGGGTGCGGTCCATGGGCTTTTGCCTTCGACCCAATTAGTGTTGTACGTCGCGGGCACGGGTCAAGGCCCGATAGCCTGCCGTTGCGCCAATTCCTAGCAAAGATATGCGTTCCGACCCATGAATATCCTGCTGTTGGGCTCCGGCGGGCGCGAGCATGCGCTGGCCTGGAAAATGGCGGCAAGCCCGCTCGCCGACCGGCTCTATTGCGCGCCGGGCAATGCCGGCATCGCGCGGGAGGCCGAATGCGTCGGCCTCGACCTCGCCGATCATGGGGCGGTGATCGCGTTTTGCCGCGAACATCGCACCGACCTTGTGGTGGTCGGGCCGGAGGCGCCGCTCTGCGCCGGCATCGTCGATGACCTGGAAGCCTCCGGCATCAAGGCGTTCGGACCGACCCGGGCCGCGGCACGGCTCGAAGGCTCCAAGGGCTTCACCAAGGATTTGTGCCGGGAAAACGGCATCCCGACCGCCGCCTATGAGCGCTTCCGCGCCGCCGATCCGGCCAAGGCCTATGCGCGTGCGCGCGGCGCGCCGATCGTGGTCAAGGCCGACGGCCTTGCCGCAGGCAAGGGCGTGGTGGTGGCGCAAACCGTCGCCGAGGCCGAAGCGGCCATCGACATGATGTTCGGCGGCGGCCTGGGCGAAGCCGGCGGCGAAGTCGTTATCGAGGAATTTCTCACCGGCGAGGAGGCGTCCTTCTTCGCGCTGTGCGACGGCGAGACCGCGATCGCGCTGACCACGGCGCAGGACCACAAGCGCGCCTTCGATGGCGACCAGGGACCGAACACCGGCGGCATGGGCGCCTATTCGCCGGCGCCGAATATCGATGCCGCCATGAGCGCGCGCGTGATGGCCGAAATCATCACCCCGACATTACGGGCAATGCAGGCGATGGGCACGCCGTACAAGGGCGTGCTTTACGCCGGCCTGATGATCGGCGCCGATGGGCCGAAGCTGATCGAATACAATGCCCGTTTCGGCGATCCCGAAACGCAGGTGCTGATGCTGCGCCTGATGTCGGACCTCGTGCCGGCGCTCTTGGCGAGCCGCGACGGGCAACTCAAATCCTTCGATCTACGCTGGTATCCCGACCCGGCGCTGACCGTGGTCATGGCCACCAAGGGCTATCCGGGACACTACGCACGCGGCTCGGTCATCGAAGGCCTCGACGACGCCGCCAAAGTCGACGGCGTGGAAATCTTCCACGCCGGCACCAAGGCTGACGGCGACCGCATCCTCGCCAATGGCGGCCGTGTGCTCAACGTTTCGGCCATCGGCAAGACGGTGCGCGAGGCGCAAGCGCGCGCCTACGAGGCTATCTCGCGAATCTGCTGGCCCGAAGGATTCTACCGCCACGACATCGGCTGGCGCGCGATCGAACGCGAGACGAAATAATGCCCGACCTTGCCGACCTCTATCCCGGTTACGCCGCGCGCTGGATCGACACCTCGATCGGAAAAATCTTCGCCCGTGTCGGCGGCGGCGGGCCGCCGCTCCTGCTGCTGCACGGCCATCCGCAGAGCAACGTGATGTGGCATCGCGTTGCGCCCGAGCTCGCGTCCCATTTCACCCTCGTGATCGCCGACCTGCCCGGCTACGGCTGGTCCGCGGTGCCGGAAGCAGACGCCGATCATGCGCCGTACACCAAGCGCGCCATGGCCGCCGCCATGGTTGAAGCGATGGAAGCGCTCGGCTTTGTCCGCTTCCGCTTGGCCGGTCACGATCGCGGCGGCAGAGTTGGTTATCGGCTCGCCCTCGACCATCCTGGCCGGCTCGAGCAACTCGCCGTGCTCGACATCATCACCACCTGGGACATGTGGCACCGCTTCGACGCCCGGCTCGCCATGCGCGCCTGGCATTGGACCTTCCTGGCGCTGCCGGCGCCGTTCCCCGAAACGCTGATCGGTCACGATCCGGCGTTCTTCTTCGACTCCCGGGCGCGCGCCGGCGCCAAAGCCAAGGATGCCGCGATCTTCGATCCGCGCGCGCTTGCGCACTACCACGCCGCCTACCAGGACCCGCTGCGCATTCACGCCATGTGCGAGGACTACCGCGCCGGCCGCACCACCGACCTCGCCCACGACGAAGCCGACCGCGCAGCCGGCAAAACAATCGGCTGCCCCGTGCTGGCGCTGTGGGGCTCTGGCGGCCTGCCGGCCAATGCCGGCATCGATCCGCTTGCGGCCTGGCGCGACTGGGCACCGGACTTGCGCGGCTTCGCTATCGAAAGCGGTCACTACATGCCGGAAGAGAACCCGGCTGCGACCGCCCGGGCATTGCTGGATTTCTTCAGCGCGCGCTAGAATCGGTATATGACCACGATCGACCGCCAGAGCGCCTTTTCCGGCACGCGCGAAGTCGCCGAGCGTCTGCGCTTCGACGTGTCGCGGCTGGAAGACTATTTGCGCGCGCATGTCGCGGGATTTGCAGGTGCCATCGTGGTCAGCCAGTTCAAGGGCGGCCAGTCCAATCCGACTTATCTGGTGGAGACGCCGCTGCGGCGCTACGTGCTGCGGCGCAAACCGCCGGGCAAGCTGTTGCCGTCCGCCCACGCCGTGGACCGCGAGCACCGCATTATCAGCGCGCTTTTCGCCCAACAGTTCCCGGTCGCCGAGCCGGTGCTCTATTGCGCCGACGACAGCATCGTCGGGACGCCGTTCTTCGTCATGGCTCATGTCGAGGGCCGTGTGTTCTGGGAGCCGCAAATGCCGGCGTCCAATCCAGCCGAGCGGGCGGCGGTCTACGACGCCATGAACGCAACCATCGCGCGGCTGCACACGTTCGATCCCAAGGCGATCGGCTTGTCCGACTACGGCCGCGGCGAAAATTATGTGGCCCGCCAGGTCGAGCGGTGGTCGAAGCAATATCGCGCGTCCGAAACCCAATCGATCGAGGACATGGAGCGCCTGATCGCGTGGCTGCCGGCGCATCTGCCGCCGGGCCAGCCGCCGCGGGTGGTGCACGGCGACTACCGGCTCGACAATATCATCCTGGCGCCCGACGCGCCGCAGATCACAGCCGTGCTCGATTGGGAGCTCTCGACGCTCGGCGATCCGCTGGCGGATTTCTCCTACCATCTGATGCAATGGCACATGCCGCCCTCGGATGCCGGAACTGGTTCGCTCATCGACCAGGACATCGCCGCGCTCGGTATTCCGTCGCTCGAGACTTATGTGGATGCTTACGTCGAGCGCACCGGGCTCGATCCGCGGCCGCATTTGCCGGTCTATTTTGCCTACAATTTTTTCCGCCTCGCCGCGATCTTGCAGGGCATCGCCGGCCGCGTGCGCGACGGCACCGCGACCAGCGCCTTTGCCGCCGCCAAAGCCGATTTGGTCGGCCCGCTCGCCGCCAAAGCCTGGGAGTTCGCGCAGGCTGCCGGCGCATGAAGACGTTTGCGCTGGCGCTCGGCGGCGGCGGCGCGCGTGGGCTGGCGCATATTCCGGTGATCGAGGCGCTCGACGATCTGGGCTTAAAGCCAGCCGCCATCGCCGGCACCTCGATCGGCGCGCTCATTGGCGCCGCTTACGCCGCCGGCATGCGCGGCAAAGACATTCGCCGCCACGTCATCGCGCTGGCGCACAACCGCGGCGAGATCACGCGCCGGCTGATCGCCGCGCGCGCCGGCACGCTGGCCGACCTGTTCACCGGCGCCTTCGGCCAGGCGACGCAGCTCGATGCCGAAAAATTCTGCGCGCAGTTTCTGCCCGAAGCGGTGCCTGAAGATTTCGCCGCGCTGCAGATCCCGCTCACGGTGATCGCGACCGATCTGCACCGGCGCCAGGAAGCGGCCTTCACATCGGGTGCGCTGCGTCCGGCACTGGCAAGCTCGATCGCAATCCCCGGTCTGTTTCGCCCGGTGGCGATCGGCAGCAGCATTCTGGTGGACGGCGGCGCCACCAATCCGCTCCCATTCGATCAAGTACGCGACCGCGCCGATATCACCGTGGCGGTCGATGTCTTCGGCACGCCGGACATGGAGCGAAACGATATTCCGAGCGCCTGGGAAAGCATGTTCACGACGCTGCAGATCATGGGCTCTGCTATCGCCGCGGCCAAGCACAAGCACGCTCCGGCCGATCTCGTGATCCGGCCCAACGTCGCCATCTTCCGCACCCTGGATTTTTATCAGGCAAGCGCCATTTTGCGCACCGCCGACGCGGTGAAGGCCGAAGTGAAGGAGAAGCTCGGCGCGCTGCTTGCCGCAGCCTAGCGGCGCGCCTTGAAAAAATCCTTGAGCAGCGCACCGGCCTCGGCCGCCGCCAATCCGCCCTGGACCTCCGGCCGATGATGGCAGGTCGGCGAGGCAAAGAACTTCACGCCATTGTCCACCGCCCCGCCCTTCGGATCGGCCGCACCGTAATAGAGCCTGCGGATACGGGCGAAGGCGGCCGCTCCCGCGCACATGACGCACGGCTCCAGCGTGACATAGAGGTCGCAGTCGGGAAGCCGCTCGGAGCCGCGCAAAGCCGCCGCCTGCCGGATCGCGATGATCTCCGCATGGGCCGTCGGATCGCGGTCAGCCACGGTGCGGTTGCCGGCGCGGGCGACGACGGCGCCGTCGCGCACGATGACGCAGCCGACCGGCACCTCGTCCCGCGCGCCGGCGGCGCGGGCTTCCTCCAGCGCCATAGCCATGAAGGAAATCATGGTCCCCTGCGAGCCGCTCTGCTATCAGCCGTCATCGACGAGCAGGACTATGAACGGCAACAGCGAACAGCACAAATCCGGCGAGCGCATCGCCAAGGTGATCGCCCGCGCCGGCTTGGCGTCGCGGCGCGAGGCGGAAGCTTGGATCGCGGCCGGCCGCGTCGCCGTCAACGGAACCTTGATTGACACTCCGGCCTGCAATGTCACCGCCCAGGACAACGTCACCGTCGACGGCGCGCCGCTGCCGGCGCGCGAGCGCACGCGGCTGTTCCTCTATCACAAGCCGCGCGGCCTGATGACCACCCACGCCGATCCGCAGGGTCGGCCGACTATCTTTGAGCATCTGCCGGAAAACCTGCCGCGCCTGATCAGCGTCGGCCGGCTCGATTTCAATACCGAGGGGCTGTTGCTTCTCACCAATGACGGCGCGCTTGCCCGAGTGCTCGAACTGCCGGCGACCGGCTGGCTGCGCCGCTACCGCGTGCGCGCCCATGGCAAAGTGAACCAGGCGCAGCTCGACCAATTGCGCTCAGGGCTGACGCTCTCCGGCATCCATTACGGCGCCATCGAAGCCACGATCGAACGCGTGCAAGGCGCCAATCTCTGGCTCACTTTCGCCATTCGTGAAGGCAAGAACCGCGAGGTGCGCAACGTGCTCGGCCATCTCGGCCTCGACGTGACGCGGCTCATCCGCGTCTCGTTCGGCCCGTTCCAGCTCGGCGAGCTGAAGGCGGGCGATGTCGAGGAAATACCCACCCGGACCTTGCGCGAACAGCTCGGCGCGCGACTGGTCGCTGAATCCGGCGTCGATTTCTCGATACCGCTCGCGCCGCGGCTGCCTGCAGCGGACAAGGACACCCGGCTTAAGACCGCGCCGCGCAAGCCCCCGAGTCATTCTTGGCGGACGCACGAAGAGGAGCGTCCGGGTAAGAAATTTCAGCGCAAATTTCACGGTGCGCGCCGCGATACCGAGTCTGAGCGGCAACACCCGACCAGCGAAGTGCGCGCCGACGTGCTCACCGACCGCAAAGGCCGCAACGTGCCCGTCGAGCGCCACGGGCAACCGCCGCCGCGCGAGCCGCCGCAAGCGCGTCCGGAAAAGCGCGGCAAGCACGGCCGCCGCCGCTCGCCCGACCGCGCGGCCGGCCCGCGGCGTAGCTATCCCAAAGGCCGCCGCTGATGCGCGTGGTCGGCGGTAGCTTGCGCGGGCGCGCGCTCGCCGCGCCGAAATCGCAATCGATCCGTCCGACCGCCGATCGGCTACGCGAATCCTTGTTCAACATCCTCATCCACGCCTATGACAACCCGGTCGAAGGCGCACGCGTGCTCGACCTGTTCGCCGGCACCGGCGCGCTCGGCATCGAAGCGCTGTCGCGCGGCGCAGCGTTTGCGCTGTTCGTCGACGACGGCGCGGAAGCCCGCGCGCTCCTGCGCGAGAACGTCGCGACGCTCGGCCTCGGCGGCACGTCCCGCATCTTCCGCCGCGACGCCACCAAGCTCGGGCCGGCGCACCCGGTCGAGCCGTTCTCGCTCGCCTTCCTCGACCCGCCCCATGGCAAAGGCCTTGCCGAAAAGGCGTTGGCCTCGGCGCGCGCCGGCGCATGGCTGGTGCCGGATGCGCTGATCGTCGTCGAGGAGGCAAAAAAGTCCGCGTTCGCGGCGCCGGAAGGTTTTACCGAGATCGAACGGCGCGGCTACGACGATACGGAATTCGTCGTGCTGCGGCTTGCTACTGCGCGGTGATGCCGGCGGCTTTGACGGCGGCGCTCCATTTCTTGAGCTCGGCCGCAACGAAGCTTTGCAGATACTCCGACGATCGATGTTCCGGCGGCGGTGCCGTCGCGCCGAGATCGTGCAGGCGGCTCTGCACTGCCGGCTCGTCCATGGCCACGACCGCGGCGGCGTGCAGCTCGGCGACGATCGCCGGCGGCGTCGCCTTGGGCAGGAATGTCGCGTTCCAGCTATAGACTTCGAAGTCCTTCAACCCCTGCTCTTGCGCCGTGGCGACGCCAGGCAGGCTCGCAGAACGCTCGCGCCCGAGCACTGCCGTCGCCTGCACCTGGTGACTGTCGATCTGCGCGATCGCCGTCGTGATCGTCGGACACAGATAGTCGATGCGGCCGGCCAGCAGATCTTGCATCGCCGGTCCGAGCCCGCGATACGGCACGTGCGTGACCTCGATCCCGACCGCGAGATTGAGCAAGGCGCAGGCCAGATGCGATCCAGTGCCAGTGCCCGGGGAGCCGTACTGCATCTTGCTCTGATTGGTTTTCGCATAAGCGATGAAGTCCGGCAGATTGCCGCCCGGGATACCACCGCGGGCGACCAGAATGAGCGGCTGGATCGCCATCAAGGCCACCGGCGCGAAGTCGGTAGCGGGATCGTAGAGCGCCTCCTTGTTGACCAGCGGGCTCTGCGAATTGGGCGACTCGCCGCCGAACAGGAATGTGTAGCCGTCGGGCTCCGCCCGCGCGACTCTCGCGGCGCCGGTCATGCCGCCGGCGCCGGGCACGTTTTCGACGATCACCGGTTGGTGCAGGATTTCGGTCAACCTTGCCGCATAGACCCGCCCGAATGTGTCGTAGACCCCGCCCGGCGCGAATGGCACCACCATGGTCACCGGCCGCGTCGGCCAATCCTGCGCATGCGCCTGCGCGCACAGCAAAACAGACAACGCGACAAGAGCTAACAGCCGACGACCAGACATTCCATTGCTCCGCGATTGCGGCTAGCGCCGCCCGAACAGCCGCTCGATGTCGGTGAGTTTTAGTTCCACATAGGTCGGGCGGCCGTGATTGCACTGGCCGGAATTCGGCGTCGCCTCCATCTCGCGCAAAAGCGCGTTCATCTCCTCAGGCTTCAGCCGGCGCCCGGCGCGCACCGAGCCGTGGCACGCCATCGAGGACGCGACCTGCATCAGGCGGCGCTCCAGCGGCAAAGCCTCGTCCCATTCGCTGATATGCTCGGCGAGATCGCGAATGAGGCCCGCGCCATCGATCTCGCCAAGGAGCGACGGCGTCTCGCGCAACGCCACAGCGCCGGGCCCAAACGGCTCGATCGCCAAACCAAAGCGCGTCAGTTCTTCGGCGCGGGCGACGAGGCGCTCGACGTCGGCCTCGTCGAGCTCGACGATCTCGGGGATCAGCAGTATCTGTCGCGCCACGCCCGCTTTCTCGATCGCAGCTTTGAGTTTTTCGTAGACGATGCGCTCGTGCGCGGCGTGCTGATCGACGATGACTAGGCCGTCGCGGGTCTGCGCCACGATATAGGTCTCGTGCACCTGGGCGCGCGCCGCGCCGAGCGGCCGGTCGATCAGCTCGGCGGCCGTCTCCGCCTCCTCGACCCGCAAATCCGCCGCCGGCCCACCGACATCGAATGCGGCTTGCGCGGCTTCCGCAAAACCACCGCCGCCGCGCGACGGCATATAAGACCGCCGCGCATCGTTCGGCCGCGCCGGCGAACGGCGCCAATCCCAGCTGCGGATCGGCACCGCGGCAGGGCGAAACGCCGCGATGGTCGCCGAACCGCCGGTCGTCGCCGCGCGCGTGCCCTCGCGGGCGAGCGCGGCTTTGAGCGCCGACACGATCAGCGCACGCACCAGGCCGGCATTGCGAAAGCGCACTTCGGCCTTGGCCGGATGCACGTTGACGTCGACCTCGCGCGCATCGAGCGCGACGAACAGCGCCAGCACCGGATGCCGGTCGCGCGGCAGATAATCGGCATAAGCGCCGCGCACGGCGCCGATAAGAAGCTTGTCGCGCACCGGCCGGCCGTTGACGAACAGATATTGGCCGAGCGCATTGGCCCGCGTCAGCGTCGGCAGCGCGGCAAAGCCGTCGATGACAACGCCCTCGCGTTCGGCCGCGATCTCGACCGCATTGGCGCGAAAATCGCCGCCAAGAATGTCGCCGAGCCGCGTCAGCCGCCCGGTGGCGCCAGGCAACGCCGCGGCAAAGGTCACCGGCGCGCGCTCTTCGCCGGCCAGCGTGAAGGCGACGTCGGGCCGGCTCATGGCGAGCCGGCGCACCACTTCGCGCACGGCTTCGGCCTCGGTGCGGTCGAGCTTGAGAAATTTCAGCCGCGCCGGCGTGGCGTAGAATAGATCACGCACCTCGACGCTTGTGCCTTCGCTCAGCGCCGCGGGTTTTATGGCGGATTTCGTGCCGGCATCGACCTCGATCGCCCAGGCATGGGGCTCGCCGGCGTGCCGCGTCGCGATCGACAGTCGCGCCACGGAACCGATCGAGGGCAGCGCCTCGCCGCGAAAACCCAGCGTGCGGATCAAAACCAGATCGTCGTCGGCAAGCTTCGAAGTGGCATGGCGTTCGATCGCGAGCGCAAGATCGGCCCGGCTCATGCCCTCGCCATCGTCGGTGACGCGGATGAGGCGGCGGCCGCCGCCATCGGTGAGCACGTCGATGCGGCGCGCGCCGGCGTCGAGCGCGTTCTCAATGAGTTCCTTGACCACGCTGGCCGGACGCTCGACCACCTCGCCGGCGGCGATGCGATTGACGAGGGCTACCGAAAGCTGGCGGACGGGCATGGGCGACTCGGGCTGACCGATAACGGTAGCCCGGATTACGGGCGGGCGAAATCGGGCCGGTTAATCGAACGACGGCTTGGCGCGGCGCAAGTTCTTGATGCCGCCGCGGCGTTTCTTGCCTTCGATGCGGCGCTCGCGCGACGCTTTGGTCGGCCTGGTCGGCCGCCGCTTGATCGGCGCAACGGCGGCTCGGCGGATCAGGTCGAGCAGGCGGTCGAGCGCGTCCTGCCGGTTGCGCCCCTGGGTGCGATGACTTTGCGCGATGATGACCAGCACGCCGTCACGGGTCAGCCGCGAGCCGGCGAGCCGCTGTAGTCGGGCGCTCACGTCGTTCGGCAGCGACGGCGAGTGCCGCACGTCGAAGCGAAGCTGCACCGCGGTCGAGAGTTTGTTGACGTTCTGCCCGCCCGGTCCCGACGAGCGCACGAAGCTTTCTTCGATTTCGCGCTCGTCGATCGAGATTTGGGCGGTGACGTGAATCATGCGCAAACGTAGCCCGGATCGCGCTCGGGCTACAACGATGCGCGGCGCTCCTTAGTTCGCCGTTGGCGCGGTCGAAGCGACGCCCTCGGGCTTGCCGACCACGGTGACCAGGAGGCCGCCGTTGAGCAGCCGCTTGGCGACGCGGCGCGCGTCGTCGAGGGTGACGCTTTCGATCATCGCCGGCCGCCGTGCGATGTAATCGATGCCGAGATCGTCGCGCTGCAACTGCACCAACAGCGACGCGATCTTGCTCGACGTGTCGAGATTGAGCGCGAACGAAGAGTTGAGATAGGCCTTGGCCTTGGCGAGCTCTTGCGCGGTCGGGCCGTCTTCGGCGAGGCGGCGGATTTCCTTCTGGATCAGATCGAGGGTTTCTCCGGTGCGATCCGCGCGCGTCGCGGTCGAGCCGAGGAACAGCGCGGTGTGGTCGTACCACAACAGGCTGTCAGAAACGCCGTAGGCCAAGCCGCGCTTTTCGCGTACCTCTTGGTAGAGCCGTGAGGAAAAGGCGCCGCCGCCGAGGATGTGGTTGACGATATAGGCGGCCATGAAATCGGGATCCTTGCGGCCGATGCCCGCGCCACCGAATTCGACCACGGCCTGCGGTACGTCGAGGCTGACGACGGTGCGGCGGCCAAGGCCCTGCGGCACCGCGTTGGCGACCGGCGTCAACTCCGCCTTCGCCGGTAGCGCGCCGAACACGCGGTCGAGCATGGTCTTGAGGGTTTCCGCATCGATGTCGCCGACCACGGCGATCTTGAGGTTGTCGCGCGCCAGCACGCGGTGCGCATAGGTTTTCACGTCAGCCACGGTGATGTTCGGCATCGATTCCAGCGTGCCGTTCGCCGGGCGGCTGTAAGGATGGCCGGCAAAGGCGATGTCCCACCAGCGCTGGTTGGCGATATCGGTGGGGCTCGTCGTGGCGCGGCGCAGCGCCGAGAGAATTTGCGCGCGATTGAGCTCGACGTCGTTGGCATCGAAACGGGCGGCTGTCAGCGACAGGCGCAAATCCTCGAACGCCTCGTCGCGATTTTCCGACAGCGTGCGCAGCGAGCCGCGCAGCGCGTCACGATCGGCGCTGAAATTCAGCTCGATCGCCTTGCGCTCGAGCCGTTCATGGAACGTCTTGGAATCGAATTCGCCGACGCCGTCGTTGAGCGTCGAGGCGGCGAGATAGGCGGTTCCGGCCTTGCCCGCCGGGTCCTGCGCGGCGCCGCCGGAGAAGGCGAAGTCGATGGCGATCAGCGGCACGGCCGGCTCGTGCACCAGCCAAGCCTCGATGCCGCTTGCGCTCACCACGCGCTCGATGGTGGTCGCCGAGGCCGGTGCCGCGGACGTGACCGCCGCCAGCAACGGTATCGCGATCGCGACCGCGGCGCGATGGACGGGTTTCGACAAGGCGCGCACGATTGCGTTCACGAATGCTTCTCCTCGGGCTTGAGGCTTTGGACGAGATAGCCGGTCACCGACCGGCGGCGGTCGAGCCATTGCCGCGCCACCGCTTGTACGGCTTCGGGTGTGACGGCGCGGACGTGGTCGGGCCAGGCCTGGACCATGTCGACGGTCTCGCCGCAGGCGATCGCCGCACCGTACCAGCGCGCCAAGGTCGCCTGATTGTCCTGGGCATAGACCGCTTCGGCGATCAGCCGGTTCTTGGCGCCGACGAGCTCGTCTGCGGTGACGCCATGCTCGATGACGTCGGCCAGCACGGCATCGATGCCGGCTTCGACCTGGCTCAGGGAGACGCCGGGCTTCGGCACGCCATAGACGCCGAGCTTGGCATAGTCGAGCGCGGTGCTCGCATAGGAGGCGCCGGCATTGAGCGCGATACCCTGGTCGACGACCAGCGTGCGATAGAGCCGGCTATTGGAGCCCGAGCCAATCACACTGGTGAGCACGTCGAGCGCTTCGCTCTCGCCGGGCTTGGCCGTGGTCTCCGACGGCACCAGATAGTTACGGGTGACGCTCGGCTGCTCGACGCGGGAATCGGCAAGCGTGACGGTGCGCGGCGCTTCCTGCACCGGCTCCATGGGATGCTGGCGCGGATTGTTTTCGGCGCGCTGAGGGACCTTGCCATAGGTCGCCTCGGCGTCGGCCTTGACCTCGTCGGCGCTGACGTCGCCGGCGACGATCACCACCGCATTGTTCGGCGTATAGAAGCGCCGGTAGAACGCCAGCGCGTCGTCGCGGGTCAGCTTTTCGATCTCGTGCCGCCAGCCGATCGCCGGCCGGCCATAGGGGTTATTGAGATAGAGCGCCGCATCCATCTGCTCGCCGAGCCGGCCGACCGGGTTGTTGGCGACGCGCATGTTCTGCTCTTCGAGCACCACATTGAGCTCGGGCCGCACCACCTCGTCGGTGAGCACGAGGCCGGTTATGCGGTCGGCTTCGAGCGCCATCATCTCCTTGAGGTGCTCGCGCGGCACGCGCTGGAAGAAGCCGGTATAGTCGGAGGTGGTGAAGGCATTCTCCTGGCCGCCGATCTCGGCGACGTCCTGGGAGAAGGTGTCGCCCGGATTCTTCACGGTGCCCTTGAACATCAGATGTTCGAGGAAATGCGCCAGGCCGGATTTGCCCGGCGTTTCGTCGGCGGCGCCGACCTTGTACCAGATCATGTGGGTGACGACCGGCGCGCGATGATCGGGGATCACCACGACTTCGAGGCCGTTGTCGAGCTTGAAATCGGTGATCGTCGGCGCCGCTTGCGCACGCGCGGCGCAAATAACCGCGCCGGCGAGCGCCACGATGAGCATCGGCAGTTTTGACAAGAGCATAACCTCCGCGGATGAGTTCGAGCACGCGCCCCGCAAGATATCCTGCGTTGCAGGCACCTTTCCGATTCAGTCGGAATCACCTTCGAGCCGACGATCACGCTGCGCTCGATCGATAGTCATTCAGCGGAGCACGATCTGTCCGGAAAACCAGACTGCGCTTTTCCGGATCATGCCCTAGCGCGTCGGCTCGACCCGCTCGCCGAGCGACTTGACCTTGTAGTTCGCCTGCGCCTCGCCGACGCCGTAGGGCTGATCGGGCGACGGCGTGAGATAACCGGGCGGCGGATCGGTGAGCGTTTGCCGCGCCGGCTCCCCGGTGAACGTGGTGTATTGGTTTTTCGAGGCGAAGATGCCGCTGAACAGGCTTTTCTTGACACCGTGGTCGTACGGATCGGACATCAACGTATTGGCGCTTGCGCTGCTGTCGATCGGCGTATTGACCTTCGGGGCGCCTACCGGATCGAGTTCGTTCGGCATCAGCGGCCGGCTGGAATCGGCAACGTTATCGGGATGCGGCGCGACCTTCTTCTCCTCGGCCTTGGCTTTGGCGCGCCGGAGCATGTCTTGATCCTTCGGCCAATTCGGCGCCGGCGGCGCGGTCGAAGCTTCCGGCGGCGGCAGATCGCGGGTCGGCGGCACGACCAGCGGCGAGCGCTCGTTGTAGTCGATGCCGGCGTAGCTGCCGTTCGGGTCGCGCAAACCGAGCGTCTCCATGATCTTGCCCATCACTGAGGGGCTGTTGTCGTCGTCACCGGCGCGGGCGGCGGAAGTGGTGCCAAGAACGAGACCGGCCAAGCCAATGCCGAGCGCGGCGTGCACCAGCATGCCAACCTTGCGGTTGCGAATTCGGATCTGCGGCATAACCCTCACCCCGAGAAACCGGAGCGCTTTGCTCCGGACGGCAGCCCTTTAGACCGCGCCGACCCCGTTAGGCTTTGTTTTAAATACGGGATCAGGGCGCTTTTGCGGCACTGCCACCCCACACCGATTCATACAACAGGCCCACAACCCCCGCAACAATGGCGACATCGGCCAAGTTGAAGACATACCAGCGGAAGCTCCAGGTAGCGGTATCGAGGTGGAGCAGCACGAAATCCAGCACACCCGGCCAATGCAGCCGGTCAATGGCGTTGCCCAGCGCGCCGCCGACGATCAGCCCGAGCGCTGCGGCAGTGAGTCGCGACGAGGCCCGCGCCAGCCATGCCCAAAGAAACGCCACCGCCGCCGCCTTGAAGGCCAGCAGCGCCCACTGGCCGACCGGCCCCTGCTGTGGGAACAGGCCGTAGCTGATGCCCGTGTTCCAGGTCAGGACCAGCTCGGCAAACGGCGTCACCGGCACGGTACCGCGGCCGGGGAGGTCGAAGGCATCAAGCAGCCAAAATTTTGCCGCCTGGTCGAACGCACAAGCGACCGCGGCAATGACCAGCCCGTAGGCGCTCAGCGATCCCCAAACATAGCTGCGGCGCGCCTGCCCTCGTGCTGCGTCCGCCACGAGGCCCCCTACTCCGCCGCCTTGCGCATGTCTTCCCACTCGCGCAAAGCCTGGGCGTCCCGCGGCGTGACGTCGGGATATTTCGGATCGCCGCCGACCGCGGGCGAGATTTTCCAGGAGCGGGCGCATTTTTTTCCGTCGGCGCCGCGCGGCTCCACGGCAACGCCGCGCACGTCCTCGAGCCGGAACGCCGAGGCCGGGCCCTCGCCCTCGACCAGGGTCGCCGCCGAGGTGATGCACAGTTCAGCGAGATCGGCACCGACCGCGACGTCGAACAGGTCTAGATCGGCGATGTAGATGATGGGTGCCGCTTCAAGCGACGAGCCGATGCGTTTTGCCGCGCGCTCAAGCTCGAGCGCGCCGGTGACGACGCGGCGTAGCGTGCGCAGCTTGCGCCACCGTTCGGCCAGAACGTCGTCGCGCCAGGATGACGGCACTGTCATGAACTCTTCCAGATGCACCGACTGCGCCGCCGGATCGCGCGCGAGCCACGCTTCCTCCGCCGTGAAGCAGAGCATCGGCGCCAGCCACGTCACCGTGGCGCGGAACAGATGATCGAGCACGGTGAGGCAGGCCTTGCGCGTCATCGAGGTGTAGGGATCGCAATAGAGCGCGTCTTTGCGGATATCGAAATAGAACGCCGACAGATCGGAGGTCATGAAACCGTTCAGCGCGGCAAAGATGCGCTTGTAGTCGAACTCGGCGTAAGCCGCACGGATCAGCGGATCGAGCTCGGCAAGCCGATGCAGCATCAGGCGCTCGAGCTCCGGCATTTTCTCGTAAGCGACTTTATCGGCGGCCTCGAAATGCGCCAGATTGCCCAGCATCCAGCGCAGCGTGTTGCGCAGCTTGCGATAGGTCTCGACGGTGGTTTTGAGAATTTCCGGGCCGATGCGCAGATCGTCGGCATAGTCGGCGGCGCATACCCACATGCGCAAAATGTCGGCGCCGGAATGTTTTATCACGTCCTGTGGCGCGGTGACGTTGCCGAGCGATTTTGACATTTTGTACCCGTTCTCATCGAGCACAAAACCGTGGGTGAGCACGACGTCGAACGGCGCGCGGCCGCGGGTGCCGCAGCTTTCCAACAGCGACGACTGAAACCAGCCGCGATGCTGGTCGGAGCCTTCGAGATACATCACGGTCTCCGGCCCGCCGTCCGCCTTGCGCTTGATATGGGCGAGCGCCGGAAAAACTTTCGGGTCCTCGAGCACGAAAGCCTGCGTCGAGCCGGAATCGAACCAGACGTCGAGAATGTCGTCGACCTTCCGCCAGTCCTCGTTGGCGCGCGAGCCGAGGAACCGCTCGCGGGCGCCTTGCGCATACCAGGCGTCGGCGCCTTCTTGCTCGAATGCATCAGTGATGCGCGCATTGACCGCGTCGTCGTGGAGGATTTCGGCCGAGCCGTCGCCCTTCTCGCGCACGAACACCGTGATCGGCACGCCCCAGGCGCGCTGGCGCGAGATCACCCAATCGGGCCGGCTCTCGATCATGCCGTTGATGCGGTTCTCGCCGGCCGCCGGAACCCAGCGCGTGACTTTGATGGCTTCGAGTGCGCGATGGCGCAACGTGTCGCCCTCTGCCGCGATGTCCTTGTCCATCGCGATGAACCACTGCGGCGTGTTGCGAAAAATCACTGGCTTTTTCGAACGCCAGGAATGCGGATATTGGTGCTTGAGCCGGCTGCGCGCGATCAACATGCCGGCGTCGCTCAGCGCCTTGATCACCGCCTCGTTGGCATCACCCTTCTCGCCCTTGTCGGTGAGCACGCGTTTGCCGGTAAAGCCCGGCGCCTGCTCGGTGAAACGGCCGTCGGCGTCGACGGTGTAGGGAATGGTGGTGTTGATGCCGCGCGCCGCGAGCTTCGCCGCATTCGCGGTCCAGACGTCGAAGTCCTCGCGGCCATGGCCCGGCGCCGTGTGCACGAAGCCGGTGCCGGCGTCGTCGGTGACATGATCGGCCGGCAACAAGGGTACGCGAAAACGATATGCCGGATCGAAGCTTGCGAGAGGGTGACCACACTCAATTCGTAACAGTTCGCGAGTTGTGACTGGACGCAGCGGTTTATATGCCAGCACTCGTGCCTGCCGCATAACATCGATTGCGAGCTTTTCGGCAAGAACTAGTCGGTCGTTTTTCTTTAGCCAGTTTCCTTCGGGAGCATCTGTCACCTCATAAAGCCAGTAATTGATAGTCCGCGAGAAGCTGATCGCGCGATTGCCAGGAATCGTCCACGGTGTGGTTGTCCAAATCGCGATCGAGGCACCAATCAATTCGCGGTCAAGTGTTACGGTCGTAGTGCCGACATGTCCGGGCAACCCGTCTGATCGATCGCTTTGTTCATAATCAAACTTTTCGGCGTGAATGATCGGAAATTTCACCCACACCGTATCGGACGTATAATCCTCATACTCGAGCTCGGCTTCCGCGAGCGCGGTCTTCTCCACCACAGACCACATTACCGGCTTCGAGCCGCGATAAAGCGTGCCGTTGGCGGCGAATTTCATCAGTTCGCGCGCGATCTGCGCCTCGGCGGCGAAGTCCATGGTGGTGTAGGGATGCGCCCAATCGCCGACGACGCCGAGGCGCTCGAACTCCGCGCGCTGCACCTTGATCCAATGCTCGGCGAATTGCCGGCACTCCTTGCGGAAGGCTACCAAAGCCGCGGCGTCGGAAAAGTCCGGCTTCGGCTTGCCCTTGGCGCGGTAATTCTCTTCCTCGATCTTCCATTCGATCGGCAGGCCGTGGCAGTCCCAGCCCGGCACATAGTTGGAATCGAAGCCGAGCATCTGTTGGCTTCGCGTCACCACGTCTTTCAAGATCTTGTTGAGCGCGTGCCCGATATGGATGTTGCCGTTGGCGTAGGGCGGCCCGTCGTGGAGGATGAAGCGCGGCCGGCCCTTCCTGGCGGCGCGCAGCCGCCCGTAAAGGTCGAGGCTGTTCCAGCGCTCCAGGATCGCCGGCTCCTTCTGCGGCAGGCCGGCGCGCATCGGGAAATCGGTCTTGGGCAGAAACAGCGTTTCCGAGTAATCGCGCGCTTTTGCCGTCGTTTCGCTCATGGGGCGCCTTCTAACAAGCCGATTGCACTGCGGAAAGCCGCAAAAGCACCGGTCGGGGAACCGGCTGCTCCGGCCTGGCGTTACCTCGCTGAGTCATTGGGCGGGTCGGTGCAGGGGCGACGGAGGGTTTTGTGGACTATATCCGCGCTAGGCGCGAAGTCCGTCACGCGCTGGTCATCAGCGACCCGCAGCCGGTGGAAAACGTCACGAACGTCTGGCTGTCGGCCGGCCAGGCGGCGAATATCGGCATTTTCCTGATCCTGTTCGGTGCCGTCCTCTATACCGGCCGCGCCATCCTGTTGCCGATTCTGGCCGCCTCTATCGTCGCCGTGACGCTGGCGCCGCTGGTCAAGGCGGCCAAGCGGCACGGCATTCCGCCATGGCTCACCGGTCTGGTCATCGTGGCGCTTTGCCTCGGCGCACTGGGTCTGGCCGCGACCATGCTCGCCGGCCCGATCAGCAAATGGATCGGGCGCGCGCCGGAGATCGGCGCCACCATCAAGGACAGACTGGCTGTGCTCGACCGGCCGCTCGCCGCGCTGCACGAATTGCAGACCACGCTGTTCGGCACCGATAACGGCGCCGTCAATGTCAATACGCCGACGTCGAGCTTTGTGCTGCCGATGGTCGCCTTCGTCACGCCCGCCGCCGGCCAGCTTTTGCTGTTCTTCGGCACGCTGTTGTTCTTCCTGATCGGCCAGATCGAGCTGCGCGTCTCGCTGGTTTCGCTGTTCGGCAGCCGCGATACCAAGCTGCGTTTTTTGAAAATCATGCGCGACATCGAGCGCAACCTCGCCGGCTATCTGACCGTGGTGACGATCATCAACGCTGCGCTGGGCACGGTCGTCGCCGTCGGCGCCTGGCTGATCGGCTATCCCAATCCGGTGATCTTCGGCATCCTGGCGGCATTGCTGAACTACGTGCCCTATGTCGGGCCGGGCATCATGGTGATCGTGCTGTTCGGCGTCGGTCTGGTGAGCTTTCCTTCCATTGGCCAGGCCGCCATCGCGCCGATCGGTTTCATTGTTCTCACCACCATGGAAGGACATTTGGTCACGCCGACCATCGTCGGCCGCCGCCTCACCCTCAACCCGCTCTTGGTGCTGCTGGCACTGGCGTTCTGGACCTGGATGTGGGGTCCGTTCGGCGCCTTCCTTGCCGTGCCGCTCTCTATCGTCGGCCTTGTGGTGTTCAACCATCTGTTTCCGACCGAAGACGTCAAATTGCCGGACTGACGGGGGCTGTCGGGCGGTTGATTTAGGTCAATGGAACTTCCCGGAACCTGGATGATTGTGCAATAAATCGGCTCAAACCAACGCACGGAGAAATCGCATGAATACCGCCTCAACGGCATCGCAGAACGTTCGCGATGCAGCGAAAGACGCCCGCGAAGGCTTGCGCGACGTCAAGAAGGCAGCGAACGAGGCTTCCGGCGACATCCAAGCCGATCTGCAGGCGCTGCGCGACGATTTCGCGAAACTTGCCGAGCAGGTCAGCGAAATCCTCGGCACCAAGGGCAGCGCAGCCTGGCAGAAGGCACGCTCCAGCGTCGACGGCATGGTCGCCGGCGCGCAGGATACCGGCCGTGAAGCGGTCGATGCCATGCGCGAAGTCTCCGACCATTTTGTCGACGCCATCGATGAATCGATCAAGACGCGCCCCTATACGACGCTCGCGATCGTTGCCGGCCTCGGATTTTTGTTCGGCGCGACGTGGCGACGTTAAGACCGTCAAGGCATTGAGCGAGCCGAGACTGCAATGTTCAAAGGCTTGATGCACGACATGGTGCTCGCGGTTCAGACGCGAACCGGGATCACCACGTCGTTCATCGCTTGGCTGATCGTCGTCGCGCTGGCGGCGTTGACCGCCTTCGCGTTTCTCTGCGTTGCCGCCTATGACTGGCTGTCGCTGCAGATGGGCGGCGTCTATGCTGGCCTCGTGATGGCGGCGATCTTTGTGGTGATCGCTATCATCGGCCTTATCATCGGCCTGTCGGCCCGGCGCCGCGCGCGCGAGCGAGCGATTTTGGAACGCGCCGCACGCGCACACGCGCCGTCGTGGCTGCTCGATCCGAAAATTCTCGCCACCGCCGTCCAGGTCGGCCGCTCGCTCGGCTGGCAGCGCGTCATCCCGTTGGCGCTGGTCGGCTTCATGGTGGCGCAATGGACGCGTGAACATCGCGCGCGCGGGGACGACAGCGCCGAATAGTTCGCTTCGAGGCCAAAAGCGGGCCTCACTCCTCGTCAGCAAAGCGTATCGGTCGGTCATGGCCGGACTGCCGCCGTGCCTGGGCGCCGCTGTGCATTCAGTCAGCACTCCCCGCAGCCGAATCGGACATTTGAAAATCTTCGGATGTGAGCAATTTCATACAGTATAAATCTTTCCGACAACTTGGAACGTAAAGACGATCTGTTGAGTTATAAGAGACGAGGTATCAGATTTATTGGAGATTTCAATGAAGAATACGATGAGAAATACTTTGCTGGTGACGGTTGCCGCCACCGCGCTCATCGCCGGGGCCGGCCTGGCCTCTGCGCAAGGCACCGGCGAAACCCGTGAAGCGCCGGGCGCAGCCACCCATGCGCCGAAAGCCCCGGGCGGCAAGATGGACCAGCAACCGAATAGTATGCCGCAGAAGTCGCCGGCGCCGAATGCGCAGGCGCCCGCAAAGGAGACTCCGGCGCCAACCGCGCAGGCTCCGATGAAGGAGAAGCCGGCTGAGAAGACCGCCCAGACACCAAACGCCGCCAAGCCCCAGGCCGCCGAACCGGGCGGTACTGCGCAATCAACTCCGGAGGCACCGAACTCTCGCATGGCTCCGAGCACGGCAAGAGACGAGACCAAGTCCGGCCCGCCGGCTGCGCTATCGAGCGAACAACACGCGAAAATTCGCGACACGTTGCGACTCGAAAAATCCGAGCGCCTGGCCAACGTGCCTTTCTCAACCAAGGTCGGCGAAGCTATTCCAGGAACAGTGCATCTTTACGTCTTACCTGTTTCGATCATGGAATATGCCCCGCAATATCGCGGCTATGAATACATCCTGGTCGGCGATGAGATCCTTATCGTGGATCCCCGCACGCTCCGAATCGTAGCGGTGATCGACGCTTAAATCGCAGCGGACGTCATCTTTGCCAAACAATGAGGGCGGCCCGTTCCGCCCTCATTGCACATCATCTCGGTCCGCTGCTCCGGCCGTCCTTCCTGATCTCCGGCGTGGCGTACATGACGAAGTTCAACAAGCAGTTTTTGATTTCCAGTTTTCGGCTGGCGGCCTTGTCCGCCATTTCGACTCACAATGTCGCTCAGCCGCCGCAACAGGAGATAGATCTTGTCGATCAGACTCGTACTCACCATCCCCGTGTTGCTCGTCTCAATTTGTTTTGGAGGCGCCGTCCTAGCTGCATCGACCCAGGGGGTTTGTCGCAGCGGTTCGATGAACGCGACCCAGTATAGCTCTAGTTCGGGCACGGCGAGCGGAGAACCCTTCCGGCCCGACGGCCTCACCGCGGCACACAGAAAGCTGCCGTTCGGAACGCGGGTGAAGGTCACAAATCCTCGTACAGGCGCTAAGACAATTGTAAAAATCAATGATCGCGGTCAGTTTACTCTCGGTCGTGACATAGATTTATCCAGGGGGGCCGCGCGTGCGATCGGCCTCACGAGCGTCGGAACGGTGTGCACACAAATTCTATGACGCTACCCGGCGCGTTTGATTCGCCGCTCTAGATCAAATCCGTCGTAACGGGCGGGCTAACAAGCGGAACATCCGACCAGTCCACTCTCTTGTTTTTCTTCACCGGCTCAATTCAGCTTGGGGTGACTCATTTCTCACGGCGGAACTCAAGTCGTCGCCGGTGCTACCGTAAACGCATAGGCTGACGAATACGATAATTGCGACGACGACGGCGATCAAACCCCACATCGCCCTATTGAAACTGTCGCGTACTATCCGGGTGCGATTGGAATTTAGGTCGCTCATTGCCGCATCTGCTTTTGAAGAAAACGGCCACATTCGCATTCAAGTTCGACCGCGATCCGGCGGAAGTCTGTGCAAAATTGACCAAGCGAGCGAATTTCCGCCTTTCATTCGTCCGGTGGCGTATTAGGCGGGAAATATCCGACATCGAACATCGCCCGCAGCAGCGCAGATAGTGGACAGGATTGCTTACGCTTTGCCCGGAATCACTAGTCGCGCACGGAAGACAGGAACGTTACGACGATCCAGAGACCCGCCAAAACGGCCGCGGCAATGGCTACCTCACGAGGGCTATGGCAGAGTGACCGAGCCGCAGTGCACACAGTGCTTGCCCAGTTTGGTACGTCGCCTACCGCATCATTGGCGGTGTAAAATGCAAAGCTGGCAAAAGCGCAGATGATGGCGAGAAGCAATAGCAATTTTGCCATTGGCATCTCCTTCTGATCAGCGATTCGCGACCGTTGAATTATACAACAATGCCGGCACAATCGTTTTGATCTTCATCGGCGCGTCATAGCGCCAGAAGATTACGGACATATCGAAAAGGTCATGCCTACTTTGACGTTCACCCCTAAAGCGACATTAGGGTCTCCGTGCATGATTGCCTTGGCTGCACGGTGTGCCGGTAAAGAGGGGGGGTCTGGTCAAAATTGACCAATGCACGGCGGCGCAGCGCATCTTTGCAGCGGAATTGGAACAAACGGACTTTCCAGGCGTTTTGTCTTCGGTCTGATCCAAAGAAAGCTCACCGTGTTCGATTTTTTGCAATTTGGCCTAGACGTTCAGCAGGTAATGACGAATCGCATCTTTCGCATGATGGCAGGCGAGTTAAGCCCACGCGAGGTGCGGCGTATGATTACCGAAAAGCAGGCAGCCTATTCGCACGCGCACATCGCTGGTGCCTATGCGCTTTTGACCGGTGGACCCGTGGAGGCCGGCCGTGAAATGATCAAGGTATATCAAACTGCCGTCAGCGCCAATTGCGCCAGACTTTCTAAAGCACGCTGAATATGCTTCAGCACCGACATTAAAACACCTTAGCTCCTAATCTCCGGTTTGTCGCGGAGAACCACGTTCAACAACGAACTGTGGATTTCGATGCTGCCGTTGTAGTCAATCAAGCCCAGTTTTCGAAATTTGTTCATGAAGAAGCTCACGCGGGATCGGGTCGTTCCGATCATTTCCGCAAGCGTCTCCTGGCTGACTTTCGCTATGATCGGCTCCGGCCGGCCTTCCTTGCCGAAATTCGCCAGCAGCAGAAGCGTCCGCGCCAGACGTTTCTCGCTCGAATTAAACAATTGATCGACCAGGTCCTCCTCGACGCGACTGTTGCGCGCCAACAGGTGCGCGATAAACATCTCGGCAAATGCCGGCTCGTCGTGGATCACGCGCGTGATGTCTGCCCTTGATATTCGCGCGATCACACAATTCACCAACGTGGAAACGGTTGCCAGACGCAGCAACTCTCCGGTCAAGCACCCTTCCCCAAAGAAATCGCCGGTATCCAGAATTGCGATCACAGCCTCCTTGCCCTGCTCGGAGACGACGGTCTTCTTGACCTTGCCGCTTTGAATATAGAAAACGGAATCCGCCGGATCGCCCTGCCGGTAGACAATTTGATCCTTCCGATAATTCCGAAGGCCCAGCGCGCCGTTTACTTTCGAGAGAAACACTTTGGGATCGAACGGGAGCCTTGCTCTGCGTTTCATTGCCAGCCCTCCTTCTCGCGAGAGGTCTCCCTTGGGGTGACCGTGAATGCGTCGCCAAAGGAACAGTACGCAAGCCCGGCCGCCAGATCGGGATCGCGCACAAGCAGGCCTTCACGGATCGTCGCTAAGATATTCAGTAGATCGACATCGCACACGGCCGGCTCCTGCGCCCCTTCTCATGAAGGAGCTCATCCCCGACAGCAGGCAAACGAACCTGCTGGAGAGGCCGTCTCCGTCGTCCGCCCTGGATTCTAACTCATGTTAAGATATGCCGTCGGTAATGTATATTACCAAACGCGGGACGCCGAAAATGTCACTCGTATGTTTTGGGCAGGTGAAAAGCGAGGCGCGACCGGACCAACTGGTAGCATTCGCAGGATGCCTTGGTGAGGCCCTGCCGATCAAGTATCGTGACTTGCCGTCGGCCGCGTTCGATCAAACCGGCATGCTCCAACTCGCTGGCCGCATTCGTGATGGTTGGCCTTTGCACACCCAGCATTTCAGCGAGCAGGTCCTGAGTGATGGGGAGCGTGTCGCCGTCACTGCGATCACGCATCATCAGCAGCCAGCGCGCCAGCCGCTGCTTGAGGCTGTGCGCACCGTTGCATGCGACCGAAACCATGACCTGTTCGAGAAAGGCTTGGACGTAGGCGTCCATGAGACTTCGGAAGGACGGCATTGACTGCATGGCCCGCGTAAATGCCGCGCGCGACATCCTTGCAGCGCTGCCGGGAATTTGCACGAGAAGCTGGACCGAGGAGCGCTTGGCGCCGAAGACGGCTAGCACATCGGTGACGCCCGCCCATCCGACCGTTGCCAACTCAATGATGCTGCCGTCCGCATAAACCGCCACCACCGAGACGACACCGCTATCGGGGAAAAAGACATGGTCGAGCGCACTGTCGGCGTCCATCAGGATCTGCGCGCGTTGGCAGCGAATCTGTTCAAGCTCAGGCATAAGCCGCTTGAGATTGCGGGATGGCAGGGCAAGCAAAAGCCGATTGCGGGGCCAATTTGATGAAGTGTTCACACTCTGCAACCGCGCCCGGCGCGCGTTAGTTCCAAGGGAAAGCTATTTCGTCTAGCGATATGAAAGGACCACGGGGGTCAAACAGGCCGGTATCCTTAAGTATCGGATAGCGCCTCAGTTTGAAAATTAGGCTGCGGACTGGTCAATTTTGTACAGACCCTCCTTCATGACCGACACACCATCTAGCCAAGTAAGTATTAAAATGTACGGAGGCTCCCATGTCGCTTCAGGGTGAACGTCAAAAACCGCATGACTTCCCTATGTCCGTGATCTGCTGGCGCTGTGACGCGCCGATGAAGATCAAAACGATTGCGCCCGCAATGGTGTCCCCGTCGCTTGACGAGATTGTTTATAGCTGCCCCGCCTGCCACATCGAACGAAAGCAAACCGTTATGAGGGCCGGCCTGGATGAATCGCGCCCTGACTAAATAGGCGGAAATTTATCGCCGGCGCGCGCCAACACTTCGCGCGCGATGCGGCTGTCATCCTGCATCTGTTGAATCAGCGCGCCGGCCGAATCGAACATCCGCTCCTCGCGGATCCACTCGATGAAGGCGACGTCGATGTTTTGGCCGTAGAGGTCGCCGGCAAAATCGAACAGGAACACCTCGAGCAGCACGGCGCCTGTGTCGAACATCGGCCGCCGGCCAAAACTCGCCACGCCGCTGTAACGGCGCTCGTCGGCGGCGACGCGCACCGCGTAAATGCCGTGGCGCAGCCCGCAAGCCGCGTCGAGCTTGAGATTGGCGGTCGGAAAGCCGAGCTCGCGGCCGCGCTTGTCGCCGTGGATCACTTCGCCCGACACGAACCACGGATAGCCGAGAAACTCGGCCGCCTGGTCGAGCCGGCCGGCGGCAAGCGCGTCACGGATCGGGCCGGACGACACCGGACGCCCCTGGTCCTCGAACCGCGGCACCACCTCGACGGCGAAGCCGTACTTCTTGCCTTGGGCTTTCAGGAATTCCGGCGATCCGGCGCGGTTCATGCCGAAGTGGAAGTTGAAGCCGATCACGGCGCCGTTCACGGCAAAGCGTTCGACTAGGATGCGCTCGACGAAACTTTCCGCCGAAAGCCCGGCCAGCGCCGCGTCGAAGGTGAGCACGATCGCGCCGTCGAGGCCGGCCGAGGCCAGCAGCCGCAATTTGACGGCCTCGTCGGTCAGCCGGAACAGCGGCTCGCCGGGATTGAAGAAGGCACGCGGATGCGGCTCGAAGGTCAGTACTGCCGCCGGCCGCCCCAGCCTCCGGGCCAAGTCCTGCGCCACGCCGATCACGGCACGGTGGCCGCGATGCACGCCGTCGAAATTGCCGATGGCGACTACGGCGCCACGCAGGGCATCAGCGGGCGCGCTGTCGCGCACGACGAGGAAGTTTTTCGTCGGCATCGGGCTTCAATGGTTAAGAAAGTCTCTCCCGACCTAGGTGCCGTGCCGGCCACGCCGGAGTCAAGCCGCGCCGCCGGCGGCGGTTATGGGACCCGTTTTCCCGTAAATCGGCGGCAATTAACCCGATATTCAATCACGATAGGTAGGTTTGCCGGCCATCCGGCAGGGGACGATTCTTCGGACGCTTTCTTGGGCTCTTCTTGGGGGACTGCCCTGCCTTGATGTGATGTGCCGACCCCGGTCGGGTCCCGCGCTTCCGCGCCAGGAGCAGAGCGATGGCTCTCGATCCGTCAATGCCGGTGCTGGTGGTCGACGACTACAGCACCATGGTTCGCATCATCCGTAATCTCTTGGGCCAGCTCGGCTTCGCCGACGTCGACGACGCCCGCGACGGCCAGAGCGCGCTCGCCAAGATGCATTCGCGGCGCTACGGCCTGGTGATCTCCGATTGGAACATGGAGCCGATGACCGGCTACGACCTGCTGCGCCAGGTGCGCGCCGATCCGGGCCTGGGCGAAATCCCGTTCATCATGGTGACGGCGGAATCCAAGACCGAGAACGTCATCGCGGCGAAGAAGGCCGGCGTGAACAATTACATCGTCAAGCCGTTCAACGCCCAGACGCTGAAAGCCAAGATCGAGGCGGTGTTCGCCGAGAAGGTCGAGCACACCTCGCCGAATACTTGAGACGTTCGTTCGGCGTCACCACGTCAATCCGCGCGTCACAGCGATCGGCGTAACGCCGCCGGCGGCGAAGATGCCATCGAGCGCCTCGATATCCGGCGTGTGACGGCCGCCATATTCTTCGGCGTGAATCCCCGACGTCACGAACACGCTGTCGATGCCGAACGCGGCGGCGCCTTTGAGATCCGTGCGCACTGAATCGCCGATCGCCAGCACGCGCTTGAGCGGCACCTCGGCGCCGCCGCGCGCCGTCGCGGCCGCGGAAAGCGCAGCCTGATAGATCGGCGCATGCGGCTTGCCGCAATAGAGCACTTCGCCGCCGAGCGCCACGTAGGCGTCGGCGAGAGCGCCGGCGCAATAGACCAGCGTATCGCCGCGCTCGACCACGATGTCGGGATTGGCGCAGACCATGAACAGCGACCGCGCCCGCATCGCAGCCAGCATGTCGCGGTAGGTTTCCGGTGTCTCGACGGTGTCGTCGAACAGGCCCGAGCACACCACGTATTCGGCGGTTTCGAGCGGCGCGAAAGTGACATCAAGGCCGGCGAAGATCGGCAGGTCGCGCTCTGGCCCGAGATGAAACACGCGCTGGCCGCGGCGGCTCTCGACAATGCCGCGGGTGGTATCGCCGGAGCTCGTGATCGCGTCATAGGCCTGCCGCGGCACCGCGAGCCGGTCGAGAATGCGCGCCACCGAAGCGCCGGGCCGCGGCGCATTGGTGATCAGGATCGCCGTGCCGCCGCGCTCACGGAAGCGCAATAGTGCATCGCAGGCCGGGGCAAAGGCCGCCACCCCGTTATGGATGACGCCCCAGACGTCGCACAGCAGCACGTCGTAGTTTTGCGAAAGCGGCTCAAAATGTTCGATGATATAGGGCAAATGATTCACAAGGCTTGGCGGCCCGGGCGGGCGCGCGAGGTGATTAGATCATTCGCGCGCAATCATCAATCGGCAAGCTCCGCGGCGCGGGCATGAGCGGCGAGCAGCGCCGGCAGCCGCGCCGGATCGCCGCGCGCCATGCCGCATTCGGTGCCGATGCCGTCGACGCGGACGTGGCGGCGCGCGGCGGCGAGCCGCGCTTTGTCGCCCTCGGCGTCGTTGTGGTGGATGAGGCCGAGATAAAGCGCGGTGCCCGGCCGCAGCCTGAGCTTTTCGAGCGGCGCGAAATAGGCGTCGTCGGTGCGGCCCTTCGGCACCGGCAGATGGAAGAAGTCGATTCCCCGCTTCACCCGCGCCACGATGGCGTTGACGATCTCGACCATGATGCCGGCATCCTTCGGCTGCACCATGTGCTCGTCGGCCGGGCTGCCGTAGCACAGGTGATAGCCGAGCTCGATCTTGCTCGGCACCGCGTCGCCGATCTGGCCGAGCACCTCGATGGTCTCTTTACGGAAATCGACCGGGCCCGGCTCGTAATAGCCTTCCCAGGCCAGCACCTCCTGGCAGACGTCCCACTGCACCGCGATTCGGTCGTTCGGCAGTGCCGCCGCAATGGCATGAACCTCGCCGACGAAAGCTTGCGTCAGCGCCGGCAGCAATTTCGGCCGGTCGGCCGGCACCATATTGTTGTAGGTTGGCGCGATCGGGGTCGGGATGCTGATCTGGAACTTGACGCCCGCCGGAATGACGCCAGCCTTTTGCAGCCGGTCGAACACGCCGAACGACTGAACGGCCATCTCGGCATAGCCGGTCTTGAAGTTCTTGCGGTCGGGCGTCATGCCGGGCTTGATACGCAGCCGCGGGATTTCGCGAATGACCTTGCCGTCCCATTGCACGAACTTAAACGGCGGCACGTCGCTCGCCAATTCGATGGCCGGATTTTCCGCGAGCACGTCTTGCAGGAAGCGGATCCAGGTCTTGCGGACGCCGGTCTCGCCGTCGGGCAGACGCGCGACGTGGCCGCCGACCGCGCCGGCGAGCGTGCGGAACACGGTCTCGGAATCCGGCAATGGAATGCTGCCGACGAAATGCACGATCGGAGATTTAATTGGCTCATTCATGGTCGCTGTCCTCCGGCCGCGCCGCTTCTTTGGCAAAATCATAGCTGTATGCGGCGCCGCTGTAACCCCGCGAGTTGATCGCAAACACCGCGGCATGTATGGGAATTGACCCTTTTCCCCAAAACCCAAGTCCCCAAAACCAAAGGCCCGTGCAATGCCGACAAGCTTCCGCCAGATCATCGACAAAGCCGTCAAGGACAAGCGGTTCCTGGTCGTGCCCGGCGCCCATGATGCGTTGAGCGCCCGGCTGATCCAGAAGATCGGCTTCGAGACCTATTTCATCGGCGGCTTTCCCGCGGTCGGCGCCCGTTACGGTGTGCCCGATGTGGGCTTAAAGGGCTTTGGCGAAATCTCCGCCGCGGTGCGCGACATCATGGCGGCCTGCGACTTGCCGGTGTTCGTCGACGGCGACGACGGCTATGGCGACGTCAAGAACGTCGTGCACACGGTGCAGACCTACGAGCGCATGGGGGTGAGCGCCATTTTGATCGAGGATCAGCAATGGCCGAAGCGCTGCGGCCACATGGTCGGCAAGAAGGTCGTGCCCATCGAGCTCGCCGAAGCCAAGATCAGGGCGGCCGCGTCCGAACGGATCAATCCGGAAACCTGGATCCTCGGCCGCACCGACGCGCGCGCGGTCTACGACCTCGACGAGGCCATGCGCCGCGCCGAGCGCTATATCCGCGCCGGCGCCGACGGCATTTTCATCGAGGCGCCGCGCAGCATTGCGGAACTGGAGCGCATCGGCAAAGCCTTCGACGTGCCGCAAATCTGCAACCCGCTGATGGGCGGCCACACCCCGATCCTGTCGATGGAGGAGCTCGGCCAATTGGGCTTCAATTGCGCCGTGCTCGGGCTGGACACCATCATGCATGCCGCCAAGGCGATCGAGACCGTGCTCGTCGACATGAAATCCGGCAAATTTGCCCACCGCAACGACGGCATGGATTTCGAGGACTACAAAAAACTCGTCGGCTACGACAAATGGGAAAGCATCGACGAGCGCTTCGCGCCGAAGCAATAATTCGTCATCACCGGGCTTGACCCGGTGATCCATCTTTGCGCGCGTGGGAAAGTTGGATTGCCGGGTCATAGGCGAGCGAAGCGACGCCGTTCTTCGAACGGCTATGCCCGGCAATGACGAAGCAAAAATTTACACCAGCGCCGGCTCGCGCTTGGCTTCCTTCGCCGGAACCGGATCGCGCAAATTGAGAATGCGCCGCGCGTTGTCGTAGAACAGTTTCTGCTTGTCGGCGTCCGACAGCTTGATGTCGTCGATCAGTTTCAGGCACGGCGCCGGGTCCCAGCACGGATAATCGGTGCCGTACATGACGTGGTCGATGCCGTAATAGTCGATGGCGAATTCGATGCCGGCGGCATGCGGCGACACCGTATCGGTGTACATGCGCTTCATGTAGTCCTGCACCGGCCGCGGCAGTTTTGCGGCTTTCGAATTCTTGTCCATGCGGCCGGCCTGGTAGGGCAGCGAGCCGCCGGTATGCGACATAACGATTTTCAGGTTCGGATGCCGCTCCATCACGCCGGAGAGGATCAGGCGCATGGCGGCGACGGAGACCTCGATGACCCGGCCGAGGCTCAAATGCAGCGCGCCGTCATAGCCGTCGAGCATGTCCTGGAAGATGACGTCGGTCGGATGCAGGAACAGCGGCAGGCCGAGCTTTTCGACATGGGCGTAGAACGGTTCCAGCCGCTCGGCGTCGATGCGCGCGTCGGCGCCGACGCTGCCGGGCAGATTGACGCCCATCAGGCCCAGACGATTGACCGCGTCGTCGACCACTTCGATCGCCGTGCGCGTATCCTGCAGGGGCACCGCGGCGCTCGCCCACAGCCGGCCGGGATATTTCTTCTGCGCGCCGGCCATCTCCTCGTTCCACATGATGGCGTAGTCGCGGCCTTCGGCGAGCGGCACGTCGGAGAAGAAAACCGAGAACGGGCCGATCGAGCAGACCACGTCGACCTGGTGGCCCAGGCTGGCCATGTATTCGAATTGCTTGTCGAGATCGAACCACTCGGCCCAGGAGTTGAGATGGCAACCGCTGTCTTGCCGGCGAAAATAGCTGTAGCCGCCCTTGTCGTTGACGCGGGCCCTTGGAAAATCCTTGCGCTTGCACAGCTTGTCGAAAATCGATCGGGGCCACCAATGGAAATGCGAGTCGATGATGTGCACGGGGCGCTCCTGTCGAACGGCGCGAGGATATAACGATTCTAGTGAGCGGGGCGGCCCCGGTCAACGCAGCCACACCCTGCCGCATGGCCACGGCTTTCGATTTCTGCAATGAATTGGCTGTCGTCCGGCCGCGCAGCGGGCTGGCGTGGGAGGAAACGATGAGGCGATTTTTCCGGGCAAGCGTGGCATCAGGCCTGATGGCGATGGCGGCACTTTTGGCATGGCTCGCGCCCGTGCACGCCGCCGAAAAGCTCCGCGTCGCCAAGGTAGTGCCGTTTGCCTGGTCGTTCACGCCGCTCGACATCGGCATCCAGACCGGCATTTTTGCCAAGCACGGCCTCGATATCGAGGAATCGGCGTCGGCCGGCGATGCCAAGCTGCAGCAGCTTCTGGCCTCGGGCTCGATCGATATCGGCATCGGCTCGGGCCCCGGCATGGCCTTCATTGCCAAGGGCGTGCCGGCCAAGGCCGTCGCCGCCATGTTCGGCGCGCCGCAGAACATGGCGGTGATGGTCGGCTACGATTCCGACATCAAGACGGTGGCGGATCTCAAGGGCAAAAAGCTCGGCTGCACCACGGTCGGTTCGCTGACCGACTGGATCGGCACCCGCATCAACCAGAAGGAAGGCTGGGGCTCGGACGGCATCACCATGGTGCCGATCGGCGGCATGCCGCCGGCGCGCGCCGCGATCAAGACCCACCAGATCGACGGCTATATCGGGGCGCTGGAAACCGGCTACGCGCTCGAGGAAGCCAAGGAATGGCGCGTCATCACCGCAGCGACCCCGTTCGTCGATCAATTCATCACGCACGTGATCTTCGCCACCAACGACGAGATCGAAAAGCATCCGGATCAGGTGAAGGCATTTCTCGCCGGCTGGTTCGAAACCATCGCCTATATGAAAACCCACAAGGCGGAATCGGTGGCGATCTCGGCAAAAGTGCTCAATCTCAGCGAGGCCGTGATCAGCCGCGTCTACGACGAGCAGATCGGCGCCTTCAATACCGACGGCACCTTCGATCCGAAGGCGGTCGCGGTGCTCAAGAAATCCTACATCGAGATGGGACTGCTCAAGGACACGCCCGACGACAAGGAGATGTTCACGACGCAGTTCGTGCCGGTGAAGGTCAGTCAGCAGTAATTTCAGGCGAGAAAATTCAGGCAAGAAGATTTCAAGGCCGTCCGCTGCCGGTACGCGCGAGCTGCGCCAAGCCGGGGCCGCGCGGTGCGGCGGCATCGCGGGCCTGATCGGCCGGATTGGCCGCATCCGCGCCCTGCAAGGCTTCGGCGCGCACCGGCCGCGGCGGCGAGAACAAAAATCCCTGGCCGAAGCGGACGTCGTAGTCCAACAAATCAACCACCGCGCCTTCGGCCTCGATCCGTTCGGCGATCAGGTCGATGCCGAAGCGGCCGACCAGATCGGACAGGTCGGCCGGATGGATGTCGGTCGAGGCGGCGCCGATCCGGTTGAGCAAGAGCGCCGCCGGCGCCTTGATGAAGCGGAAGCCGCGCTCGTTCAGCTCGCGCGGCTCGACGCGCAGGTCGGTGAGATTGTCCATGGAGAAGCGGTAGCCGCGCTCGGCGAGCGCAGCCAGGCTCTCGTGCTCGATCGGCCCCATGGCGCGGACCGCTCCTTGCGTGAACTCGAACACCAGCGCCGGCGCGATGGCGCGGTTGGCCTCGGCAAATTCCAAAAACCTTGGGAATCCTGAATCGGTCAGCGTCGCCGACGACAGATTGCAGAACAGGCCGATGTCGCGGTTCTTCAGTAACAGCCGCCGCACCACCTGCACGCAGCGCAACACCGAAAGATTGTCGAGTTTTGGCATCAACCCGCCGGCTTCGGCGAATTTCAGGAAATCGCCGGCCGCGACCAGATCGCCGTTGTCGGCCTTCAGGCGCGACAGCGCCTCGTAGTAGCGCACCTTGCGCTGTGGCAGCGTCACGATGGGTTGCAGGTAAAGATCGATCTTGCTGCCTTCGATCGCGCTCCTGATCGCGGCAACGATGCCGTCCTGATCCAAGCCGTTGAAGGCGGCAATGGTGCCGGCCATTGGCGCAGCCAGCGCCGCGGCCGGATCGGGCATCGGTACCGCGGCAGTCGCGTGAGCGGCCGCGGCTGGCGCAGGCGGTGCCGTCGGAGCGATGCGCTCCTTGCCGCTCAGGCCCGCCAGCACCGCCTCATGCGCCGCCACCGAGTCGGCGAGATGCTTGACCAAGGTCGACAGTTCCTCGATCTCGACGGCGAGCGGCTGCGCCGATGCCAGCGCCCGGTCGAGCACCGAATTGACCTTGGTCTCCACGGTACCAAGCTGGCGGCCGAACTCAGCGAGCTGGCGCGCCAGGTCTGACGAGCTGCGCGATATCGAGGCGATCTGGTCGCTCACTTCGGCGCGGTCGCGGGAGCGGGCGGCGACCGCGTTATAGACCGCAAGCGCGGTCAGGATGCCGAGCCCGACCAGAAACGATTCGGCGCCGGTCAGGCCGAAGCGCAGATAGACCACAAAGCCGATCGAGCCGGCGATCAGCACCATGCAGACAGCGATGAAAATGGCGCTGATACGCACCATGCCGAACCCCGCTATGCCTCGCGCCGAACGGTGCAGCCCCGGGGCGCACATGCTGGCCCCGCCCGCATGATTCGCATTCGGGCAGTAGCAGTGTCCACAAGCGCCGCGGCGCTGCAAGTCCGCCCGCCGCCATGGCTAAGCTTTTGCTGTGCTTTTATAACGGCAGCCCAGGACGGCGGCGGACGCCGCCTTTGGAACCAGCGCGAAAGCTCATGTCGGCGACGCCGCAAATGCCTGAAATGACCCCGGCACCCCGGCTGGCGTTCGCGGCCGGCTTCATCGAATGGATCGAGGCGGCGCCGCGGGCGGCGTTCGCCGCCTTCCTGGTTTTGCATTTCGTGGTTTGGACCGCGCTGCCGACCTTGCTCTACGCCAACCTGCCGCTCGACCTGATCGAAGCGCTGACCTACGGCCGCGAATGGCAACTCGGCTACGACAAGCTGCCGCCGCTGCCGTGGTGGCTGGTCGAGATCATGCACCGGGCGTTCGGCGCCGACGCCGCCTATTACGCGCTGGCGCAAGCGGTGGTGATCGTGGCCTTCGTCGCGGTGTGGGCGACGGCACGGCCATTGGTCGGAGCGACCGGCGCGCTCATTGCCGTGCTGATCATCGACGGCATGCATTACTTCCAATACACGGCGGTGAAGTTCAATCACGACGTCATCCAGCTGCCGTTCTGGGCGCTGGCCGGCTACGCTTTCCACGCTGCGCTCAAGCGCGGCCGCTTCGCGCACTGGGTCCTGCTCGGCTTCGCCTTCGGCAGCGCGCTGTGGGCGAAATATTTCGTCGTCGTTTTGGCGGCGCCCTACGCGTTGTTCCTCGTCTTCGATCGTGACGCGAGACGCGCTTTGGCGACGCCCGGACCGTGGCTCGCACTGATCGTCGCCCTTGTCATCGCCGCGCCTCACATCGTCTGGCTGTTCCAGAACGATTTTTTGCCGCTGGCCTATGCCGAGCATCGCGCCGCGGAGGTGCGCGGCTGGTACGACCATATCCTGCACCCGGCGGTGTTTGTCGGCAGCCAGATATTTTTCCTGCTGCCGTCGTTCTTCATCGCCGCGCCGCTGCTGTGGCCGACTCCCCTCCCCCTTGTGGGGAGGGGTTGGGGGCGGGGGTCGCGAGGTGACGCGCGTTCGTCCACGCTCGCGACCGCACCTCCCGACCCCCCACCCTACCCTCCCCCACAGGGGGGGAGGGTTTATGCGGCCGACGCCTTCGACCGGCGCATCGTGACCTTGCTCGCGTTCGGTCCCGGCCTCGCCATGATCGCGCTGATTGCGGTCAGCGGCCGCGGCACCTTTGCCATGTGGGGCTATCCGCTGTGGCTTTTTGTCGGGCTTTGGATCGTGCTGATGCTGCGCGCTTCGCTTGATCGCGCGCATCTCGCCCACGTAGTCGCGCACTGGAGCATCGTGTTCGCCATCTTCGCTGTCGTCTTCCTCGTCAATTACTCGGTGCTGCCGCTGATCGATCACCGCTATCGCGCGGTGTTCTATCCGGGCGACAAGCTTGCCGCCGTGCTGACGCAGCGCTTCCACGACGCGACGGGACCGAAACTGCGTTATGTCGTCGGCGCGATGTGGGACGGCGGCAATCTCGCGCACTATTCACCGGACCAGCCCGAAGTTTTGATCGACGGCCTGCCGCGCCGCGCGCCGTGGATCGATCTTGCCGATTTGCGCAAGAAGGGTGCCATCGTGGTGTGGAGCGGCGGCGACACTGCGCACCTGCCGGCGCAGTTCGCAACCATCGCCGGCAATGCCGAAGTCGGCGCGCCGTTCGACCTGCCGATGCGCCGCGGCTATGGCGCGCTGCATGTCGGCTGGGCGATCCTGAAGCCGCAGTGAACTTCGTCATTCCGCGGCGCCGCAAAGCGGCGAGCCCGGAATCCATACCCCCCGTCCATACGGAATATCGCTCGGCGCGAGTTCTGCCTGTTCTGTGATTATGGATTCCGGGCTCCTCGCTGCGCTCGGCCCCGGAATGACGGCTCACATCACCGCTTTGATTACTCGCCCTACCTTCTCGAAAATCTCGCCGATCTGCGCTTCGCTGACGATCAGCGGCGGGGTCAGCGCCAGCGTCTCGCCGGTGATACGGATCATGACGCCCTCGTCGTTGAAGCCGCGCTCCATGGCTTCGTAAGCGCGCTTGCCGAAGGCGTCGGGGCGCGAGGCGAGATCGATGCCTGCCGTCAGCCCCACGGTGCGGATATCGAGCACGCCGGGCACACTCTTGAGCGACATTGCGGCGTCGGCCCACAACGGCTCGAGCTTTTTCGCCCGCGCGAACAGTTTTTCGTCGCGATAAAGATCGAGCGTTGCCAGGCCAGCGGCGCAGGCCAGCGGATGCGCCGAGTATGTGTAGCCGTGGAACAGCTCGGCAACATGCTCGGGACCGTGCATGAAAGCGTCGTAAATTCCTTCGCGCGCGATGACACCGCCCATGGGCACCGCGCCCGAGGTGATGCCCTTGGCGAAGGTGATCATGTCGGGCGTCACGCCGTAACGCTCGGCGGCGAATGCATAACCCAGCCTGCCGAAGCCGGTGATCACTTCATCGAAGATCAGCAAAATGCCGTGGCGGTCGCAGATGGCGCGCAGCCGCTCCAGATAGCCTTTGGGCGGCGGCAGCACGCCGGTCGAGCCGGCCATCGGTTCGACGATGACGGCGGCGATCGTCGAAGCATCGTGCAGCGCGACGAGGCGTTCGAGATCGTCGGCGAGATGCGCGCCCCACTCTGGCTCGCCCTTGGTAAAGGCTTGATGCTCGCGGTTATAGGTCGCCGGCAGATGATCGACGCCGGCCAACAGCGTGCCGAAATGCTTGCGGTTGGCGACGATGCCGCCGACCGAAATGCCGCCAAACCCGACGCCGTGATAGCCGCGCTCGCGGCCGATCAGGCGGGTGCGCGAGGCCTCCCCGCGCACATTATGATAGGCGAGCGCGATCTTGAGCGCGGTGTCGACGGCTTCCGAGCCGGAATTGCAGAAGAACACGCGGTCGAGATCGCCGGGCGCAAGCGCGGCGATGCGGCTTGCCAGCTCGAACGATTTCGGGTGCGCGAACTGAAACGCCGGCGCGTAATCGAGCTCCGCGGCCTGGCGCTGGATCGCTTCAACGATCGGGTCGCGGTTATGGCCGGCATTGGTGCACCACAGCCCCGCGGTGCCGTCGAGCACAGCGCGGCCCTCGGGCGTGTAATAGTGCATGTCCTTGGCGCGGGCGATCAACCGCGGCGCCCGCTTGAACGCCCGGTTCGGCGTGAACGGCACCCAAAAGGCTTCCAGATCGTTGGGCACGGCCGCGCTGCGGCGATTGGGTTCGGCCATCGGACTGTCTCCCGGCGTCACGTCATTCCTGCAACATGGAAGACGTGTATGGCCGGGACAAGCCCGGCTATGACGAAATCGAGTAGGCTTGCGGCAGCGAATCGCCACTGCTACGACCGCGCCGATGGCTGACAAATCGGAAAAATCCAACTCCAACAGGCTCAAGGCGCGGCTGCCGCGCGGGCTCGCCGACCGCGGGCCGGCGGAGATCGCGGCCACCCGCGAGATGATCGAAAAAATCCGCGCCGTCTACGAGCTTTACGGTTTTGAACCGGTGGAAACGCCAGCCATCGAATACACCGACGCGCTCGGCAAATTCCTGCCCGACCAGGACCGGCCGAACGAAGGCGTGTTCTCGTTCCTCGACGACGACGAGCAATGGCTGTCGCTGCGCTACGATTTGACGGCGCCGCTGGCGCGCTACGTGGCGGAGAATTTCGACGCGCTGCCGAAGCCGTATCGCTCGTATCGCGTCGGAAATGTTTTCCGCAACGAGAAGCCGGGGCCGGGACGCTTCCGGCAGTTCATGCAGTTCGATGCCGACACCGTCGGCAGCGCCTCTCCCGCCGCCGATGCCGAGATGTGCATGATGGCGGCGGATGCGATGGAGGCGTTGGGGATTCCACGCGGCCAATATGTAGTCAAAATTTGGAACCGGCTGCTGTTAGACAGCACACTGGATGCAATCCCCGTCGAAGATGAGCTGAAGCGACTTACAGTACTTCGCGCAATCGACAAACTAGATCGGTTGGGCGTACGCGGCGTTCAACAATTGCTGGGGAGCGGTCGAAGAGACGAAAGTGGCGACGTCACAAAAGGCGCAGGCTTATCGGTGTCGGCCAACAACTTCGTAACATATAGTTTGACTACCGCTTCGATAAATCTATCGTATCTTTCCCCTGAACTGATTGCTCAATCAGAAATCGACAAAATGGAACGGGACGATAAGCCACCATTTGATGTTAAGATTTACCGCAATAAGGTTATGGATTATTTGGATGGTAGACCGGCTCCTCCTTCATTAGAACTCGGATTGAACGATCTCGAAGCTATACTAAGCTTGGTTTCAGAGTCGGGCTATTCTGATCGCATTAAAATTGATCCCTCCGTCGTCCGCGGCCTTGAGTACTACACCGGCCCGGTCTTCGAAGTTGAACTGACCTTCTCCACCGATGGCGCCGCCGGCTCACCGCGCTTCGGCTCGGTCGGCGGCGGCGGGCGTTATGATGGTCTCGTCTCGCGCTTTCGCGGCGAGCCGGTGCCGGCGACGGGATTTTCCATCGGCGTATCGCGGTTGCTCGCCGCGCTTCAGCATCTCGGCAAGGTCGAGACCAAGGCCGAGGCCGGCCCGGTGGTTGTAACCGTGTTCGACAAGGACCGTATCGCCGACTACCAGCAGATGGTCGCTTCGCTGCGCAAGGCCGGTATCCGCGCCGAGCTTTATCTCGGCTCGGGTAAATTCGGCCCGCAGATGAAATACGCCGATAAGCGTAACTCACCATGCGTCGTCATCCAGGGCTCCGACGAGAAGGCCAAGGGCGAAGTCACGATCAAGGATTTGATCGTCGGCGCCGAGCTCGCCAAGCTGGAAAAGGGCCGCGAGGAGCATCTGCAGAAGCAGGCCGAGGCGCAGCGCGCCGTGCCCGAGGCGCAACTGGTCGAAGCCGTCCGCGCCGTGCTGGCCCGCCATAAGCTCGGGCCGCGTTGAGCGCGCTTGATTCCCCGCTACCGGCAGACTTTCACCCAGACGCAGATTTTCTTGAAATCCTTCCAATGGCACTGCTGTTCCATCCGGCAATTGTTGCCGCTCGTCCCCTGAGCCGTGGCGACGCGCGGGGTGGCGATCAAAATCGACGCAACAAGTCCGAAGGCCACAATCAAATCGCGTTTACGCATTGTCCGCTCCTTTTTTCGGCGTCAGTGGCAGGTCGACAGGGGAATGCCGATCGAGGCTTTGCGACTACCCTGCAAACATCCGTCCTTCCAAACGCCTGACACGGTTTCGCTCCCGGCCGTCAGGCTGCCGATGCCGTTGGGTCTGCCGTCGCGGAATTCTCCCTCATAGCGCAGTTTTTGCAACGTCAACACGCCGCGACCGTTTGGCTCGCCGTTGGCAAGCTCCCCGTCATAGCGGCCGGTCGGCCAGGTCTGAGCGCCCTTGCCGGCTTGGCGGCCGTCGCGCCACTCGCCCTCGTCGGTCTCGATCGCGGCATTGCCCTTGATCCATTGCACGGTTCCAGATCCTTCGGCATGGCCATTCGCGCAGGTTCCCGACCAGGTCACCGTCTCATCCAATTGCGGATTGGGATCCCAGACCTGACAGCCGTCCTTCGCCGCGGCGATCCATGCGCCGGCACGAGCCGCCGATGCGCCCAACATCACGGACGCCGCCACCGCCGCAACGGCCACGGCGCGCGAGAATTTTTGCCCGACGCGCATCAGGTCCGATCTTCATTCATGCGGCAACAATGGGACGACGATGCCGTTGAGCAGTTCGTCGCGCACATCGATCATTCGGTCGCGAACTTTGCCATCGGTGTCGATGATCCAGGTGATCGGCACGCCTTCCGGCTCACCGAAACCGTCGTCCGTCACGCCTTTCAGCACGGCGACCGGATAAGCCAGCGAAGTCATCACCTTGCGGACCTTTTCCAGATCGCGCGGACGGTCGACGCTAATGCCAATCATCGCCAAATGCTGTTCGTGATAGCGGCGATAGAAGGCGTCGAGCTTCGGCATGTCCTTGCGGCAGGGCGCGCACCATGTCGCCCAATAGTTCACGAGCACCACATCGCCGCGCAACCTGCTCAGATCGAAGACCTGACCATCGAGCGTATCAACCACCAGCGCCGGCGCGGGCTTGTCGATCGTCGGTTCGCCATGGGCAAGAGTTGGGGCGAGAAGCCCCAACAGCAGTGCTGCACTTAGTCGTGTACGAGTCATGCGCGATGCCTCGATTCTAGAAGTTATAGCTCGTGACTAGCTTGATCAGATAGGGCGCGATCAGTTGACCTTCGGTCCCGGCATTATTGGCGGCGTTGGTTCGGTAATAGACCGGAACCTCGATGTCGAAGTAAGTCTTCAAGACCCGGTTGTTGGCCTCATCGAGCACTTTGGTGAACTCAATGCCGGGCGACAACATCACCCGGTCAAAACCGCTGTTGAACGGATCGGAACCGGTACCGGTGTCGTGGTCGCGGTGCGAAATGATGACCTGCCCGAGCGGCGTGATCTTGTCGAAGCCAAACACATTGTACCAATTGTTATAGACGATGCCTGCGGCGCCATCGACCTGCAGCCCCGGGTGGTAGCTTTGCACGACGCCGGGATTCCCGTCGAAGAAGCCTTGCGGATCCGCAGCGTCCCGGTACAGGAACGGCTGCCGCCACGCCGCCTGCATAAAATACTGCCAGGCATTGTCGCCGGTAATCAGGCCGCGATGAAAGCCGCCGAGGATGAGGTCGGTGCTGCCCGATCCGATCTGGGTGTCGCGGTCAAGGCCGGGGGCGGTGTAAGTGCCGCTCGGCAGCTTGAGGCCGAAGATGACGCCGGTCGACATATCGTTGAAGAAGCCGGTGTACATGCCCATGACTTCGATATCGCCAAGGTCCCTGGCGTTGAAGGTCTGCACGTCGCCGGCCGCCGGCGTGTTTGTCGTGGTCGTGAAGTCACGGTTGACATAAGGCGCACGCACCATGACGCCCCACTGCCGATTGAAACTGTATTCGAAGCCGACATTGTACCATTGCGTATTGACCTGCTTGTCCATGTTGATGGCGGCAGGGGCCCGGGACGTGCCGACCCAATTCTGATTTTGATCGCCGCTCCAGAATTCGAAGAAAACGCGGCCGCCGTGATCCTGTTCTTGCGGCGCGCCAAGACCGCCGACGTCGAACACACTGCAGCCGCAGGCGCAGGCGTGCGCCACGGTGGTGGTGAGACCGACAAGCGGCACGAAGGCCAGCATGATGGTGGCGATGAACGTGATCGCCGCGGCGGCGATTCGTCCGTTGCGACGGCGGCGCAGGCGCAACGCCGTGCTTGTAATGGTGGTGGACATGGTGTCTCCGATCCGATTGACGCGCTGCGACACAGCCGGCTGACGGCACGCGCGCTGGCGAGCGATGACGGTGAAATTGAATGTGGGTTCGAACATGATGGGCTCCCCGCGGTCAGAACTTGAAGTTCATGCCGGCGCGGGCGACCTGGATGACGAGATCGCTTGAACCGTGCAGCGGATTGGAGCCGCCCGGCCCGACGATCACCCCAGTCGCGCTCGTCGTCGAGAACGAGGCGTAGAGATATTCGAACTTCAGCGTCACATGGTCGGTCCAGGCATATTCCCAACCCGCTCCGGCCGTCCAACCGGTGAGGAATTTCGAGACGGTTGCGACGCCGCTGCCGCCGCCACTGTCGACGTAGCTCTCCATATAGTGCGCGTCGGTGAACGCGGCGCCGCCGGTGAGGTAGCCGAAGTTGCGGTCTGCGGCGACGCCGATGCGCGGACGCACCGTCGCCAAGTAGTTGGTGGTGAGCGATTGTCCGATAACAAAGGAATTGCCGCTAGTCGGAAGCGTGTTGGTGTCGTTGAAGAAATTGGAATTGCTGCGGTAGTAATCGAGATCGCCTTCGAGGCCGACGACAATTGTGCCGGTCTGCCAGTTGCAGCCCGCCTGGCCGCCGCCGAGGACATTCGCTGCGTTGGCCGATCCGGTTCCGTCATTGCTGACTTCGCCCGGATCGAGGCCAGCCAGGTAGCCGCCGGCGCCAACCGCCGTGGTGACGTTGGTCCCGCTGGCGCCGCCGCCGGCGTTGAGACCGACGTAGCACCCGGTCCACTGATAAGGCGGCGCCGCGGGCGCCGCTGCCGCTTTCGTCGGTATGGGCATGTCGGCTGCAACGGCAGCGGTTGCGCCGCAGGCGAGCGGTGCCGCCGCTGCAAAAAGGTAGCAGGCCAGCACCAATGGATTGGCGCGTGGCCGTGCTTCGGCAAATGGATTGGACATGATATCCCCCGCGAACAAGAGTGAGTGTCTACGCTTTGGCGCACTGCCGTTGCCGCGCGCGCGAAGGCGCCCGGACTTCGACTGCTCAGTGTGACGGATGGGCCTCAGCCTTAGGCCCGCACATTGGGGCGGCGCGCAGCCGCCGGCTGATCATGCCGCGGCGGGAGGACCGCGCGGCCAAGCTTTCGCATTGACGACAAGCGCAACCAAGCGCGGCGCCATGAGCGGCCATACCACGCTGGTGAACTCGACCTGGCTGAATTGGGGGGCGCCAAGCGGCGCGCAATTCACGCAAGCCGCGCTGGCGATGCAGCAGAATAGGCAAAGATTATCTCCAGCCGGATGTTGCGATGGCGCCGCCGGCGCCGCCGAACCGTCGTGGCTGCACAATGGGAATCCGGTCAATGCCGCATTGTCGGCGGCGCCGATCGCCGGCTGACCGTCCGCGACCGCGAAGAAAAATCCTTGCAGGACAAGGGCGTAAACCAGGAGGCCGGCGAAAACGCGCCGCCAGATGCTATGAGAAACCCGCGCCATGATGCGACGAGCCCATCCCCGGTTGTGGCAAAAAAATTAGGCGCACGCTTGGTTCGAGGCAACGCCTTTCCCGCATCGCCCCGACGAATGTCGACCACTGCGCTAAACGCGCAACAGGGGTATCGATGATCACGGGGCTACGAGCTTTGGTATCGACAATCCCGGTATCGACGAATATTTCCTGTAGCGTCGCTTCTGAATTGCAAAGGTCCCGCCGCGCCACGCTTGCCAGGACACGGAACCGCGTCATGAAAGTGAGACTTTCGCTTGCTGTGTTTCTCATGCTGGTCCTGTTCGCGCTGCCGGCCCAAGCGGGGGCGGCGACCGGAATGCCAAGCCCGTTCCTGCCGCCGTATCCGGATTATGGTCTGCCTACGCACTGCCCCTGTTGGGACATGGCAAGACGCCCGTTATCCCCGCCACACGGCTTGGCGCATCGGCACCACGCCCGCCTCTCTGAGACCTCGCCTGCTAAGCTCCGCATCCGGCCAGCGGAATAAGTCGACGGAGCTTGGGTTTTTAAGCGATGGATGACCACGCGGCCATTGCGCGCTGACATTGAAGTGAGTTGTCTCTGAAGTCTTGCGGTCGCGCGCATGCGGCAAACCGAACTTGCAAAAGGTATCGCCATGCGAAAGCTTCACGTTATTGCTTCCCTCATATTCATCGCGCTCGGCACCGCGGCGGCGCACGCCCATGCCCATCTCGATCACTCAAATCCACCGGTCGACGGCACGGTGGCCACAGCGCCGCAAGAGGTCGCCCTGTTCTATACGCAAAACCTCGAGCCGGCCTTCAGCACGGTCGAAGTGACCGACACAAGCGGCACCCGCGTCGACGAAGGCAAGGCACAAATCAGCGGCAACACCATGCGGGTCGGACTGAAATCGCTCGGGCCGGGAAGTTACAAGGTCCACTGGCACGCGGTCTCGGTTGACACTCACACCACCGAAGGAACCTTCACGTTCCGTGTCGGCGGGCCGTAACCTTGGCCGATCCGCTGATCTACGCGCGCGCCATTCACTTCGCCGCGACGATGCTGGTGGCGGGCGTTGTCTTGTTTGCGGTCTTCATTGCCGCGCCGGCGTGGCGCGGCGCCGCCGCCAACGGCGCCGCCGCTATCAAGGTTCGGGCGCGGCTTGCCGTCATCGCCTGGATCAGCCTTGCGCTGGCGGCGATCGCGGGCGCGGTGTGGCTGGTTCTGACCGCGGCAGCGATGAGCGGCCAGCCGGCGGCGCAAGTGTTCGGCGACGGCGTGCTGTGGACTGTACTGTCGCAAACGACTTTCGGACGCGCCTGGCTCGCCCGTTTCGCGTTCGCCTGCGCGCTGGCGGCGACCTTGCCGGCGTTGCTGTCGCCGCGAGACCGTAAATCGCCTTGGCTCGAGATCACGGCCGCGATTTTGGCCGCGGCTTTTGCCGGCGCGTTGGCCTGGTCCGGTCACGCCGCGGGCGGATTGGGCGACGAGGCCATCATCCATCCGGCCGCCGACGTGCTGCATCTCATCGCCGCCGCGGCCTGGGTCGGAGCGCTGCTGCCGCTCATCGTGCTGTTGGCCGCCGCCGGCGCCGACGACGCGTCGCTCAAGATGGCGCGAACGGCGACGACGCGATTTTCCATCCTCGGCATCGTCAGCGTCGGCACGCTGCTCGTGACCGGGATCGTCAATACCTATTATCTCGTTGGCAGCGTGCCCGCGATGCTGCACACCGATTACGGCCGGTTGCTGCTGATCAAGATTGCGCTGTTCTTGGCGATGGTGGCGATCGCCACGGTCAATCGCTTCCGATTGACGCCGCAACTTCTGCAACAGAACAACGTCACTGCAAGCCGCGACGCCTTGCGGCAGCTGCGCCGCAACGCCGCGATCGAGGTTTTGGCCGGCGCCATCGTCATCGCGATCGTCGGCGCGCTCGGCACCCTGCCGCCGGCAATCCACGCCGCCCATCAGCATCCAACCTATGAGGCTGTCCCCGCCGACGCCGCTTTTGTCCATATCCATTTGGTGGAGGGCATGGCGGACGTGACCATCAGGCCCGGGCGCATCGGACCGGCGCGTGCAATAATCCGGCTTTGGGACGAAAATTTCGCGGCGCTCGACGCCCGGCAAGTGAGTTTGACATTGACTGCGCCCGGAGCGACCGGCAAGCCGACAACGCTCCCCGCCGTGCAACGCCGCGATGGTGCATGGCAGGTCGATGGCATCGCGCTTTCCGCGCCCGGCAACTGGACGGTCAGCGTCGGCGTCGTGCTCGACGCCAACAAGCGCCTGACGCTCACTGCACCGATCGTGATCGAGCCTGGGCCGTAAACCGACTAAAATTGTGAGTGCACGCGCGCCGCGACCACCGATGCCGGACCGCGATCGGTGTTGTAGGCCGGATTGACGATGAACTGATAGTCCAGCGTCAGCCAAAAGAACGACACCGGCAGCTGGTAACTGGTCTCGATAATATGTTCGAGGCCGGCATGCGGCAGCATGCCGTCGCCAGCCAGGATGCCGAGCCCACCGGCATTGAGGAAGGCCTCGTGCTCGCTGGTAATGCCGTTGACCACGCCGGCAAGGCGGAACGTGTCGTCCGGCCGGCCCCATTGCTTGCCGGTGAGCGCGAGTCCCACCGCGACGGTGCGGTCGACGTCGGTGAACTCATAGGGCTCGATATTGCCATCGGCCCACCCGGCGCGGGCGAAGACGCCGAGCTGTTCGGTGATCTGTTGCTCAAGATTGGCGCTGATCCCGCCGCGGCTTTTGTATTGACGTACCGCCGCGATGTCGGCAGGGCCGCCGGTCAACGCCGCCAATTGGATCGCGTCGGCGAAGTGGCCCATGTTGCCGCGGCTGAGGAATCCAGTCACCGCGATCTTGCCGGGGTGTCCCCAAAGGTCATAGCGATACTCGATCTCGCCATCCCACTGAAACTGGCTGAACGAAGGGTCGAGCTCCGTGGTATTGGGCGCAATCGAAAGATCGAATATGCCGCCGCGCACCGTCCAGGAACCCTGGTACCACTCGACCGCCGTGCCGTAGGTATAGGCCCAAGCGTCGGCGGCGTAGTCGAACGTTCCAGTGTCGACGATGGTCCAATTCATGAAGTCGCCGCGTGGATCGTGGGCATATTTGTTGTTGTCGAAAACGTCCACGACGCCGAATTTGCCCACCGTGATGACCAGCCGGTCGGCGGTCTGCGTACCGCTGAACTGGTTGGCAGCGGCCTCCACCTTCTCGGTGTCGCCGCCGAGATTGATGGTCTGCCTGACGAACATGCGCTGCATGCGCAGATACGGCACCGGGGCTCCGACCTTATAGGCCTCGCCGCTTGGAAACCCGGCGACACCCAGCGTGCCGCTCAAGCCAAAACCCTGATCGATTTCCGGATTGACCCAAAGCTCGGCGCCCTGCCACAGCCGCATGCCGAGGAAGGCCGTGGCGTCCAAGGTCTCGCGCCCCTGGTTTGGATAGAGGCTGTTCGGCCCGACATAGGGATTGCGAAACGGAAAAACATATTGCTCAAGGAACGTCGACTGACCGTGGATCGCGAAATTGTCGGTTTCAGCCGGAGGCCATGGCCACGGTGCGGTCGCGTCGGCGGATTTTTCGGTTTCGCCATTGAGCCGGTAATTGAGGCCGAGGCGAAACTCGTTGAGCGTGAGATTGGAATCGAATCTTTGCACGCCGAGCGGAAACGAGACGCTGCGGCTGCCGTAGTCGATGAACAGATATTCGGCGCGCGCGCTCCAGTTCGACCACAAGGCGACTTCGGCGCCGGCACCGCCCGTCCAACCGACGCGCGGCTGCATGAACAGGTTTTCCACGGTGCCAGGCATTGCGGTGCCGCCGGCCGGAATGCCGGCCAATTGCGTGCGGGTGAATTGATCGAAGCTCCAGGCCAAGCCGCCGGTGGCATAGAACAGCCAATGGCTTGTACCAATATTTGGCGCATAGCCGACGCGGCCGCGCAGAGTGCCGGAAAATTCGACCTGCTCGGCATAGCTGGCCTGGCCGATCGATGCCGAGGAGAGCGTGCTCATGCCGCTGATCAAATGCGGCGTCGTCTCGGTGAAGCTCGGGAACGAGACGTCAGCCTCGAAGCCCAGCAGCCAGCGCGACGGCAGCATGTCATTGTAGCCGGCCTGGAAGCCGGCAAAGTCGCTGCCGGTATCGCGGAACATATCGTAGGCATTGAACAGATCGAGCGAGCCGGTGACGGCCGGCGCCCCAGGCTGCGTCGCCGACCAGGTCGACGACCCGGTGGCATAGCCGATATGGCCGCCGAGATAGAACCCGCTCCAGTCATAGGCGGCCACTGCCAACGGCGGCGCCTTCACCGGCAGGTCTGCGGCCGCGGCGCCTCCCGTCAGCGCCACAAGCCCTATGACAACGCGCAGTCCCCTCATCGGTGCCTCGAACTTCCGATGCCAACCTATCCCACCGGCATTGCTGCCATTCCAATCACGACAGCCACATGACAGCCGCGTGCTGCGAACCCCCCGGCCCCGCAACCGCAAATGTCATCCCTGAATAGCGTGCAGTCCATCCCGAACATTGTTGCATCCACATGCAGCATTAACTGCAGTCTATAGCCTTGGCTACATTTTGCAATATAGGATGCGCCGGATCGAGCCCTAGGCGTTCGGCCATTCGAGAAATCCGGCGGCGGGTAGGCGCCGACGAACGCAGCAGCCAACTTATCCCGGGCTCTTCGGCGACCGCCGCACCGGCCGACTCGACGTGCCAAAAGCATTCGAGCCGCCCCGTCGCCGGCGCCTGCCGCCAGCCGCAGACCAGGATTTGGCGCCGCACCCGCGGCGAAACCGCGGTCACGCGACGGACAGGACGATTATCGTTGGCATAGGCGCTCTTTGCCGCCGACAGCAGCGCATGCCGGCGGCCAAAACCATTGAACCGTGCGAGTTTTACGAACATCGCTCACCTTCCTTTCCGCGCATCGCGGCGGCCGGTGAGCGTGAGGGTAAACGACCCGCTAGGCGCGATCGCTTAGCCTGACGCGGCCACTGTTGCCGCGATCGATCTCGTTGTGTTGCGGTGCCACCCTCCGCCCAGAGGACGGAACGGCGGCACCAAAGGTGGTACTGCCCATTTGTTTTCTGTTCAGTGTCGTCCGGCAGGTGATGTGGGACTCGACATCCCCAACATCAACCGATACCATACCCCCTACCCTATCGAATCCGAGGTGTCAACCGGTGTCGCATACCAAAACCGAGAAGGACAAGTTGCTCAACCGGGTCCGCCGCGTGCGCGGCCAGATCGAAGCGGTCGAGCGCGCACTCGAGAACGAGAAGGGCTGCGCCACGGTGCTGCATCTGATCGTCGCGGCGCGCGGCGCCATGAACAGCCTGATGACGGAAGTGATCGAAGACCATATCCGCCTCCACGTCGTCGACCCGGTGAAAGACGCCGACCGCTCGCGGGGCGCCGAGGAGCTGATCGAGGCGGTGCAGGCCTATCTGAAGTGAAGGCGGCGAGCCTCATGTCCACAGCCAGCCATAGCCACGTTTTCCTGGGCGAAGGCCACGACAAGAACGAGCGCCGAACCTGGGCAGTGATCGCGCTTTGCGCGGTCATGATGGTGGCCGAAATCGTCGGCGGGCTGTTGTTCGGCTCGATCGCGCTGGTCGCCGACGGCTTGCACATGTCGACCCATGCCAGCGCGCTCCTGCTCGCGGCGCTTGCCTACCGCTATGCGCGACGCCACGCCGACGACCCGCGATTTTCCTTCGGCACCGGGAAGCTCGGCGACCTCGCCGGTTTTTCTAGCGCCATCGTGCTGGCGATGATTGCGATACTGATCGGTTACGAGGCGGTCTCGCGTCTGTTTGCGCCGGTGCCGATCAGCTTCAACGAGGCGATACCGATCGCCGTACTTGGATTGATCGTCAACATCGTGAGCGTGCTCCTGCTCAGCGGCGGCGGCCACGATCACGGCCACTCCCATGGTCACGCTCAAGACGACGCGGATGCCGGACACGACCATGACGAGGCCCGCGACCTGCAGACCAGCGTCGGACCGCTGACGCTCGAAATCTTCGAGGACGGCGTGCCGCCGCGCTTTCGGCTCACGTCGGCGGGCAAACCGCTCTCTGCAGATGACGTCACCATCGAGACCGTGCGTGGCGACGGCACCCGCCAGGTCTTCGCCATGACCGAACGCTACGGCTATCTCGAAGCCGTCGGCGAAATTCCGGAGCCACACGCTTTCACCGCCCGCGTCTTGCTCAATCGCGGCGGTGAGGTCCACTCGACCGAATTTGCCGAGCACGAGCATGCCCATGAAGCGGCCCATGGCACCGCCCATCGCGACAACAACATGCGCGCCGCCGTCATCCATGTGCTGGCCGACGCGGTCGTCTCGGTGCTGGTGATCGCCGGCCTTTTGCTCGCGCGCACTTTCGGTTGGCTGTTCATGGATCCGGTCGCGGGAATTTGCGGCGCCGTCGTGATCGCGGCATGGTCATACGGGCTCATTCGCGATACCGGCGCCATCTTGCTCGACATGAATCCCGATCGCGGCATGGCTGAGCGCCTGCGGGCGACCATCGAGCGCGACGGCGATCAGCTCGAAGACCTGCATCTGTGGCGCCTCGGTCCCGGCCATTTGGGCGCGATCCTGTCGGTCAGCACGGCCAAGCCGCGCGACGCTGGCCATTACCGGCGCCTGCTTGGCCGTTTCCATAACCTGTCGCATGTCACGGTCGAGGTGCAGCAGACCTGACACGGCGTCGGCAGGCCATCTAAAACGTCTTCGCCAAGGTCAGCCGCACCGCGAGCGGCTCCATCGGATGCAGCGCGTAGTCCATCACGCCGTTCCGGCAGACGGCGGCCGGTACCGTCGGCGCGCCGCTTGCCGGAAAGCACATGGCGAACAGGCTGTCGTTCTTGAGCAGCGAACCGTAGGCATATTCGGCCTGGGCCGATCGTGTGTTGAACAGATTGAGGCCGTCGAGCTGGATGCGCCAGCCGTCGGCGAAGCGGTAGCCGAGGCGGCCGTTGAAGACGCTGAGCGGTGCCGACTGAAACGCGCCATCCTCGGTCAGCGGCCGCGAACTGATGTAGCGCCAGCGCAGCGCGCCGAACCAGCCGGTGTCCTCGCCGAGCGTGATGCCAGCCGATGCCACCATCCACGGCGCGTTGTAAACGAAATTGCCCGGCGCATTGCCGACCTGCGCCTGCGGAAAGCCGGCGAGCGATTGATAGATTTGCTCCTGCGCTGAATCGAAGCCGAGAAAGCGGGCGCGGGTGAGCGCGAGATCGGCGTCAAGATGCGCCCAGGACACCGGCCGGTAATCGTTGGTGAACTCGATGCCGGTGCGCTGGCTCGGCCGGCCCGGCGTGGTGTCGCCGGTATCGCCGTCGAAGAACAGCTCGGAGGCCTGATCGAGCACGAACAGGCTCACCGAGCTGTCGAGGCCGGCAATGGCGCGGCTGCGGACGCCGACTTCGGCGCCGCGGGAGCGCACCAATAACGGCACCGAGCTTTGCGGCTGGGTCGGATCGCCGCTCACTTCGGTCGCCGTCACGCCGCGCGCGTCGTTGCTGTGATAGCCCATGCCGGCGCCGAGAAAGAACTCGGTTTTATAAAATGGCCCGACGACGACGCGCAATTTAGGACTGCCGATCGCGACCTTGTCGGCCCCCGAATTCGCCTGTTGCAGGATCGAATCCACCGATGCCGCATAATAATCGCCGCGCCAGCCGGCGGTCGTCTTCAGCCAATCGGTCCACTGCACCGTGTTTTCGGCGTAGATGCCAGCATTGCCCTCGCTGACGTGGTCGGTCAGCACGTTCGACAGGAACTGCCGCTGTACCGTGTTGGTCAGCGCGACGGTGATGTCGTCATAGCGCGACTGTACGCCGAACACGGTTTCAGTCGGCCGGCCGAACAGCGAGCCCTGGACGGTGCGCGATACGCCGCCACCGCCGTAAGTGCGATCGTCGTGCTGATGGAACTGATCGCCGTTGACCGGATCGGTCAGGAACCAGGTGTAATTGTTGTAGAGGTCGAGACCGTATTTCACCACATAGCCGTTGGCCTTCCACTGTCCGCCATCGTCGGTGTGCGCCATTCGCGCTGACAGCGACAAGCGGCTGGTGTCGCCGCCGTCGGTGGGGTCGAGCTCGCCATCGAGACCGATCAAGCCCGATGCGATCGCGCGCAGCGGGATTTGGTCGGTGGAATTCCAGGCGTTCGAATAGGCCATGGCGGTCGCCGAAAAGCCGTCGGTCGCGGTGCCCTGGCTGTAGCGCAACAGGCCGGAGACTTTGTGCATGTGATCCGGCGTGTCCCACGGACCGTCATAGGTGTTCGCCTCGCCGGCATAGAGCAGCGTGCCGCCGCCAAGCCTGGTCGCGCCCATGCCGAAATAGCGCAGATAGTCGAAGCTGCCGATGGTGGCTTCGGCGATGGTCTTGTCGACGCTGTCGCGCAGATTGATGAACAGCGAGCCCGCGGTGGCAAAATCGCCGACATCGGCGAAGTAAGGTCCCTTGCGGATGTTCAGGCTGCCGACGGTTTCCGGCATCAGCCAATTGAGGTCGGCGTAGCCCTGGCCGTGAGCGTGGGTCGGCAGATTGATCGGCATGTCGTCGACGAAGATCGCCAGATCGGTGCCGTGATCGAGATTGTAGCCGCGCAGATAATATTGATTGGCCTTGCCGCCGTCGGCGTGCATGACCACGGCGAGGCCGGGCACGACTTCGAGAATCTCGCCCGGCCGCGCCACCGGCAGTGCGTTGAGCTCCTGCCCGGTCACCGTCATCTGGCTCGCCATTGTGGGCGCAGTAGCGGCACCGCCGGCGATGTTCGGTGCGCCGCTGACGTAAGGCGGCGCAGGAGGAGCTTGTGCACTCGCCGTCGCTGCCGCGGCAGGGGCCGGCTTCGCCGGCGCGGTATGCGGCTTGTTGTGTTTGGCGATCACCCGGATCGGCGGCAGCTGCGCGCTATGCGACGGCTGGTCCGGCGTCGTCTGCGCTTGGGCGTTGACGCACAACAGCGACAGCACAAGCGCCATCGACGCGAACCGAAGCGACAACATCGCAGCCCCTGAGCCGGGCGACGGCTCACCCACCGATCGTTCGCACCTTCAGATACTGAGTGTGATGTTGTCAATAAAAGTGCATACTAAAGCCCGCCGCGCGGCGGCGCGCGTCAAGCGGCATGCGCTGCGGCCATGGCAGCGCGCTCAAGCGCCAGAGCCCCGGTCGTTCAGCGCTGCCGGCAGCGTCCCAGCGTTCAGGCAGGGTCACCGGCCAGCCGTCGTCATTCATCGTACATATTTGATTTCATTCCGGTAAAGTCGACCTTGCGACGCCTCGAAAGGCGCCGGCTCAAGCGCGGAATGCGCCGCCGGCATTAACGGCCCGGGCCGATCTTCGTCGAATTGTAGGGTTTGCCGTGCTAAAGGGCCGCGCAACAAAGCAGGGATTGCGCGGGCGGGGCTTAAGCCAAACCGGCCGCCGCTGAAGAGCGACATGTCGAGCACCTCGAGCAACGGACCGGACGCACGGGCGCAGGCGCTCGTCGCCTCCTACGTGCGCGCCGGTTACGTGCAGACCGAGCCGCCGGTGCTGCAGCCGGCGGAGCCGTTCCTCGATCTGTCCGGCGAGGACATCCGCCGCCGCATGTTCCTGACCAGCGATCCGGAGGGCCGCGAACTGTGCCTGCGGCCCGATCTCACCATCCCGGTGTCGCGCGACTACCTTGCTTCGCCCGCGGCCGGCAAACCGGCGGGTTTTTGCTATCTCGGCACCGTGTTCCGCCATCGCGAAGGCGCAGCGGCGGAGTTTCTGCAGGCCGGCATCGAATCCTTCGGCCGCGCCGACAAGGCAGCGGCCGATGCCGAAATGCTGGCGCTCGGCCTGGAAGCGACGACGCTGTACGGTTTGCACACGCCTGAAATCCGCATGGGCGACGTCGGATTGTTTTCGGCCTTCGTCGCCGCGCTCGATCTGGCTCCGGTGTGGAAGCGCCGCCTGGTCAAGGATTTCAATCGCAAAACGTCGCTGGCCCACGATCTCGATCAGATCACGCTCAGCTCGGCCAACGGCGCGCCGGAATATCAAGGCGTGCTTGCCGCGCTGTCCAATTCCGATCCGAAGGCCGCGCATCATCTGGTCACGGACCTGTTGTCGATCGCCGGCATCGCCGCGGTCGGCGGCCGCTCTGTCGCCGAGATCGCCGACCGCTTTCTCGAACAGGCGGCGCTGAACGCGCCGACGCGGCTGCCGCGCGAGACCCGGGCCTTGATCGAGCGCTTCCTCGCCGTGGGCGGCGATCCCGACGAAGCGGCCGCCGAACTGCGCACGCTGGCGGCCGACGCCAACATCGCGCTTGGGCCCGCGCTCGATCTGTTCGAGACCCGCGCCGGTTTCCTCGCCGCGCGCGGCGTCGACGTGCGCACCATAAAATTCTCGACCGGCTTTGGCCGCGGTTTTGACTATTACACCGGCTTCGTGTTCGAGCTGCACGACCCGCGCGGCAAGAGCGCCCTCGTCGCCGGCGGCCGCTATGACGGGCTATTGTCGCGGCTCGGCGCCCGCGCGCCGATTCCGGCGGTCGGTTTCGCCGCTTCGATCGAAGAGCTGACCGCATGCGGAGGCGCAGCATGAACGCGCCCCTCCTTCTCGCGGTGCCGTCGAAGGGCCGGCTACAACAAAACGCCGAAAGCTTTTTTGCCCGCGCCGGCCTCGAACTGGTCAAGCCGCGCGGCGCCCGCGACTATCGCGGCGCCATCGCGGGCTTCAATGGCGTCGAAGTGGCTTATCTGTCGGCGGCCGAGATCACCCAGCAGCTCGGCCAAGGCGCCGTGCATCTCGGCATCACCGGCGAGGATCTGGTGCGCGAGATGATCCCGCAGTCGGACCGGCGCATCGTCATGGTAACGGGGCTGGGTTTTGGTCATGCCAACGTCGTGGTCGCCGTGCCGCAAGCCTGGATCGACGTGCGCAACATGGCCGATCTCGACGATGTTGCGACCGCGTTTCGGCTGCGCAACGAGCGCAAGATGCGGCTCGCCACCAAATACGCCAACCTGACGCGCGGCTTTTTCGCCGAACACGGCGTCGTCGACTACCGGATCGTCGAATCGACCGGCGCCACCGAAGGCGCGCCGGCCGCCGGCACTGCGGAAATGATCGTCGACATCACCACGACCGGCGCCACGCTCGCCGCCAACGCGCTCAAGGTGATCGACGACGGCGTGATCCTGCGCTCGCAGGCCAACCTCGTCGCCGCCCGCGCGGCGACGTGGAGCGCGGCGCAGCGCGATACCGTCCGCCTTCTGCTCGACCGCATTGCCGCGCAAAAGCGCGCCGCGTCGTTCCGCGAGGTGCGCACGCGCTTTGCCGGCTTGAACGACACGCTGCTCGCCACGGCGCGGGAGAAGTTCGGCGTTGCAGCTCCGTTCGGCGGCCCGACTTCCTCGGGCATGCTGACCTTGCACTGCCCGCCCGAATACGTGCACGCGCTGGCAAGTTTTTTGCGCGAGCACGGCGCCGAAGCGGTTTCCGTCGGCGCCCTCGACTATGTCTATACCCGCGACAATCCGCTCTACGCCAAGCTCGCAGCCGAGCTCGACAGGCCCGCCCAGCCATAGCGTCGCCGCGCAATCGTTGTTACATAGCGAAAAGCAACGGAGAAACGGCCATGGCGGACGAGCAAATGGCGGATGAGCAAAGCGACGACGAAGAGCGGCCGTGCCTGCATTGCCTGATCGTCGAGGTGGTCGACAGTTTCTTTGCCGAATATCCGGTGTCCGCCGAGGCGCTGGACGTTATCGATACCGACGAGGTCATCACGGCGCTGGCGAAAACGGTGGCGGAACTGACCTGCGGCCAGGATGCCGCGACGCGCCAAACCATCATCGACCAGCTGACCCGCGGCGTCATGGAATATGACGCCGAATATCGGCAGCAAGATCAATTGGGCCAGGCCGGCTCGCACGCCCGGCATTAGACCACTGCCGATATAGAGCGATCTGAATGGGCAAAGATCGTCTTGCTGCGTTCAGCGATGGCGTCATCGCCATCATCATCACCATCATGGTGTTGGAGCTGAAGGTGCCGCACGGTGCCGGCTGGGCGGCGCTGCGCGGCGTAGCGCCCAACTTCGTCGCCTATGTATTAAGCTTCGTCTATCTCGCCATCTACTGGAACAACCACCACCATCTGCTGCACACGGTGACGCGGGTCGACGGGCTGATCCTGTGGGCCAACTCGCACCTGTTGTTCTGGCTGTCGCTGGTCCCCGCGGCGACCGGCTGGATGGGCGAGAATTTTTTGGCGCCGCTGCCGACCGCGGTCTATGGCGTCTCCCTGCTTATGCCGGCCATCGCCTATCACCTGCTGCAGAGAGCGATCGTGCATCAGCAAGGCAAACACTCGGTGCTGGCGAGCGCGCTCGGCCGCGATTTCAAAGGCAAGATATCGCCGCTGCTCTATGTCGCGGCGGTCGCGCTTGCCTTCGTCGATGCTTGGCTGTCGATTGCGATCTACGCCCTGGTGGCGGTGATGTGGCTCATTCCCGACCGCCGGATCGAAAAGGTTTTGCGCGAGGGCTGAGGAGACAATCGCACATGCAAGATCGACATGTCGTGCGCGGCGTTTTAGCGGCCGCCGCCGTGATGCTCGTTTTCGCGAACAGCCAAGCTGGCGCGCAGACTTATCCGGCCAATAAGATCACCTTGATCGTCGCCTTTGCGCCAGGCGGCATCGCCGACACCCTGGCGCGGCTAATCGCCCAAGGCCTGGGCGACCGGCTGCATCAGACCGTGGTGGTCGAGAACCGCGGCGGCGCCGGCGGCAATATCGCCGCCGCTGCCGTGGCGCGCGCCGAGCCTGACGGCTATACGCTGCTTGCCACCACCACGGCGCTCGCCATCAACGAGACGCTGTTCACCAACAAGGAATTTTCGGCGAACGACTTCAAGACCGTGGCCATCGCCGCCATCAGCCCGGAAGCGCTGGTGACGAGCAGCACCAACCCGGCGAACAATCTCAGCGAGTTTCTCAAAAGCATGGACGGCAAGACCATTAATTTCGCCGTGCCCGGCGTCGGCACCGGCTCCCATATCGAGGCGGAATATTTCTTCAAATTCCTCGCCAAGGTCCCGGCGCAAATGATTCCGTTCCAGGGCGGGGCGCCGGCGATCAACGCAGCAATCGGCAACCAGGTCGATCTGATGGCGACCACGCTCGGCGGCGGCGCCGCGGCGCAGATCGACGGCGGCAAGCTCAAAGGCCTCGGCATCGCCGCCGACAAACGCGCGGCCGTCACGCCGAATGTGCCGACTTATGCCGAGCAGGGCTTTCCGGGCTTCACCGCCGCGTCCTGGGTCGGCTTCTTCGCGCCGGCCAAGACAGATCCGCAAATTCTTGCCACCCTCAACGGCGTCATCAACGCCATCGTGCAAACGCCGGACGTGCAGAAAAAACTCACCGACATGGGCTTTGATCCGATCACCGGCACGCCGGCGCAAGCCGAGGCCATGTTCAAGGCCGAAGTGGAAAAGTGGGGCAACATGGTCAAGGCGTTGAACCTCTCGATCAAGTAGTCGCTCGTCATTGCGAGCGAAGCGAAGCCGTTTGACGCATGGAACTTTCCTCCCGCAGATGCGTTGTTTTCGCCTAAAGCAGTAAGCTTCAGGACGGAGGAACAGCCATGCCGGCACTCTTCGGCTTCATTCTTGGGGTGGTGGTGACGATTGCGGGCGCGTACCTTTACGATGCTTCGACCGGCCGCGCCCCCAATGGCATGTCATCGACCGCCGCTGCGCCGATGGTCAATTGGAACGTCGTCACCGACGACTGGCATTCGTTCGCGACCGGCGTGCAAAACACCACGACCGATCTGGAAAACAGATTGAAAAAGCACACTGGCTGATCTTCTTGGGCTGACGCCCGTCAGGCGGCCGGCGTCTCGCCGCGCAGAACCTGCGCGAGCACCGGCATGTCGATATTGCCGCCCGACAGGATGAGGCCCGCGCGCTTGCCCGCGTAGCGGGCCTTTTCCTTGAGCAGTGCCGCAAGCGGCGCAGCACCGGCGCCCTCGGCCAGATTGTGCGTCGTGGTGTAGTAGATGCGGATCGCTTCGGCGATCTCATCCTCGCTGACGGTGACGACGCGCGCAGCGCCGCTCTTGACGATCGCAAACGCTTCCGCTTGCGGGTCGCGGCACGCCACCCCATCGGCAAAAGTTTGCGCCGAGTTCGTCGGCACCGGCCGCCCGGCGGCGAACGACAAGGCGAAGGCCGGCGCGCGTTCGGCGACGACGCCGACGATCTCGGTTTTCAGTCCGAGCAGATCGCGCACCGTGATCAGGCCGCAGATCCCGGAGCCCATGCCGATCGGCACATAGACCACGTCGAGATCGGCAAAGCTTTGCAACAGCTCGAACGCATAGGTGGCGACGCCTTTGACCAGATCGCGGTGGAATGACGGCACGAAGTGATAGCCGCGCTCATTTTGGATCTGCGCCGCGACGGCGCGGCTTTCGTCAAAATCCTTGCCGCCCGTCACCAGCTCGCCGCCGAAGGCCTGCATCGCCGCGTTTTTCTCGCGCGAATTGCCTTCGGGAACGACGATCACCACCGGCACGCCGTTGCGCGCGGCGGCGAGCGCGATCGACTGGCCGTGATTGCCGCGGGTCGCGGTGACCAGTCCCTTGAGGTTGCGATCGGCGCTGCACAAGGCATCGACATAGACGAGGCCGCCGCGGGCTTTGAACGATCCGGTCGGCGTGTGGTTCTCGTGCTTGACCACGACCGTGGCGCCGACCCGCTCGGCGAGCAGCGGCCAGGCATAAGCGGGCGTCGGCGGCACATAGCTGCGAACGGTCGCTGTGGCGGCGGCAAGTTCGTCGAGCGTGAACAGCGGCATCTTTCAGTTCCGCGGCCGGAAGACGACAAAGTGCGACAGCGAGAAATTGACCAAAAAACTCGCCAGAATTGCGACCGCCTTGGCGAGCCAGACCGGCAACAGCAGAATTTCCGCGGCGAACAAGAGCGTTGCCGTGTTGACCAGCAATCCGGCGACGCCTGAGGCCACGAAGGTCAGATAAGCGCGCACCCGCAATTGCCGCCCCGACTCGGCGGCAAAGGTGATCGACGAATTCATCACATAGGATCCGGTGACGGCGACGCTCCAGGAGATCAGGTTGGCGACCACCAAGGTCGTGGTCGTGGCACTGCTGCATTGGCAGAAGTCGTTGAGCGAGCCGATCGTGGCCAGCCCCGCCGCCGACCCGCTCAACACCGCGCGCGCCAGCAGGAACACGCAATAATCGACCAGCGTGTTGACGACGCCGATCATGGCAAAGCTTAGCGCCTTGACGCTGACGCCGCGGTTGCGCCAGGCGTCCAGCAGCATGGCGCGAGCCGAATCGAAACGGGAGGCGCGGGTCATTGCCGTCACCGCATATCACGTTCGCGGCGTTCCGGCAGCCCGACCCGCGACCTGGTGGCCGCGACAGCGCGGAACGACTAGGCTATAGATTGGTCTTTGAAGAATCGAACAGATGAGCCCCAGGACCGAGCAAAAAATAGTCTCGCGCGATCGCAGCGCCGGCGCCGCCGCGGGCCTGTCCATCGTGGTTCCGGCCTATAACGAAGCCGCCTCGCTCGAGCGCGTGCATGCGCGTCTCGTCGAAGTGGCGCAAAAGCTTGCCGCCACTCGCGCGCTCGCCTGCGAAGTCATCTATGTCGATGACGGCAGCGCCGACGACACGCTCGCCATTGCGCGCGCGCTGCCGGCCACCGCGCTCGACGTCCAGGTGGTGTCGCTGTCGCGCAATTTCGGCAAGGAGGCGGCGCTGATGGCCGGCCTCGACCACGCTCGCCTCGGCGCCGTGCTGTTCATCGACGGCGACGGCCAGCATCCGCCGGAGCTGATCGAGACCTTGGTCGGCCATTGGCTCGATGACGGTTACGACGTGGTCTATACCGCCAAGGCGCATCGCGACGAGGAATCGTTGGTGCGTCGCGTCGCGGTGAAGGCTTTCTACGCGCTGCTCAATTCCGACGCTCACGTCAAAATCCCGGAAGACGCCGGCGACTTCCGCCTGCTGTCGCCGCGCGCCGCCAAGGCGTTGCGCCAGATGCCGGAGCGCAACCGCTTCTTCAAAGGGCTGGCGAGCTGGATCGGATTCCGCCAAAAGCGCATCGACTACGAGCCGGCGCAGCGCGCGCAAGGCCGCAGCCACTGGGGGCTGCGCTCGCTGATCGGGCTATCGCTCAACGGCCTGACGGCATTTTCGGTGGCGCCGCTGCGCATGGCGACCGTATTCGGCCTGCTGCTCGCGCTGATTGCTTTGATTTATGGCGGCAAGATCATCTACGAGACGGTGGTCTATGGCGTCAGCGTCCCCGGTTATCCCTCGGTGTTCGTCGGCGTCATGGTGCTCGGCGCCGTGCAGCTCATCATGCTCGGCGTCGTCGGCGAATATATCGGCAAGATCCTCTACGAGATCAAAGGCCGCCCCGTTTATTTCGTCGCCGAGCATGACGTGAAGCTGCGCGAGGAAGCAGCGCAGCCGAAGTCTGACGCCCGCACCGCCGCCGAATGAGCGATCGGCGCATTATTCTCTGTGCCGACGATTACGGCATCTCGCCTGCGGTCAGCGCCGCGATCCGCGATCTCATCGCGCGCCGACGCATCAATGCCACGTCGGTGATGGTGGCAGCGCCGCAATTCGACCGCGACGAGGCGGCAAAGCTGCTGCACGCTGCCGCAAAACACGCCGCAGTCGGCTTGCATGTGACCTTGACCGCGCCGTTTGCGCCACTGTCGCAAAACTTCGAGCCACTGCGCCATGGTGCTTTCCTGTCGCTCGCGACGACACTGCGCCGCGCGCATTTGCGCGCGTTGCGGCCCAAGCTTCTGACCGTCGAGATTTCACGTCAGTTCGAAGCCTTCGTTGCCGCCTTTGGCCGGCCGCCGGATTTCGTCGACGGCCACCATCACGTGCATTTATTTCCGCAAATCCGCGATGCCGTGCTGCGCGTGACCAAGGATTTAGCTCCGCACGTCTGGGTGCGGCAATGCGGCCAGCTCTCGGCGCGCCGGCGCCTCACCGATCACAAGGCGTTGTTGCTCGACGGCCTGAGCCGCCGCTTCCGCCGGCTCGCCGCCGATCACGGGCTGCGGACTAATCCGGCCTTTGCCGGGACCTATACATTTCGCTCGGACGCGGCTTACGCCCGGCTGTTCGCAACCTTCCTCGATCGCCTGCCCGATGGCGGCGTCATCATGTGCCATCCGGGAAAAGTCGATGCCGAGCTGCAACGGCTCGACCACGTGACCGACGTGCGCGAGCATGAATATGCGTTCTTCGGCAGCGACGCGTTTGCGCACCTGCTCGTCGCGCAAGGCATAAAACTTTAGCCGGCGGCGAACAGGACGGACGACAGTCATGCCCGCAACCAGGATCATGCTGATACGCCACGCCGAAAAGCCGGACGCCAACGACGGCGGCGTCGATCAAAAAGGCAATCCCGACAAGCACGACCTGGTCGTGCGCGGCTGGCAGCGCGCCGGCGCCTTGGTTCAGTTCTTCGCCAATCCGCGCGACCCGAACGGGCCGATCAAGCGGCCGGCGACGATTTTCGCCACCGAACCGACCACCGGAAGCGAAAGCAACCGCCCGCTGCACACGGTGACGCCGTTGGCGAAATTCCTCAACCTCAACGTCGACAGCACGATCGCAGAAGGTTCGGAAGACGCCCTTGTGAAGGCCGCCGTTGCCGCTAACGGCGTGGTGATGATCGCCTGGCATCATGAAAAAATCTCGGCGATCGCCAACTTGATCTTGCAAAATCAGAGCGCGCCGCAGAAATGGCCTGGCGCCCGCTTCGACGTGGTGTGGATTTTCACCAACGACACGCCGACCGCGCCGTGGAAATTCGCGCAGGCGCCGCAATTGTTGCTCGCCAACGATTCCCCGAACGTGATCAATTAGAGCTAGTTCACATCACCACGACTTTGGTGCCGACCTGGACGCGGTTGTAAAGGTCGATGACGTCGGCATTGCGCAGGCGGATGCAGCCCGACGACACGTTGGAGCCGATGGTCCAGGGCTCGTTGGAGCCGTGGATGCGATAGACCGTCGAGCCGAGATACATGGCGCGGGCGCCGAGCGGATTTTCCGGGCCGCCGGCCATGTAGCGCGGCAGATCGGGCCGCCGCTGCAGCATGTCGGGCGGCGGCCGCCAATCGGGCCATTCTTTCTTGGCCGAGATTGTCTTGACGCCTTCCCAGGTGAAACCGGGGCGGCCGACGCCGATGCCGTAGCGCATCGCCTTGCCGTTGTCCTGCACCAGGAACAGGAAATGGTGCGGCGTGTCGATGACGATAGTGCCGGGCTTTTCTTCGCTTCTATAGTCGACCAGCTGGCGGTCGAATTTCGGATCGACCTGCGGATGCGCCATGTCGCCCTGGCTCGACGGCGCGAAAGTTGCCGGGTCGTTGCTCGACAGCTGCGACAGCGCCGCCTGTTGCGCCTCCTCGTCGGGCTGCCCCGGCTGGTAACCGCGCGGATAGGGTTCGGGCAGCGGCTGGAACGGACGCTGGATCATCGGCTCGCGCGCCGCGCCGCCGAACAAGAACTCGATGAAGCCGCCGCCGAGACTGGATTGCGGCTGAGCAACACGCTGCTGCAGTTGTGGCGGCTGGGGCGGCGGCTGCGGCTGTGCCGCGGCGCCGTTCTGGTCTGGCGGCGGCGCATAATCGAGAGTGAGTTGCAGGGGGCCGGCCCAAACCGTTCCGGCCGGAACCGAGAGCGCGCTCAGGACGAGCGCGGACACGAAAACACGCCGCATTGCTGTACTCTGTACTGTTACGCCGTTGCATACCGGGCGCAGCGCTTAAGCCACATCGCCACGCCACGCCCGTGCGACGAGTTGAGACCCAAACCTCGACTGTTTGGTAAATTTCGCACGCGCCACGTCCGGCCGCGGCGGTCTTCGTACATCGTTCATCAAGTTACAGTTTATTTTGCGTGAACGGCGCCCCGGCATGGTTAACAATACGTGCGCGGCGGCGGCAAGCCGTGAACGCGGTATTAAGCCGATAACCCGTAATCTGTCAGTGGAAATTGGCCAGTGACGTAATGCCCGAGCCGCGCAAGATCTTCCGCATCGAAGAGAAGGCCGTATCGCGTCTCGGTGAGCAGTCGACCGACGCCCAGGCGCCGCTGCGCCACGCCGAGCTGATGCAGGAGATCGCCGCGCTGCGCACCATGCTGGCGGCGATGGCCCAGCCGCCGTCGGATCGATCCGGCCCGCCGCGCAGCGGCGCCACCGCGCGCCTCGCCTCCGAGCTCAATCTGATTGCCGGCGCCATCGGCGGCGAGATCGAGCGTTCCGGCACCACCGGGCCGGCCCCGGCGATGCCGCCGATGACGCGGATCGCCCACGAGCTCGAAGAAGTGGTCGACAGCACCGAACGCGCGACGCAACAGGTGCTGGCGGCGGCCGAGGAGATCGATCAGGTGGCGAACAACCTCGTGGCCGCGCTCAGCGGCAAGTTCGAGCAGGGCCTCGCCAGGGACATCCAGGATCTGGTCATCAAAATCTTCGAGGCTTGCAATTTCCAGGACCTCACCGGCCAGCGCATCGCCAAAGTTCTGGCCACACTCAATTTCGTCGAGGACCATGTCACCCGTGTCCTCGAGGAGATCAAGTATCCAACCGCTGCGCGGCGCAACGGCGCGCAATATCTGCACGGCCCGCGGCTCGAGGCCGACAGCGGCCACGTCTCCCAGGCCGACATCGACGAAATGTTCAGCGGCAACAACTAGACCTGTTGTGCCGGCGTGATCGCGGCAAAACACGCCAGCGCGACCACGGCGAATGCCGCAACCAGCATCAGGCCTGCGTCGTCCGACGCCCGCTCGACGACATAAGCGAGCACCACCGGCGCCACCGCTTGCACCACCAGGAATGGGCCGCCGATCCGCCCGACCAGAAGCCCGTAGCCGCCGGCGCCGAACAGCGACAACGGCACGGTGCCGCGCGCGATGGTCATGAGCCCATTCGCCATGCCGTACATCACGGCAAAGGCCGCGGCGACGAGCGCGGAAAACGGCGTGAGCACGATCAGCGCGAAGGCCGCGACCAGAAGGCCGAGCGAGAAACGCGCGGTCCACAACGGATTGAGATTGCGTGCAAAAGTCAATTCGCAGATGCGCGCCAAGACCTGCGCTGGCCCGAACAGCATGCCGATCGCGACCACGGTATCCGGCGCAAGCCCAAAACGCTTGAAGATCGCGAGCAGATGCGCGGACAGCGCCGAAGGCACGAAGGCGTAAGCGGCGAAGGCCGTGGCGACCAGCGCGAACACGAGCCCATACGGCGAATGCACGGCAGCCGGCGCTTTTTGCTCGGGCTTAGCCGCAGGAGGCGCCGCGATTTGCGCGCGTTGGCGCGGCAGCGCGAAGGCGTGCAACGGCGCGGCGACGACGGCGAGCAACATCGCATAGACCAGATAAGTGCCGCGCCAACCGACCTTGTCGATGAGGAATTGCGTCGCCGGCCAGCCCACGGTCGAGGCGAAGCCGCCGGCCAGCGTTAACGTGGTGATCGGCGCGCGCGCGCCGGCGCCGAAGATCCGGCCGAGCGTGGCGAAGGCGGGATCGTAGAGCGACGCCGCCATGGCGACGCCCAACACCATCCACACCGCGAAATAGGCAAACGCGCTTTGCGCGACGACAAGGCCGGCAAGTCCGAGAGCGCCGATCAGCGAGCCGCACGGCATGACGACATGGCCGCCATAGCGGTCGATCGCTCCGCCGACATGGCGCGACACCAGGCCGCCGACGAACAGGCCGACGGAGAAGCCGCCCATGGCAAAGGCTTTCGACCAACCATGATCGGCCGCGATCAGCGGCACCGTGAGCACCGGCGGATAGAAGATCGCGCCCCACGACAGGATTTCCGTCACGCCAAGTACGGTGACGGCGCGCCAAGGCCCGACGATGAAGTCGCGCGGTGTGGGCAAGAATCAGCGCTGCGGCGCCGGCTGCATCGGCGGCCGGCCGGCGGAGCGGGGCGCGGCGCCTTCGGCGGCGCAGCGCACATAGACGCCGGTGCCGTAGCGGCCGGCGACTTCCGGATCCATCCAGCGCAGCACCATGGTGCGGCCGTCGAACGAGACGATCTCGCGGTCTTGCGGGCCGCCGGCATCGCCGGGCGGGCCGATATAGTTCTTGCCGTTCGCGCTGCCCTTGAGCTGCAATTCCTGCAACTCGGCACTGTCGGCGAGATACATCATGACGCCGCCGCCCGGCCCGCGATTGATTACCACGGGCTGGCCGCACTGGGAGCGCGCCGCGGCGGTGGTGCGGGCGAGGTCGGCATCGTTGTGATAGGCGCCATAGCCCCAGCGGCCGACCAGCTCCTCCGGGTGGTACTGCGACGGAATGGCGGGCTGCCCCATTGGCGCCGGTGCCGCTTGCTCGACCGGCGGCGTGTTCGTGGTGCAGGCCGAGAGCGCCAGCACCGACAAAGCGGCCACGCTTGCCAGCAACCGGAGATCGCGGAGCGACGCGCCCATGGAAGGTCTCCTCAAAGCTCTGGTCGAGCCGGCACGAAACGCCGCGCCCGGCCCCCACGAATGACCCTGTTCTACCCCGGGGTCCTTTCGACTTTGTTTCAAATTATCCCCTTTGGGCTAGCAGATATGGCCATTAAGGCCCGGATTTGGCGGCTTGCGGGCCGGCCCGGTTTCGCGCGCCGTTGCGGCCGGCAGCCGCGCCCCGCGCCATCTTGCTGCTCGACCGCGCCGGTTTGCGCGGGTCCTGCGGCGGCGCCGATTTGTGGATGCTCAACACCCGCATCTGCTCGGGGTCGTGGAAGAAATCGCTGTCGGCGCGCAAGCCCACGGCATGGATGCCAGCGATGGCGCAGATGTCGTCCATCTCGTTGGCGTCGCCGGTAACGCCGATGGCGCCCATCACCTCGCCTTCCTGGTCGCGGATGAGCTGACCGCCGCCTTCCAGGAACAGCGGGTAATCGGCAAGGTTTTCGATTCCTTGCATGAACAGCGGCTTCTCGTTGGCCTTCTGCAATACGAGCTTCGACGGCCGCCCCAGCGCCAGCGACGCATAGGCTTTGCCGTAACAGACCTCGAAACGCAGCATCGAAGCGCCATCCTGCTTCTGGAACGCCTTCACCCGGCCGCCGGCATCGAGCACGATGGCGCTCATCGGCCGGCAGCGCTCCTTCTTTGCCGCAGCGAAAGTCGCGGCAATGATGATGTTGGCCTGATCGAGGCTCAGCGCGCGCATTCTGTTAATCCCATCCCCACCCGACTGGCGATCCTGTCAGCCAGAATAAACATTATGGCGGCGCAAGCCACCCGCCATTGACGCGCTGCTGCCGTAAAGCATGGCCCGCAGGCGCGCTTGACAGCGCGCGGGGCAGACCCTATCTCCGCGACAGTTTATTGGCACTCAGCCAATAAGACTGCTAATGCGCTGCAAAACAACAACTTTCTGTCCAACGCCAATGCCGCTTTGAGGGCGGCCACGAGGGTGAACAATGGCGAAATTCAAGTTCCGGCCGCTCCATGACCGGGTGGTCGTCAAGCGTATCGACGCCGAAGCCAAGACCAAGGGCGGCATCATCATTCCCGACACCGTCAAGGAAAAGCCGCAAGAGGGCGAAGTCGTCGCCGTCGGCCCCGGCGGCCGCGACGAGGCCGGCAAGCTCACCCCGATGGGCGTCAAGGCCGGCGACCGCGTGCTGTTCGGCAAGTGGTCGGGCACCGAGGTCAAGCTTGATGGCGACGAACTCCTGATCATGAAGGAGTCCGACATCATGGGCGTGATCGCCTGACGTGACGAGCGGAAAAGCAAGAACGCAAATCTCAAGGAGAAACTGAAATGGCTGCTAAAGATGTAAAATTTGCAGGCGACGCGCGCGAGCGCATGCTGCGCGGCGTCGAGACGCTCGCCAATGCGGTGAAAGTCACGCTCGGCCCCAAGGGCCGTAACGTCGTGCTCGACAAAAGCTTCGGCGCTCCCCGCATCACCAAGGACGGCGTCACCGTCGCCAAGGAGATCGAACTCGAAGACAAGTTCGAGAACATGGGCGCGCAGATGGTGCGCGAAGTAGCGCAGAAGACCAACGATCTTGCCGGCGACGGCACCACCACCGCGACGGTGCTCGCGGCTTCCATCGTCAAGGAAGGCGCCAAATCGGTCGCCGCCGGCATGAACCCGATGGATCTCAAGCGCGGCATCGACATCGCGGTTGCGGCCGTGGTCGAGGACATTAAGAAGCGCTCGAAGAAGGTCGCGTCCACGGCGGAAGTCGCCCAGGTCGGCACCATTTCGTCGAACGGTGATGCGAATGTCGGCAAGATGATCGCCGAAGCGATGCAAAAGGTCGGCAACGAGGGCGTCATCACGGTCGAGGAAGCCAAGGCGCTCGACACCGAAGTCGAGATCGTCGAGGGTATGCAGTTCGACCGCGGCTATCTCTCGCCCTACTTCATCACCAATGCCGAGAAGATGGTGGCCGAGCTCGAGGACGCTTACGTGCTGCTGCACGAGAAGAAGCTTTCGGGGCTGCAGGCGATGCTGCCAGTTCTTGAAGCCGTGGTGCAGTCGGGCAAGCCGCTGCTCATCATTGCCGAGGACATCGAGGGCGAGGCGCTGGCCACGCTCGTGGTCAACAAGCTGCGCGGCGGCCTGAAAGTCGCGGCCGTGAAGGCGCCGGGATTTGGCGATCGCCGCAAGGCGATGCTGGAAGACATCGCTATCCTCACCGGCGGCCAGCTCATTGCCGAAGACCTCGGCATCAAGCTCGAAAGTGTGACGACGGCGATGCTCGGCCGCGCCAAGAAGATCGTGATTGAGAAGGAGAAGACCACGATCGTCGACGGCGCCGGCAAGAAAAAGGACATCGAAGCCCGCGTCGGCCAGATCAAGGCGCAGATCGAGGAGACCACCTCCGACTACGACCGCGAGAAGCTGCAGGAGCGGCTGGCCAAGCTCGCCGGCGGGGTTGCGGTGATCCGCGTCGGCGGCGCCACCGAAATCGAGGTCAAGGAGAAGAAGGACCGCGTCGAGGATGCGCTCAACGCCACCCGCGCCGCTGTCGAGGAAGGCATCGTGCCGGGCGGCGGGGTTGCGCTGTTGCGCGCCAAGAAGTCGGTCGGCAAGCTGCACAACGACAATGCCGACGTGCAGGCCGGCATCAACATCGTGCTCAAGGCGCTGGAGGCGCCGATCCGCCAGATCGCCGAGAATTCCGGCGTCGAGGGCTCGATCGTGGTCAACAAGATCACCGAGAACAAGTCCGAGACGTATGGCTTCGACGCGCAGACCGAGGAATACGTCGACATGCTCGACAAGGGCATCGTCGATCCGGCCAAGGTGGTGCGGGCAGCACTACAGGACGCAGCCTCGGTCGCCGGCCTCCTGGTCACGACCGAAGCCATGGTCGCCGAACTGCCGAAGGAACAGCCGGCCATGCCGGCGATGCCGGGCGGCGGCGGCATGGGCGGGATGGGATTCTGATCCCCTCTGCAATCGAATGACGAAAGGGCGCGGTGCAAACCGCGCCCTTTTTGATTTGTCGTGCGCTCGCCGTTCGCGTCAGCCGGCGACAGCCCTGAGCGTAGCCGGGCTATCGATGTGCACGGTCGAGCCGCGGACATTCGACCACACTGCCGTGACAACCAAAGGATCCTGGCTATTCACCAGAAAGGAGACACAGAGCGTGGTCGGAATGCGCCCCGTGCTGGGCGGGTTCGCTTCGTTGTAGGTGAAGCTTGCGGTCGCCGGCTGCAACACGCCGTTGACCTGGATGCCGCCGGGATTGCTATTGCCGGTGGCGTAGGGATTGGGAACGTTGAGAATCAACAAAACCCTTTCGCCGACGCCGCCCGGAATCTTGATCGAAAGTTGCGGCATCGCTGTCCAGGTGCTGCTGTTCGTGGACTGGCTGCCGCTGCTCTGTGCCGAGATGATCATATGTCCTCCCTCATGAAAGCGCGCGGCCTCGTCGCAAGCCGCGCCGGTTCAATAATACAACCTTGCGAGAAGAATACGACCTAATTGCGAAGCGTGCTTGAAGACATCAATAGATTGCATCATCGCGCAATTGTTGTAGGCGCGGCCGATGCGGCGAGATCAATTCGTCATCAGGTGGAAGCGCAGCGTGGTGGGGCCGGAGAATTCGACGGTGTCGCCGCGGCGCCGCCAATTGGTCATATGGACCAGCATATCCAATAGATCGTCGTCGCCGGCGATGCGCTCCGGATCGCACCGCGCGTTGTCGCGCTCGCCCGGCGTGATGGCGATCGTGCCGTTGCCGACGTCGGCGCGCCCGCGCATGCTGCCGCACCACAAGTCGATCGCTGCGGTGCCGTCCTGCTCGATCGACAGCGATGGCAGGCGCTTGGTGCCGCGCATCGGCTTGCCGTCGAGCAAGAGCTCGCTGCCGAACGGAAAAGCGGTCTCGGCGGCGATCGCGGCAAGCGGAATGCTGGCAAAAACCGCAACAGCGAGCCAGCAGGCGTAGGGCCGGCGCAGCATTGTCGTCTCCAGGGTCAGGTGCGGGAAAGCCGCGATGCTCCGGTCAATCAATTGGTCATCGCGCGAAAGCGCAGCGTGGTGGGACCGATCAGTTCGATGACGTCGCCGTCGCGGCGCCAATTGGTGACCTGCGACAGCGCCGCCAACAGCGTTTCGTCGCCGCTTTGGCGTTCCGCCGTGCATTGTCCGGGTTCCGCCGGCTCGGCGACGATAGTGATGGAATTCTCGCCGACGGTCGCCGACGCATGCACGCTGGCGCACCACAGGTCGATCGAGGCGGTGCCGTCGTCATCAATCTGCAGCATCGGAATGCGCTTTGAACCGTAGAGCGGCTCGGCGTCGAGCATCAATTCGGTGCCGAAGGGGAACGCGCTGTCGGCGGCGCGGGCCAGCCCCAACGGACCGAGCAGCAACACGGCAACGAGGACGCAAAACCGGCAGAGCATCGCCACTCCGATCAAGCAGATGCGCGAATGGCGAATAGCGAATTGCCAATGGAAAGGCTAGAGGCAGCTTGCGAATGGCGAATGAAAGGCCTGTCCCCATTCGCCACTCGCTATTTCGCCCTTGGCGCCTTCAGGCCGGCTTCGGCAACACCGCGATGCCGGGGAAGAACAGGTAACAAGCCACCCCTATCAGCACGAGATAGACGAGGAGCACGATGGTCCAGCCGAAATTGTGGCGGATCACCTCGCCCTCGTTGCGCACGAACTCGCTAGTCGAGACGCCAACGCTGGCGGTCTGCGGCGCGATCGGCTTGCCGATCTCGGCACCGACCGAGTTCAAGACCGGCAACAGCATCAGCGGGAAGCCGAGCAATTGCCCGACCAGCGCCTGGAATTTTCCGAACATGGCGTTGGTCGATGTGTTGCTGCCCGACAACGCGACGCCGATGAAGCCCAGGATCGGCGCCACGACGATGAAGTATGGCCCAAGCGCGGAGAACGCTTTGGCGAGCGATCCGGCCATACCCGAGAAATTAAAGACGTAGGCCAGGCCGAAGATGAAGACGCCGACTAGGCAGGCGCCCCACATCTGCGACCAGGTTTTCTTGAAAATCTCGCCGAGCTGCGTGCCGTTCACCCGCAGCAGCAACGCCACGATGATCCATGATGCCAGGATCGCGCTGCCGCCGACGAACGGCGTCCAGTTGAAGATCGCCGCAATGGTCGCGCCCGGCGTGATCGAGGACGCGGCATTGACCTGATAATGCAGCGCGATGATGCCGGGGAGCTTCGACCAAGGCCCGGTCCAGGCAACGACCACCGCGATCAGCACGATGATCGGCAACCAGCCCTGGAACACTTCGCCGGCCGACAGGCCGTGGCCTTCGGCTTGGGCTTCCTGCGCCGCCGTCAGCGGAACGCCGCCATAGCCGAGCGTTTGCGCCGGCCGCCAGACCTTCAGCAGCAGCAAGAGGCAGGCAAAACAAACAATGGCGCCGATTACGTCGGGCAGATACGGCCCGAGATAGATCGAGGTCGGCAATTGGCCGGCGATGTAACCGAGCGAGCCGACCACGGCGAGCGGCCAGGCTCCCTTCATGCCTTCCTTGCCGCTGACCAGATAGAGCAGGATCCACGGCGGCAACAGCGCAAGGATAGCCACGATCTTGCCGACCGCCCCGGCCAGCGCCAGGAGCGGCATGCCGGTCACCGCGGCGAGCGCGATGATCGGCGCGCCGAGCGCGCCGTACGACACCGGCGCGTTGTTGGCGATGGCCGCGACGCGGATGGCGTCAAGCGCCGGGATGCCCAGCGTGATCAGGATGGGTGCGACGAAAGCCCACGGGTAGCCGAAGCCGACCAAGCCTTCGAGCAAGGCGCCGAACGCCCAGGCGAACAGGATGGTTTGCACGCGCACGTCGCGGGTGCCCTGCTGGATCAGCCAGCGCCGCAGCTTGTCGAAGGCCCCGGTCGCGACCAGGGTGTTGAACAGCATCACTCCCCAAAACGTGATCCAGTCTACGTTCCAAACGCCGGTAGCGGAGCCGTAAAGATAAGCGCGCAGCCCGTCATCGAACGGCATCTGCCAGACCCAAAGGCCGAGCAGGAACGTGACGATCGAGCCGATCAGCACCGCAAGCCACGCCGACATGCGCAAGCCGGCGAGCAGAAACAGGAGCAGCACGACAGGAATGAGCGCAACCAACCAGGTCACGAACAGGTTGCCGGTCGGATCGAGAATTTGCGTGAACATGGACAGTCCCTCCCAGCTAGGACTTGTGAGTGGTTTTTATTGTTTTTCCATTCGTTGGCCGAGTGAGCGGCACGTCAGAATGCGCCTTCTGCCGCGAAGAAAGCAAGATTGGCCGTCAACGCGCCACAAAACATCGAACGTGTCCTCCAGCGCTGCCTATCGCACGATCGGTAACGCATATCGCGCACCGAATAGGTTTGTGATATTGCAACGCACCAACACGGCTTTGGCCGTTACAACGTATGAAACCGCGCCGGTGCGCGTCGATTGTTCCGCATTGCACCGCGTTCCTCTCGCCCACGTCGGAGGTTTTTCGTGAAAAGTCTGATCGCGACATTGGCCACGATCTGGCGGCTGGCCGCTCCGTATTACCGCTCCGAGGACCGCTGGGCGGGCCGGCTGTTGCTCGGCGCGGTCGTCGCCATCGAGCTGTCGCTCGTCGCCATCCAGGTGATCCTGAATGAATGGTACAATCGTTTTTACAACACCTTGCAGGACCACAATTTCAGCGGCTTCGTCAACGCGATCCTGTTCTTTTGCCTGATCGCGGCGATCTACACCGTGCTCGCGGTGTACCAGAACTACCTGAATCTGTGGCTGCAGATCCGCTGGCGGCGCTGGATGACGCAGACCTATCTGCGGCAATGGCTCAATACCGCAAACCATTATCGCATGCAGCTGCTCGGCGATGCAGCCGACAACCCCGATCAGCGTATCGCCGAAGATTTGCAGATGTTCGTGCAGAGCACGCTGTTGATTGGCACTGGCTTGCTCAATGCCTGCGTCACGCTCGGATCGTTCGTCGTCATTTTGTGGTCATTGTCCGCCGCCGCGCCGGTGCACCTGTTCGGCCTGCCGTTCGTCATTCCGGGCTATCTGGTCTGGGCGGCATTGATCTATGCGGTGATCGGCACCGGCTTCACGCATTTGCTCGGCTGGCCGTTGATTACGCTTAACTTTCGACAGCAGCGTTTCGAAGCCGATTTCCGCTTCAACCTGGTTCGCTCGCGCGAAAACTCCGAGCAGATCGCCTCGCTGCATGGCGAGGCAGCCGAACGCGAGCGTCACCTCGATCGCTTTGGCAGCGTGGTGTCGAATTGGATCGCCATCATGCAGCGGCAGAAGAAGCTCTTGTTTTTCACCCAGAGCTATTCGCAAGCCTCGGTAATCTTTCCCTATGTGATGGTGAGCCCGGCTTATTTCTCCGGCGCCATGCAGCTCGGCGGCCTGATGCAAACCGGATCGGCCTTCAACAGCGTGCAGACGGCACTGTCCTATTTCGTCACGACATATCGAACGATCGCCGAGTATCAGGCCGTGGTGACCCGGCTGTCCGGGTTCGAGAGCGCGATCGAGGCCGGCCGCGCCGCGGCGCTGACGCCGCCGGTCATCGAGGTCGTGCCACACGACGGCAGTGCCGAGATCGCCATCGACCGTCTCGCCGTCAGCCTGCCCGACGGCACGCCGCTGGTCGATGCCGACCACATCGTGTTCAATTCCGGAGACCGTGTGCTGGTCACCGGTCCCTCGGGCGCCGGCAAATCGACGCTGTTCCGCGCCGTCACCGGCATCTGGCCGTTCGGATCGGGCCGCGTCACCGTGCCGATGGACGCCAAGGTCATGCTGGTGCCGCAGCGGCCGTATTTCCCGGTGGCGACGCTCGCCGACGCCATCACCTACCCGGCAAGGGCCGGCAGCTTCGACGACGCGCACCTGGCGGATGCGCTCACCGCGGTCGGGCTACCGGGATTGATTCCCCGCCTCCACGAGGAAGCGCACTGGAACCGCATGCTTTCGGGCGGCGAGCAGCAGCGACTCGCCATCGCGCGCGCGTTGCTTTACGCGCCTGATTATCTGTTCCTCGACGAAGCGACAGCGGCGCTAGACGAGCCGGCCGAGGCGATGCAGTACCATCTGCTGCAGGAGCGCCTCCCCGCCGCCACGATCATCTCGATCGGCCATCGTTCGACGCTTGGCGCATTCCATCGCCGTCGCGTCGCCTTCATCCGCGAGCAGAACCGCTACGACGTGCGCGATGTGCCGCTGGTCTCGGCGGCCGAATAGGGCGGCATTGCGAGGAGCGCAGCAACAAAGCAATCCAGACGCACTCGGCATCGGGGGCGTGAAGCGTCTAGCTCCACGCCCCCTGCAATACCGCGCTTCGCTCGCTGTGACCGGCTTACGAGAGGACTTCCACCTTAAAGTCGATGCCCATGCCGGCCGCACAAGCAACAGGCCCCGGAAATTATCCGGGGCCTGGCGCCAAAACTGCGTCTATCCGTTTTCTAGCGGAAGCGATAGTTCAAGCCGACGGTGATCGTCTGCACGTCTGGACTATGGCTGACGCTGCAGAACGAGCCTGGAATAACAACACCACCCGTAGAGCCCGTTCCGCAGGTTGTGACGTTCTGAGCGACGCCAAGAACCAGATATTCCGCGCGCAAGCTCCAGTGCATGTCGATACCGTATTCGATACCGCCGCCCGCCACCCAGCCATCTAGGGTCTTGGTGGTCGTCGTATTCAGCACCGCCGTACCGGGGCTGAAGGTCACGCCGGTGGTGTCTCTCACCACGACGCCGCCGCCCTTCACATAAAACATGGCATGACCGTCGACGGCACCGACCCGCGCCGTGAAGGCGTCGTACCAATTGCCCAGTTTTGTAGTACCCGTCTCAGCCTGCAGGCCCGCCGCGACGGCGGTTGGATCCATCACGATAGAGCCCTTCAGATGAAGGTAGCCAAGGTCATTTTCCAAACCGAGGAGGGTAAAGGGCGTGGGCTGCCAATTGTAACCAATTCTGCCGCCGCCGATGAAGCTGGGGCCCATATCGTAGATAAGGCTTGTAGCAAAGGGACCGCCAGCATTGCCATTCACGCCAACGACACAGGCACTAAACGCAGGATTACACGGATCCGAAGTGGTGGCTTGGTCCATCCACGCGGCACCGGCATAGGCGCCCACATAGAAGCCGTTCCAATCGAACGCCGGCGGTGGCGGCGGCGCTGGCGCCTTGACTGGCATATCGGCGGCGCTGGCGGCGCCAAGAGGCAGAGCGATCAGCAGCGCCGAAATCGCAAGTCCGCCCAGGATGATACTACGTGTCATAACTAGCCCCCTTTGAAGAGCAAATTGGGTTGGATATTTCGACATCGACCGCTCCTATTTCAGGTTGGTGGCGAAGTCGACCGAAGCCGAGAGTTTCGCGATGAAGGCCGCGCTACACCAATTGGTGCCGAGACCGTTCGGGTTTTGCGCCGTGATGTTGCTCGTTGAGAACGTCGCGTTCTGCGCGCTGGTGAACACGTTGCACTGCGCCTTGGTCAGGTTCGAGTCGTAGTAGCGCAGATCAAGCGTGAGCACCTTGTAGGTGATGCCCATGCCCACGTCCCAGTTGGTGTAGCTGGTGTACTTCACGCCAGCAGGGAAGGCCGGCGGTGCGGCATAGAACAAGTCGCTGGTGCCGAGGTCCCAGTAACCGAGATCGACGGAGGCGTACATGCCAATCCCGTTCTGAAACCAAGCGCTCGGAGCGGTGTAGGTGATGTTGCCGACCGAATAAGCGCCCCAAGCGCCGGTGTTGACGACTGACGGCGAGTACCACTCCTGAAAGTTGACCGACCATTGATCGTTGATGGTGTAGGTGCCCTTGCCGTACACTTCCCAAAAGCTGGCGTTCTCCTTGGCGACGTTGCCGCCAAGCGGGGCTAGCGTGGTGCCGGGCACAGTGAACGGGAACACAGCATTGCCACCGCCAAGGCCGGTGCACAGCGCCGGCGTGTTAAAGCACTGGCCGCCCGGGTAGTAGTAGTACCAAGCGCCGAAATCGAGGGCGAGCTTGTCGAAGGTCGGGCGGATACCGCCGTAGAAGTCGATTTCGGCAGCCGCGTTATTCGGGAAGTTGATGCTCTCGCCCGAGATGCCGCCGTAGCTCTGCCAGTTGGAATTCCAGTTGTAGCGCATTTCGAAGCCGGCCTGTGTCGACGGCTTATGGTTCGATTGGCTGACGCCGCGGAAGTTGTAGTCGGTCATCAAGGCCGCGGTGACCACGACGTCCCATGGTGACGGTGGAGGAGCCGCCGCAGGCGGAGCCTTCACGGCCATATCGGCTGCCATGACGGAAGAGGACGCCAACCCCGCCGCCAGAACTAATGAATAAGCTACTTTTTTCATCGTAGGCCCCTTTTGTCCCCTGTGCCGGACGACGATGTCCCCGAAGGCCGGCTACAGCACCGTTTTGTCAAAGCGAAATCGCAACTGACAGGATCGGAGTTTTCAATGCAGAGGCCGATCAGCCAAGTCTAAAAAAGTGGCAACTGCCGACATTTTATGTATTTTTAGCTATATTTTAGATATTATTAGGGAGTGTTGCATCGGTGCTACACTTTTGTTGGTGCGGCGATTTTTTTGGGGGGCTTTTTGCTATTTCGGGGGCGCTAGAAGCAACCGGTGATAGGGCGACAATCGCTATTTCCGTCTCACTGTGGATAACGCGGTACGGCGGCAGCGCCGGCCAACGCTAGTGAGCTGGGCTTTTCCGCTATGATCCCCAAATAGAGAGCGTGGCGGCGCAGGAGATTCGGTCATGAAGGCAGTTGTCGACGGCCAGGTAGTTGCCCAGAGCAACGATGTCATCGATTGCAAGGGCTATCAGTACTTTCCGCCCGGCGCGGTGCGCATGGATTGGCTGCAAAAGACCGCGAAGACTGCGGACGACCTCAAATGCCCCCATGGCGCGCAGTTCTACGACGTCGTCATCGACGGCAAGCGCCACTCCCGCGCCGCGTGGTCCTACGAGGCGCCGCGGCCGGAGATGAGCGCGGTTGGCGGCCGCTTCGGATTCTGGCAGGACGTCGAGCTCGCGTAGCCCGAAATCCGGACTGCCTACGCTGCCTTCTTGCGATTGGCCTCGAGGCGGGCGTCGACCAGCGCCACCTGGGCGTCGATCGCCGGGTGGCTCAAGCCCTTCTGCCGGGCGATGAGCTGAACCAGCTTGTCGGCGCGTTCGATATAGGGAGCGCCGTTTTGCAGCGCACGCGCCGCCGAAGCCGGACGCACCAACGATTGCGCCGCGGCGGCGTATTTCTCGAACGGCACCAGGTCCTCGGGCTTGGCGCCAAGCTTGACGCAAAGATCGAAGACGAAATTGTAGACCGAGCGCGAGGTTTCGAGGTCGCTCCATACCGCCTCTTGCGCAGTGCGCATGCCGTCCTTGGTGACGCAGCGATAATTGCCCGCGAGCAGCATCGACCATTTGGCCAGCGGCACGAAGATCGAATCGTAGACCTTGAGTTTTACCGGCAGCTCGATCTTGGTGCCGTCGCCGGGATCAAAACGGATTGCCTCGATCTCGTCCTGCAGCTGGCGCAGGATGGCGGTCGATTTTTCATCGTCGAATCGCGCGCATTTGAAGTTGGTCGGCAGCGTCACCATCAGCACGTTGACCTTCTCGTCCGGCGGGCGGATCGCCTGCGGATCGGGGCTGTTCAGCGTGATAGTCTTGGGATCGAACGAGTCCCACACCGTCGGGTCGGTATAGGCCGGCTTGAGCGCATCGTAGTCCAGGCCGGGAATGCGCTTGACGTAGGGCAGCGGCGGCATGTTCATGATCGACATGCACGGCACGCGCGATCTGGCGACTGCATCGAGCAGTTCGCGCACGCCCGCCGAGCGGTACTGCGGCTCCTGCATGCACAGGCCGACCAGATCGTAGTCTTTGGGGTTGACGCCCGTCGCCGGCCCGGCGGTGACGGCGCCGGGAAGCTTTCGCGAGTCGAGCACGACCGGATCCTTGCGGCCACGCACCGGCAAGCGCACGCGAAAGCCCTCGGCATTGATCAGGTCGGCTTCCGCCGGCAGGCAGACCAAATGCAGCTTATGACCGCCAAACAAGAGCTTCGAGGCGAGCAGCGAGCCATAGGACGCGCCCATGAGCAGAATGTTGTAGGTCGGCATAACGCACCTCCCGGAAACGGAAACAGCCGGCCATCACCGGCCACGGGCCGGCGTCAACGCGCCGGCCATCCTTATGTGCCGCCAATGCTATTGGTCTCGCCGGGCCGTTGCAATGCGGCTTGGCGCAATCAAACGCGGCGTCAGGCAAAGGCCAAACGCCGCGCTGTCAGATGGGGCGAAACGGCTAGTTGCCGCTGCCAGAACCCGAGCCCGACGACGGCGGCGCAAACGGCGGCGGAGCCGGGCTTGGATTGGGAGTAGTAGTCACAGCCGGCGTAGCCCCTGCACCGGGTGCTGGCGACGGCGGGGCCTTCGGCTTCGGTCGGGGCTTGGGTTGAGGCTTCGGGGCGGCCTTTGCCTTCTTCTTTTTCTTCAGCGCCGGCTTCTTCGCATGCTTCACGACTTTCTTCTTTTTGCGTGCCGGAGCTGCTTTTTTCTTCTTGCCCGGTTTCTTCTTCGCCTTTGCTTTCTTTGCCATGATCGACCTCCCGATCGTTGCTACCGATATGAAATCAGCTCGCCCGGAGTGCGGGTGGACATGCCCCCCCGGTGGCCCAATCGATCAACTCGACCGTATGGACGGCTGGAAGCTTAGTGCCCGCCGCGATCTGCGTGATGCAGCCGATATTACCTGCTGCAATAACATCAGGTCGCAATCTCTCGATAGTCCCGACTTTGCGCTCGCGCAACCGTCTTGCAAAGTCGGGCTGCAAAATATTGTAGACGCCGGCCGAGCCGCAGCACAGATGACCATCGGGCACGTCCAACACCTTAAAGCCGAGCTTAAGGAGCAGCTCCTTGGGCTGCCGGTTGACGCGCTGGCCGTGCTGCAATGAGCACGCGGCATGGTACGCCACGACAAGTTGCGGAGCGCCGTCAGCGGGCTTGAGCGGCAGCACGGCGAGATATTCCGAAATGTCCTTGGTCAGGCCTGAAATGCGGGCGGCGCGCTCGGCATAGGCCGGATCGGTCCGCAGCATGAAGCCGTAATCCTTCACCGTCGTGCCACAACCAGAGGTGTTTATGACGATGGCATCGAGACCTTCGAGCGCGGTCCAGGCGTCGATATTGGCGCGCGCCTGCTCAAGCGCGGCGTCGTCGCGGCCCATGTGGTGGACCAGCGAGCCGCAACAGCCGGCGCCCTTGGCCAGCACCACCTCGATGCCGTGGCGCGTCAGCACGGCGATGGCGGCGGCGTTGATTTGTGGCGCCATCACGTCGTTGACGCAGCCGGCAAGCAAGGTGACGCGGCCCTTGCGCGCACCCACAGCCGGAAAAATCTGCGGCCCGAGCGGACGCTGCGGCCCCCGCCACGGTGCCAGCTGGAGCATGGCGGCGAGCCGCTTAAGCCCGATCGCTTCGAGAAGCGGCGCCAACGGTTTTGCCGGCAGCGCCGCAAGGAGCGCCAGCCGGAACCGCACCGGATACGGCAAGAGCCAAGCCAGCATCCCGCGCAGCAGACGCTCGAGCGGCGGGCGCTCATAGGTGTCTTGGATATGGACGCGGGCGTGGTCGACCAGATGCATGTAGTGCACGCCCGACGGACAGGTGGTCATGCAGGCGAGGCACGACAGGCAGCGGTCGATGTGCACGACGACGTCGGCGGTCGCCGGCCGGTCGTGCTCCAGCATCTCCTTGATCAGGTAGATGCGCCCGCGCGGCGAATCGAGTTCGTTGCCGTCGAGCACATAGGTCGGGCAGGTCGCGGTGCAGAAGCCGCAATGGACGCAGGCGCGCAGGATTTTTTCCGAGTCTGCGGTATCCGGATCGGCGAGTTGCGCCAGCGTGAAATTGGTCTGCATGGCTACACGCCCGCCCACATGCGCCCGGCATTAAGCACGCCTTGCGGATCAAAGCCTCCCCGCACCCGCGCCGTCAGCGCGGCGAGCGCCGGCTCTTCGGGCGTAAAGACTTCGACTGTGGCGCGCACGGCCGCCGGCGCGCGAATGAGCGTGGCGTGGCCGCCCGCGGACGCGACTGCGGCGCGGACCAGCGGCGCGTGGGCGTCGTTCGCAGCCGGTAAAGCCGCCCAGATGAGGCCGCCGGCCCAGTCGTAAAAAAGCTCGGCGTCGGCTTTTTCAGCGAGCGTGCGGCCGATGTCGGTGCCCTGGGTCGGCGCCGTCGAGATGCGCCAGAGGTCGCGGGTCCCCGCCGGACTGGCCGCCGCGAACGGCGTCACGTCACGAACCGCGCGCCATAGCGCCCGCGATGCCGCCTCGTCGAGCGAACCGAGCGTGCCGAAGGGCGCCAGGAGTTTTTCCAGCACGGCCTTGCGCTCGGCCACCGAAGGCGCGACGCCTTCGATGCGGAACGCGGTCACTGCGGTTTGCGCAGGTGCGATCTCGGCAATGCGCGCTGCGGCAATGGCCGGCAGATGCGCCGCCGCCGAAACGTCGGCGAAGGAACCCGTGGCCGCCGTCATGACCTTTCTGGCCGTTGCGTCGTCGAGCTTCAGCACCAGCACCGTCGCCTCGGTCTCGGCCCGCGGCAGCGTCTTGATGGTCACGTCGGTCATGGCCGCGAGCGTGCCCCACGAGCCGGCGATGAGCTTGCAGAGGTCATAGCCGGTGACGTTCTTGACCACGCGGCCGCCGGACTTGAAGGTTTCGCCGCGGCCGGACACCGCCGTAAAGCCGAGGAAATGATCGCGCGCCGCGCCGGCCTTGATGCGGCGCGGGCCCGATAAGTTCGCCGCCAGCACGCCGCCGATAGTGGCGGCGCCGGGCGTGGTTCCAAGCAGCGGCCCATAGTCCATCGGCTCGAAGGCAAGCTCTTGTTTGCTTGCCGCGACGAGCGCCTCGATTTCCGCAAGCGGCGCGCCGGCTCGCGCCGACAGTACCAATTCCTCCGGCTCATAGAGCGTGACGCCGGTGAGCGCCGAGAGGTCGAGGGTGGCGTCCCATTGCGCGGCGCGGCCGATGGCGCGCTTGGTGCCGTGGCCGACGACTTCGAGCGCCTTGCCGTCGACGAGCGCCGAACGGATCGCCTGCTCGACCTCGGCGGCATCGCGCGGTTTGAGAGGATCGGCCATGGCGCGATCACTCCGCCGCGTCGGCGACGGGCGCCGAACCGGCGAAGGCCGGCATGATGTCCCCCGCAAAGCGCCGCAACTGCGCGCTGCCGCCGGCGACGGTCAGCAGCACATAGGCCACGCCGGCCTTCTGCAAGATGGCGAGGTTTTCGCAGATTTCATCCGGCGTGCCGTAGAGCGCATGCTCCTCGGTGCCGCCGGCCTTGTCGGCATAGGCGAGCACGTGCGAGCCGCCTTTGCCCGCAGGCTGGCGCGAGACATCAACGGTGCGTTGGGCATAAGCGGCCTGGCGCTTGAGCGCGGCTTGCTTGTCGGCCTCATCGTTGGCGACATAGAGCTGGCGCGCCACCGCCACCTGCATTGGGTCGAAACCAAATCCTTGCGCCTTGCGCTCGGCTTTGTAGAAGCCGACGCGCTCGGTGATTTGTTCGGCACTGGCATATTGGTCGAGGATCAGGTTGAAGCCGCGTGCCGCGGCGCGGCGGATCGACTGTTCGCTGCCGGCCGCCACCCACAGCGGCGGATGCGGCTGCTGCGCCGGCGGCGGCTCGACGACGATATCTTCGAAATGCCAGAAGCGGCCGCGATGGGAGAAGCGCTGCCGCGTCGTCCACGCCCGCGTCATCACCGTGACGGCCTCCTCGAAGCGCGCCTCGGCCTCGTCCGGCGCGATCTGAAAACCCTTGAACTCGCTGTGCCGGTAGCCCTTGCCGATGCCGAAATCGAAGCGGCCGCCGGAGATCAGATCAAGCGTAGCCGCCTGCTCGGCGAGCAGCACCGGATTGTGCCAGGGCAGCACGATCACGGCAGAGCCGAGCCGCAACGTCGTGGTCCGCATGGCAACCGCCATCAACAGCATCAAGGTCGCCGACACCTGGTTCCAGCCGGTGAAATGATGCTCGACCAGAAAACTCGACTGAAAGCCGAGCGCCTCGGCCTCGACGTTGAAATCGAGATAGTCGCGAAAGCCCTGACCGGTCTGCGCGGGCAGATCGTTGGTGTTGGCTTGCGCCGAGCTGAACAGGCCGAATTTCATGACATGTACTTTTTGGCGCGCACTAAAACCGCGGAATATCGGGAAATGCCACCCGCCCGGCATGCACGTGCATGCGGCCGAGCTCGGCGCAGCGATGCAGCGTCGGGAACACTTTGCCGGGATTGAGCAGACTCTTGTCGTCGAAGGCGCATTTGAGGCGCTGCTGCTGGTTGAGATCGATCTCGGAAAACATCACCGGCATCAGGTCGCGCTTTTCGACGCCGACGCCGTGCTCGCCTGTGAGCACGCCGCCGACCTCGACGCACAGGCGCAGAATATCGGCGCCGAATTGCTCGGCGCGTTCGAGCTCGCCGGGATTGTTGGCGTCATAAAGGATCAATGGATGCAGATTGCCGTCGCCGGCATGGAAGACATTGGCGACGCGGAGTGCGTATTTCGCCGACATCTCCTGCATGCGTTGCAGCACCAGCGGCAATTTCGCGCGTGGAATGGTGCCGTCCATGCAGAGATAATCCGGCGAGATGCGGCCGACCGCGGGGAACGCTGCCTTGCGCCCGGCCCAGAACAGCAGGCGCTCTTCTTCGGAATTGGAGACGCGGCAGGTCACCGCGCGGCAGGCCTTGGCGATCTCCTGCACGCGCTCGAGCAGGTGATCGACTTCGGCGCGCGGGCCATCGAGCTCGACGATCAACAGCGCCTCAACGTCGAGCGGATAGCCGGCATGGACAAATTCTTCCACCGCATGGATCGCCGGCCGGTCCATCATCTCCATGCCGCCGGGAATGATGCCGGAGCCGATGATGCGCGCGACGCATTCGCCGCCGTCCTCGGATTTGTTGAAGCCGATCAGCGCCGCGCGCGCGCTCTGCGGTTTCTTCAGGATGCGCACGGTGATTTCGGTGACGACGCCGAGTAAGCCCTCGGAACCGGTGACGACGCCGAGGAGATCATAGCCGCCGGCATCCAGGTGCTTGCCGCCGAGCCGCACCACCTCGCCGGTCATCAAGACCAGCTCGCAGCCGAGCAGGTTGTTGGTGGTCATGCCGTATTTGAGGCAATGCACGCCGCCGGAATTCTCCGCCACATTGCCGCCGATGGTGCATGCGATTTGCGACGACGGATCGGGCGCGTAATAGAAGCCGGCCTGCTCGACCGCCTGCGACACCGCGAGATTGGTGACGCCGGGCTCGACCACGGCGACGCGATTGTCGAAGTCGATCTCGCGGATGCGCTTGAACTTGGCCATGCCAAGCAGCACGCCGTCGCCGAGCGGCAACGCGCCGCCCGACAGCGAGGTGCCCGCCCCGCGCGGCACCACTTTGATGCCTTCGCGGTGGCAGTAGGCAAGCACGGCCGAGACCTGCGCGGTGGTCTCCGGCAGCACCACCACCATGGGCAGCTGCCGATAGGCGGTGAGCCCATCGCTCTCGTAGGGCCGCATCGCCGCTTCCGAGGCGATCACGCCCTCGCCGGGCACGATGCGCTTAAGCGCAGCGACGATCTCGGCGCGCCGCTTAATCACCGCGTCATCGAACAGCGGCATCAAAACCGGCATCGAACCACTCCGGCGTTTCCTCAGTTAGCATTATAGCCGGAAATGCCCGGCCGTACCGCGCAACAGCGCCCGAGGGACCTAGCGGTCTTGCGGGCGAAGTGCGCGGCAGGGCGGCTATTTTGGCCGTTGACAGGTAGCGCTCCGGCCGCTTGAACGGCTGCGGCGCAAATTCGAGGCCGCCTGGGGCGCGACCGGTACGATAGGCGAAAGGGAGACTTGATAATGAGGACGGTGATTGTAGCGGCCGCGTTGATTGCCGCATCGGCCTGTACGGCGTCGGCGCAGGACGTAGCTAAGGGCGAGATTTCGTTCCACAAATGCCTGCCCTGCCACGCAATCGGCGACGACGCACAGAACAAGATCGGCCCCGAGCTCAACGGCATCGACGGCCGGCATTCCGGTAGCGTCCCCGATTTCTCCTATTCCGACGCCAACAAGAATTCCGGCATCGTCTGGAACGAGGCGGAGTTCAAGGACTACATCAAGGACCCCCGCGCCAAGGTGCCCGGCACCAAGATGATCTTCGCCGGCATCAAGAACGAGCAGGAGATCAACGATCTGTGGGCCTATGTCAGCCAGTTCAGCGCCGACGGCAGCATCAAGAAAAAGTAGCCGGACGCATGGGGGCCGGCGGTTTGATTTGGCGCAAAAGCAATCGACAGCGGGCATGACATAAAGCCGCTATAATAAGTATCGGCTGCCCTGCGGCAGCGAGGAGACGCCGTCATGATCAAGGACATTGTCGTCAATCTCAGCACGCGCGAGGACGGTGGTGTCGTCGGCGACTATGCCGTTTCCATAGCCGACACCCTTGGCGCCCACATTGCCGGGATCGCATTCGTATTCGATCCGATCGTGCCGATTTCGGGCACCGGCTATATCCCGGCCGAAGTCATCGAGACGCAGCTCGCCGACAACCAGGCCGCGGCGAAAGCCGCCATCGACCGGTTCGCCGCATCGACCGCGCGCACCGGCGTCTCGGCCGAGCCGATCACGCTCAGCGCCAGCGCCGCCGGCGCCGGCGACCAGTTCGCCCGCATCGCCCGGCGCTTCGATCTCGCCATCGTCCCCCAGGCCGAACCGCAGGGTAACGAGGTCGAAGAGCTGATCGCCGAAAGCACGCTGTTCCAATCCGGCCGGCCGATGATCGTCGTGCCCTATATCCAAAAAGCGCCGCTCAAGCTCGACCGCGTCATGGTGTGCTGGGACGGCGGCCGTCAGGCGGCGCGCGCCATCGCCGACGCCATGCCGATCCTCACAAAGGCCGGCAAGGTCGAAGTCGTCATAGTCGCCAACGAGCGCGGCAAAGAGGACGAGATCGAAGGCGCCGACATGGGTCAGCACCTGGCGCGACACGGGCTCAAGGTCGACGTCAAGCGCATCAGCCGCGGCAATATCGACGTCGCCGACGTGCTATTGTCCCATGTCGCCGACAACGGCACGGATTTCATTGTCATGGGCGGCTACGGCCATTCGCGGCTACGCGAATTCATACTCGGTGGCGTGACGCACTCGATCCTGCGTTCGATGACGGCGCCGGTGCTGTTGTCGCATTGAGACCGGACGACAGAGGACGGACGACGGACGTCAGAAGGAGCCTCCTCCTTGTCTGTCGTCCGCCGTCCGTCATCTGTTGTCCGCCATCACCACCAGCCCCCGCGCCCGCGCATCGGCGACGCCGAGCGCGCGTAGCGCCACAAGCGCCAGCGACTGCACCACGGCGCGCTCGCGGCCCGTTGCGTCAGGCGCCAGCGGCCCGATCAAGCCTTCGATGAGCAATCCGACCAACGCGGCGGCGCTGAGCGCCGCGTCCTGCTCCGGCAGATGCGCGACGGCTGCCGCGATGAGGGTCGCGAATTCAGCCGCCAGCGCTTTGCGAAAGCCGAGCCGCGACGCGTCGAGCTCGGCCTCGACTGGCTCGGCGATCGCCGCATAGGCAAGACGCCTGTGGCGCAGCGCCCTGGCCGCAAAAGTCATAATCGCCGCCGACAGCGCCGACAGTGGGCCCGGCGCGACATCGGCGGCGCGGCGCAGCGCGCCGATTTCACGCTCGGAGATTTCGGTCAGCAGCGCCGTGACCAGATCGGTCTTGCCCGGAAAATAGCGATAGACCGTCCCAGCGGCGATACCGGCGCGTTGCGCCACCGGCGCGATCTGCACCGCCGCCATGCCGCCTTCGCTCGCCGCTTCCCGCGCCGCGGCGATGATCGCCGCGTGGCGGGCGGCGAGCCGGCGCGCGACGTTTTCGGTGCGACGATAAGGCATCGATTCTTCGCAAGATGGAATCGGCAACGCTTGCCGTAACAAGTGAACCACGATTCAAAATCACCGGCAACGTTCGGCTATACCGTCGCAGCGCGCGCTTTGCCCTTTGGAGCGGAAAAATCCTCTGGCATAGGAAGCCCTGCGCTCGCGCTGGGAGGAAAACATGAGATGCATATTCGCCGCGGCCGTCACCGCTTTGAGCTTTGCCGCCGCCATGCCCGCCGGCGCGCAAAGTTATCCGGACCGGCCAATCACCATGATCGTGCCGCTCGCACCCGGCGGCTCGACCGATACGCTCGGCCGCATCATGGCCAAGGCCATGAGCGCCACGCTGGGCCAGACCGTGGTGGTGGAAAACGTCAGCGGCGCTGCCGGCACCATCGGCGACACCCGCGCCGAGCGCTCGGCGCCCGACGGCTATACGGTGCTGTGGGGCATGTGGGGCACCAATGTCGCCAACGGCGCCATTTATAATCTCGGCTTCGATTTTCTGACCGATTTCGAGCCGGTGGCGCTCGCGGTGACGCAGCCGTTCCTGATCGACGCCCGCAAAACCATGCCGGCAAACAATCTGAAGGAACTGGTCGCCTGGATCAAAGCCAACCCTGACAAGGTGACCATGGGCACCTCGGGCGTCGGCTCGCCGAGCCACGTCGCCGGTGTGCTGATGGAGAATCTGATCGGCGTGAAGTGGCAGATGGTGTCGTACCGCAGCGCCGGGCTGGCCACGCAAGATCTGCTCGCCGGCATCACCGACATCCAGCTCGACACGCCCGCGGTATCGCTGCCGCACGTGAAGTCCGGCGATCTGAAAGCTTACGCCGTCACCGCCAAGGAGCGCATCGCGGTGGCGCCCGATATCCCGACCACCGACGAAGCGGGACTGCCCGGCTATTACTTTTCATTCTGGCACGCGCTGTGGGCGCCCAAGGGCACGCCGGCACCGATCATCGCCAAGCTCAACGCCGCCATGGTCGCCGCCTTGGCCGATCCCGATACGCGGCAAAAACTCCTCGATCTGGCGCAGGTCATCTATCCGCCCGAGCAACAAACGCCGCAAGCGCTGCACGCATTCCAGAAGGCCGAGATCGAGAAATGGTGGCCGATCATCAAGGCGGCCGGCATCAAGGCGGAGTGACGAAGCCGCCTGCGTTGGCGCTCTAGCTCCTCAGTCCGGCAGCGCCCGCGACCGCGGTCCAGCGCGCGGTTTCGCTGCGGATGTAGTCGGCAAATTTATCCGGCCCGCCTTCGAGCGGGACAAAACCCTGCTTGGCCAGCGTTGCCACGGTCTGCGGCGCATGAATCGCCTTTTGTGCAGCAGCGGCGAGTTTGTCGATCACCGGACGCGGCGTGGCTGCGGGCGCCAGGAGACCAAACCAGAGACTGGTGTCGAAATCGGGTATGCCGGCTTCCGCCATGGTCGGCACGTCGGGCAGCGCGCTGGAGCGTTTGTTGGCGGCGACCGCCAGCGCTCTGAGCTTGCCCGCCGCGATCTGGCCGACCACGGTCGAGGCCGGCGAGAACGTGCACAATGCGCGGCCGGCGATGACGTCGGTCACGGTCTGCGGGCTGCCTTGATAGGGCACCTGGGTGAATTTGATGCCGGCGCGCTGCGCGAACAGCTCGCTCGCCAGGTGCGGCAGGCTGCCTACCACGGTGGCATGGAGCACTTGGCCGGGCTTCGCCTTGGCCAGAGCAATGAGGTCGGCGACGC